>DATDMD010000193.1:0-3414 GCA_036518975.1 Baekduia sp.
ATCTCACCGTCGAGCAGGATCGCGAACTCGTCGCCGCCCAGGCGCGCGGCGGTGTCGGTGCCGCGGATCAGCTGGTCGAAGCGCCGCGCGCACTCGATCAGCAGCTCGTCGCCGGCGCGGCGTGGCCGAGCGAGTCGTTGACGGCCTTGAAGTCGTCGAGGTCGACGAGGACGACCGCGGCGCCGCCGTCGCCGCCGCCGCGGCGCGCGCGCCGGCGGAGGGCCTGCGCGAGGCGGTCGTCGAACAGCGCGCGGTTCGGCAGACCGGTGAGCGCGTCGTGGAACGCCTGGTGGCGCAGCTCGTCCTCCATCGTCCGGCGCTCGGTCACGTCGCGCAGCGTGAGGACCAGGCCGCCGATCGCGGGCGTCTGGAGCAGGTTGTTGCCGATCGCCTCGAGGTGGACGAGCGAGCCGTCGTCGTGCTGGATCGCGACCTGGAACGCCGGCCGCGGACCCTCGGGGTCCTCCTTGAGGCGCTGCAGCGCGGTCTGGGCCCGTGACTGGTCGGCGGCCTCGACGAGGTCGAGGGCCGTGCGGCCCAGCACCGAATGCGGGTCCCGACCTAACGTGCGGCGCAGCGCGGCCTCGGTGACGTCGGTGATGCGGCCGTCGGCGTCGAGGACGAGCAGGATCTCCGAGGACTGCTCGACGAGCGCGCGGAAGCGCTGGGCGGCGCGGCGCCGGATGCGGCGGGCGGCGAGCGCCATCGCGGCCAGCGCGGCGCCGGCGGCGCCGATGGCCCCAAGCGAGCCCTCGAACAGCGCGGTGTTCGCCGCGTTCGCGCGGGCGATCGCGTGGCGCTGCGCGTCGGACAGCGCGGCGTCGAGGAGGTCGCTGGTGCCCAGGAGCGTGATCGTCAGGTCGCGGTGGGCCTGCTCGCGCTGGCCGGCGCCGCGGTTCTGGTCGCCCAGCTCGGTGTGGATGCCCTTGAGCAGCTCGTCGACGAGCAGGTTGACGCGCTGGTGCTCGTCGGCGCCGCCCGGCAGGTCGCGCAGCGCGGCGGCCTCCGCGCGGATGCGGCGGTCCAGGGCCTTGGACTGGGAGGCGATCGTGAAGTCGGCGGCGCCCTCGGCGAGGCCGTGCCAGCCGACGGCCTGAGCGCTGACGATGTCGGAGCTCAGCCGCTGGACGGCCGTGCGGTCGTCGGCCCGGCGATGGGCGTCCTGACGCAGGTGCAGGACGGCGAGCACCGCCGCGGCGAGGATGGCGACGGCCAGGGCAGCGGTGATCAACAGCCGGACAGGCATGGGGCGCACGCCCACTCGATCGGCGATGTGGCGCGCCGGCGTACCGGAAGTAACAGGCTGGTAACAGGTGTGAAAGGGGTGTCGCCTCAGATGAGGTGTTCCGCGAGACGGTCCGGTCGATCGGCGGTCCGGGCGGATGGCTGACGCCGCACGGCTTCGCCGCCGATCCTGGTTGGATCGGCAAGAAATCGGGTGGCGTCAGGCGCCGGCCGGGCCGTCGAGCGGCCGCACCGGACCCGTGGAACAGCTCATCTCAGCGGCGGGTGAACTCGGCGCGCCAGCCGCGGCGGCGGTCCGGAGCCTCGGGATCCGTGACGCGGCGGACGTCCACGGGGGTCACGCCGCCGTGCGCGAACCCCTCGATCGTCGCCCGGTTCAGCGGCCAGGGCGGTCCGCCGTCCGGTTCGTCGTCGGACGCGTCGTCGTCGCGGGCGACCGCGACGACGATCAGCGTGCCGCCCTCGGCGACGAGGTCCGCGATCGCGTGGACGGCCGCGGTGCGCGGCGGGTCGGGCAGCGCCTGGACGGTCCAGCACTCGACGACGAGGTCGAACGCGCGCCGCCAGTCCGCCGGGAGATCGAGCAGGTCGGCGACGCGGTAGTCGACGCGCGTGTCCGGATGATGTTCGCGCGCGAGGCGGATCGCGGTCGGCGAGAGGTCGAAGGCGACCGTGTTATAGGCCTTGGACGCGACGTACTCGGCGTCGGCGCCGAGGCCGCAGCCGACGACGACCGCGGTCCGGCGGCCGCCGCCGTCGAGGTGGCGCTCCTCGGCCCACTGCTGCAGCAGGCCGCGCGGCGCGTCCCGGTTCCACGGCGGCGCCCCGCCCTGCGCGGCGGTCTGCGCGTACAGCGGCTCGAACCAGCTCGTGGCGTCGTCGGTCATGAGGGTCCGGATCGTCGCAGACGGTGGGACGCCGTCCGCAGCGCGCGCCGTGCCTGGATCAGGGCAATGGACGAAACTCAGGAGCGATCCGCGCCTGTGCATGGAAAGCGACAGCGGATCCCTTCTGCGTGGTGGCTACCAGAGCAGCAACACAGCGCACCAGCCAGAAAGGCTGGCGACCGCGATCAGCAGCGGAACTCAGGCTCGTCGCGCATCGCCAGGCCATAGCCACAGGGTCGCCGCCGCCCCGATCATGCGAAGCGCCGTCCGCGCCTGTCGCCGACGACGGCGACGGCGACGGCGACGGCGACGGCCGGGCGCTATTCGTCGATCTCCGCGATGAAGATCGTGACGCCACCGGTGGCGAAGTTGGGAATGTCGTTGACGGCGGCTTGACCCTCGTCCGACGACATGCCCGCCTGCAGGGCCTCCACGTCGTCGAATGTGAGCTCGGCGATGCGCTGGTACGGAAGGTCGCTGCCATCCGGGGTGGCGATGCCACGTGCTGCCTCGAACCGCCGCAGCCCCGGAACCGCCGTCGCCAGCTCGGTGTGCGTATCGGCGTAGTGTCGCTCGAACGCATCGGGATCCGCGGGCGGACCGTAAAGCACGACCAGCTTGACCATGGTGCCTCCGCTTCGTTGTCTCGGTCACCCTACTGCCCGAAGCCCAGCGCAGTCGCAGCCTCGCCGCGATGGAGCCCTCCAGGCACGAGGAACCCCCGCCGCACGCTTCGCGCAAAGCGACAGCAGCGACGACGTCTGCGGCGCCGGGGCAGGCCCGTTCTGCGCGCACGTTCTTGAGAACCGCTACCTAGAAGATCAACAGCCGCCTCCCGGCCAATAGGCGCCGGGCCGACGCGGGAAGCTAAGCGCCGTCTCGACCGCCACGACCGTTTCGCGCTGGCGCTCATACGCGTCGCCCGGCGACGCACCAGCCGTATGAAGGGCGGGCTGAGGAGCCCAGCAACGAGTCGGTCCAAGCCGCGGCACTGCGGAACACCCACCGCTCGCCGGGCTGCTGCCGCCTTGGAGGAGAAAGCGGCAGCGACTGGCGACTCGCTTTGCGCGAAAAGTGAGAGCTGTCGTCCGTGTTGTGCTTTGCATGGAAACCGGCAGTGCGCTCTAGCGGGTTCCGCGCACACGGCCCTCCCGAGTCGCCGGCGGTCAGGTCTGCGCTATCACGAGAACGACGGTCATGACTGCGAGTGCGACGCCGCCGGCGGTGAACAGCGCGACGGTGCGGAAATGCAGCGGGATGTGATCGCCGGAGCGCAACGCGT
>DATDMD010000194.1:0-24518 GCA_036518975.1 Baekduia sp.
CGGAGCGATGGGCGGCGCCGCCGCCGCGCCGCCGGCTCCAGCCGCCGCTCCGGTGGCCGCCGCGCCTCCGGCGGCATGCCCGCCTGCAGCCGCCGCGTGTCCCGCGGCCGTGCCGACATCGCCCGCCGCGCCTCCGGCGGCGTGCCCCACCGCGGTGCTCAGCTCGCCCGTCGCGCCCCACTTCAGCGCCGCGCCCGCCAGGCACGCCGCGCCCGCGGCGGCCAGCGCGCGCTCGACGAGGCGCGTCCGGTGCGGCGGCGCGACGGGCGCCAGCGGCTCCAGCGGCCCGCCGGCGATCGTCCCGGGCTCGTCGTCGACGTCCTGCAGCGCGGCGGCCAGCGCGGTCCGCAGGTCGGCGATCGTCCCGCGCTCGTCCGCGTGCGGCCACACCGCGAGGTCGATCGCCGCGCACAGGTCCAGCGGCAGGTCGCGGCGCAGGCGGCCCAGCGGCGGCAGGCGCTGGCCGATCCGCCGCGCCGTCGCGCCCGCCCCGCGCGCCCGCAGCGGGTTGACGCCGCTCAGCCCCTCGTACAGGCACAGCCCGAGCGCGTAGAGGTCGGCCGGCGCGCCGACCTCGCGGCCCTCGGCCTGCTCCGGCGCCATGTAGGCGAGCGTGCCGACGACGTCGCCGGTCCGCGTCAGCGCGTCGTCGCCCGCGATCCTGGCCACGCCGAAGTCCGTCAGCTTCGCCGGCGCCCCGCCCTCGGCGGTGTTGTCGGGCACGAGGATGTTCAGCGGCTTGACGTCGCGGTGGACGATCCCGCGCTTGTGGGCGTGGGCGAGCGCGTCGCACAGCGCGACGCCGATCTCGACCACGTCGCGGTCGCTCAGCGCGCCCTCCTCCAGCAGCCGCGCGAACGTCGCCCCGCGGACCAGCTCGGAGACGAGGTAGACGTTCTCCTCGTCGGCGCCCGCCTCGTGCAGGGCGACGATCGCCGGATGCTGCAGCCGCGCGGCCGCGACGCCCTCGCGCTGCGCGCGCTTGGCGGTGTCCGCGTCCGGGGCCGGGATCCGCTTGACCGCGACGGTCCGGTCGAGCTTGAGGTCGTGCGCGAGCCACACCGTCCCGAAGCCGCCGCCGCCCAGGCGGCGGTGCAGCTCGTAGCGGTCGAGCACCACTTCGCCGGTGCCCGTCGCGGACGTCGTCGTGGTGTGCTCGGCGGTCTCCACCGGATCCGGTCTTCCGCGCGGGAAGAAGGTGCCCTGCGCACGACGGCGAAGTTGCAGCGGGGCGTCCCGCCCGACGTACCGGTAATACTGGTCTATTCGCCCCCGCCTGGAGCGCGGACGTGTCCTTCTTCGACGACGACGAGCCCGACGAGCCCACTCGAGTCACCCGTCCCGCGCGCCCACGCCGCGCGACGCCCGCGGGCGGCTCCGCCACGGCGCCGCGGCCGGCTCCGGACGTCGCGCGCCGGCGCCAGTTCGTGCTGTTCGGCGGCCTCGCGGTCATCGCTCTGCTGCTGATCCTCACGGTCCGCAGCTGCTCGCACACCGCGCACGAGAACGCGCTGAAGGACTACAACCGCAACGTCACGTCGATCGTCCAGAGCAGCGACGGGACGGTCTCCAAGCAGCTGTTCGACGTCCTCGACGGCGGGACCGCCGGCAACAAGGACGTCCAGGTCGCGATCCAGCAGGTCCGGCTGGAGGCCGAGCAGGACGCCAAGCGCGCGAAGGCCCTGGACGCGCCCGACGACGTCGGCAACGCCCAGCACGACTTCGAGATGGTCATGAACTTCCGGCTTGCGGGCGTGACCGAGATCGCCGAGCAGCTCAACAAGGCGCTGTCGTCGCAGCCGGGCGCGGCGGACGCAATCCAGCGGATCGCCGGCCAGATGCAGCTGTTCCTGGCCAGCGACGTCGTCTACTCGCAGCGCGTCGCGCCGCTGATCAAGGACGCGCTGGATAGCAACGACATCCACGACCAGACGGTCCCGGCGTCGAAGTTCCTGCCGTCGATCGGGTGGCTGGACACCGAGCAGGTCGGCGCCAAGCTCAACCCGACGGCCGGCGCGGGCGCGTCCAGCTCGTCCGGCAACGGGACGCCGAAGCCGGGCACGCACGGCCACGGGCTGATCTCGGTCCAGGCCAACGGGGTGACGCTGCAGCCGGGCAGCGCGATCAACCACGTCGCGGCCAAGGCGCCGCTGCCGGTCGCGGTCACGTACGCCAACCAGGGCGAGAACGACGAGACCAACGTCACCGTCAACGTGAAGATCACCGGCGGCCCCAAGCCGATCTCGGTCAACAAGCGGATCAACCAGACGAAGGCCGGGACGCAGGGGACGGTCACGGTCAACCTGTCGACGGTGCCGCCGAAGGGCACCTCGACGATGATGACCGTGACGATCAAGCCGGTCAACGGCGAGAAGAAGACCGACAACAACGCGCAGACCTACACGGTGCTGTTCAACTGAGGCGGCAGCGCCGCCTGACGCGTTCGACGCGTTCCGGGCGGCGCGCCTAGTAGCGTCGAGGGCGTGGATAGCTCGACCGCGGGGATCGTCGCGCTCGCCGGATGCGCGGTGGCGCTGGCGGCGCTGATCGTGGCCGTCGTCGCGCTCGTGCGGCTGCGGCGGCTGCGGGCCGACCAGCGCGTGCTGCTGGGCGACGGGCCCGTGGAGGACCTCGTCGAGCACTCGGCGCGGATCGAGCAGGAGTTCCGGTCGCTGCACGCCTACGTCGGCGAGGTCGCGGGGCGGCTCGACACCCGGTTGGGCGCCGCCGAGGGCCGCCTCGACCAGGGCATCGCGTTCCGCGGGCTGGTGCGGTTCGACGCGTACAACGAGATGTCCGGGCAGCAGTCGGTGGCGATCGCGCTCCTGGACGCCGACCAGTCCGGGCTGGTGATGAGCAGCATCCACCACCGCGACCAGGCCCGGCTCTACGTCAAGCACATGGTCCGCGGCGAGCCCGAATATCCGCTGTCGCCCGAGGAGATCGAGGCGGTCCGCGTCGCGCTGGCCGGCGAGCCGCCGCCCGAGCCTCCGCGCCTGCCATGAAGTTGGGGTACTTCGGTCCGGCCGGGACGTTCACGCATGCCGCGCTGGCGGCGTCGTGGCGGGCCGACGGCGCCGAGGCGGTGCCGTTCCCGACCGAGCGCGACACGGTCCTGGCGGCCGAGCGCGGCGAGGTCGGCGCGGCGCTGGTCCCGATCGAGAACTCGATCGAGGGCGGCGTGAACGCGACGCTCGACACGCTCGCGTTCGACGCGCCCGGGGTGCGGATCGTGGGGGAGGAGGTCCTGCCGGTGACGCACGCGCTGATCGCGCGGGACGGCGTCGGGCTGGAGGAGATCGTGGCGGTGGTGTCGCATCCCCAGCCGCTCGGCCAGTGCCGGCGGTGGCTGGCGGAGAACCTGCCGGGACGGCGCGCGGTGGCGGCGACGTCGACGGCGGAGGCGGTGCGGTTGGTGTCGGAGTCGTCGTCGGAGTCCGGCGAGCCGCGCGCGGCGATCGGGACGGCGACCGCCGCCGAGCTGTACAGGTGCCGCGTGCTGGCGTCGGGGATCGAGGACGAGCACGGCAACGAGACGCGGTTCCTGTGGGTGGCGCCGCAGGGGGCGGACCCGTTCGGCGGGATGGAGGACGCGGGCGGCGAGGGCGGCCCGCCCGGCGCTGGGGTCGTGCTCGGCGCGCCCAAGACGTCGCTCGCCTTCCACGGCGCGGGCGACGCGTCGCCCGGATGGCTCGTGCGCTGCCTGTCGGAGCTGGCGTTCCGCGGGATCAACCTGACGCGGATCGAGTCGCGGCCGCTCAAGCGCCAGCTCGGCCATTACGTGTTCTTCGTGGACCTCGAGGGCGACGCCGCCGCGCCCGACGTGCGCGAGGCGATCGAGCGGCTGCACGTCCACGCGGAAGTCGTCCGCGTGCTCGGCTCCTACCCTCGCGCGCCCCGCTAGCGCAGGCGCGCCGCGCTGTTGCGCGCGTGTTGCCACTCTGTCATCACAGGGTTCGAACCGCGCATTTTCCGTCCTCTCGGATGCTACCGTTCCGCCAGGAGCACCCCGATGAGCCACACCACGACGACGACGCCACCACACATGCCGCGGTCCACGTCGCCCGACGAGCACCGGCGACGTGGACGTGATGGAGGCCGGGTGCTTGTCCTCAATGCGTCGTTCGAGCCGATCAACGTGTGCACGGTCCGCCGGGCCGTCGTCCTCCTCCTGAAGGCCAAGGCCGAGGTCGTCGACCACGCGACCTGGGAGCTCCGCTCCGAGCGCTCCTCGATGTCGCGTCCGGTCGTGATCCGCCTCGTGACCTACATCGTGGTGCCACGCGACACGCACCGCCGCAAGATCACGCGCCGCGCCGTGTTCGCCCGCGACAACTGGACCTGCCAGTACTGCGGCTCGCGCAGCAACCTCACCGTCGACCACGTGATCCCCCGCTCCAAGGGCGGCGGCTCCACCTGGGACAACATCGTCGCCTCCTGCGCACCCTGCAACCGCCGCAAGGCCGACCACCTGCCCGACAAGGCCGGCATGCACCCACGCCGCACACCCTCGGTGCCCCAAGCCCACGTCTTCATCCACGTGGCGACCCCCACCATCCCCGCGGCCTGGCGGCAGTGGCTGCCAGAAGCGGCGTAGCACCGACCCCTCCACGCGACGCGTAGTCGCCAGCCCTCCGAGACGCGCGCCGACCGAGACGCTTGCGCCAGTAGTCGGGCGACCTCAGCGACCGCACTCCCGGCCACCGACGCAGCGAAACGACGAGCTGGGCGCGCCACTACACACCTGCCGAGCAACGCATCAAGCCCGCGAGCCGCGAGGTAGAGACGGGACCGCCGTTCGAACGCGAGCAGCCCGCCGAGAGATCGACGCTCTGCGGAGCTGACGAGCGGCAGGACAACTCCCGTCGAAGGCCGACGCACCGCAAGAGACTTGCAGCGCGCCAGCAGAACAGCGGCGGCCGTCCCGCCAGCCTCCGCGCCGGCGGGGGGTCGCGGCGGAGCCGCGGGTTCGGAGCGGCGGACTGGCGGAGCGGCGGAGCGGCGGCCGCCTGCCAACAAGCGACCTGGGCGGCGCGCCGAGAGGACGCAAGATCCCGCAGGCGAGCAGTGGAGCGGCAGAGCGGCCGGCGCCGAGCGGCGACGCGGCCGACGGGCGACACGGCCGACGGGCGACACGGCCGACGGGCGACACGGCGGGCGCGGCGGGCGCGATGCACCGGAGAGGCGGCCGCCTGCCAAGCGATCTGGGCGGCGCGCCGGGAGGAGGCAGGATCCAGCTGGCAAGCAGCGCGGCGGAGCGGCGGCGCCGACGGGCTCGGCCCGCAAGGGGATAGCGCGGGCTGAGCGACGTGCAGGCCCGTAGCGCGGCGGAGCGGTGGGCGCGGACGGCGCGGCGCGCAGAGAGCATGGCGAGCGGGCGGGAGGCGCGCCGGAGCGCGGCGTGTGCGGCGCCCGGGCTGCGGGCGAAGCGGAGGTCCGACATGTCGCCGGCCGCGCGGCGCGGCTTAAGCGTGGTGTCCGGTGCCAGCCACGCGACGCGGCGCCGACCACGGTGGCTGGCCACTCGACGCCCGCGCCACCGAGGGGCAGCGCGAAGCGGAGCGCGGCGGCGAGCGTGTCGTGACCTCCGCCGACCAACCACGCCCGCGCCCCAGGACAAAGCGGGCCAGAACGACGAAGGACGCCGAGCCTACGCTCGGCGCCCTTCGCTCTACACCTGGACTGGACTTGCCCACCACACGACGGTCTGAAGCGGCCGGAGGGACGAGGTCCGGCATCGTGCGGCGGGGGTGGCCCGGCGTGGATTCGCTGGATCGTTACTCCAGCCCGACCGATCTAGCGGCCGGCCACCTCCAGGGTCCCGCAAGTACTAGAACTAGATATCCGGACCACCTCCTTTCTCTGGTAGCGCCAGAGTAGCACCCCTTTCCGACGACCTCGAACAGTCATCGGAGAGGGGCGTCAACGTCCGGACGGCGGTCCTTATTCTTCGATGTCGGAGTCTTCGGCCGTCGCCCCGTCGGGGCCGTCGGCCTCCGGCCCGATCACGTCGTCGTCGCCCTCGGCGAGCTCCTCCGCGACCTCAGCCGCCTCGGCGTCACCGGGCTCGGGCACGACCTCGATCTCGGCGCCCTCGACGTCCAGCGTCGGCACGCCGCTCTCGTCCTCGGACTCCACGATCAGCGCCACGGCGCTCACCTGGTCGCCGTCGCGCGGGTTCATCAGGCGGACGCCGGTCGCCCCGCGGCCCTGCTGCGAGATGCCCTTCACGCCGGTCCGCTGGATCAGCCCGTTCTGCGAGATGAACACGAGCTCCTGATGCGGCCGCACGACGAGCGCGCCGGCGAGGCCGCCCTTGGCCTCGGTCAGCTTGATCGTCAGCACGCCCTTGGCACCGCGCGACGTCTTGCGGTACTGGTCGATCTTGGTGCGCTTGCCGAACCCGGCCTCCGTCACGACGAGCAGCTCCATGTCGTCGCGCGCGACGTCCATGGCGATGACCTCGCCGTCGTCGTTGACGTCCATGCCGCGGACGCCGCCGGTGTCGCGACCCATCGCGCGCACCTGGCTCTCCTCGAACCGCACCGCGAGGCCGGCCTTCGACACCATCATGATCTCGTCGCCCTCGTCGACGCGGCGGACGGCGATCAGCTCGTCGTCGTCGCGGACCTTGATGGCGATGATGCCGTCGGCCTTGATCGGCGTGTTGTAGGCCTGGAACTCGGTCTTCTTGACGATGCCCTTGCGCGTCGCGAACACGAGGAACGGCGACTCGGAGAAGTCGCGCGTCGACAGGACCGACTGCACCCGCTCGTTCTCGCGCAGCGGCAGGATGTTGACCAGCGCGCGGCCCTTCGCCGTCCGCTGACCCTCCGGCAGCTCGTACACCTTCGACCGGTAGACCTTGCCGCGGTTCGTGAAGAACAGCAGGAAGTCGTGCGTGGAGGACACGAAGAGGTGCTCGATGTAGTCACCGTCCTTCATGTCCATCGCGTTGATCCCCACGCCGCCGCGGCGCTGCTGGCGGTACGTCGCCAGCGGCACGCGCTTGATGTACCCCGACTTGGTGATCGTGATGACCATCTGCTGGTCGGCGATGAGGTCCTCGATGTCGAGCTCGTCCTCGGACGGCGCGATCGTCGTGCGGCGCTCGTCCTGGAAGCGCTCGGCGATGTCGAGCATCTCCTCCTTGATCAGCGCGAGGACGTTGGCCTCGTCGCCGAGCAGCGTGCGCAGCTCGCCGATGCGCTCCATGACGTCGGAGTGCTCCTGCTTGATCGCGTCGCTCTCCAGCGCCGTCAGCTGCGACAGGCGGAGGTCGAGGATCGCGGAGGCCTGGATCTGCGACAGCGAGAACTGCGCGACCAGCTCCTCGCGGGCGGCCTCGCGGTTGGCCGACCGGCGGATGACCTCGATGACCGCGTCGAGGTTCTCGAGGGCGATGAGCAGGCCCTCGAGCACGTGCGCGCGGGCTTCCTTCTGCGCCAGCTCGAACTTCGCGCGGCGGACGACGACCTCGCGCTGGTGCGCGACGTACGCCGACAGCAGCTCGCGCAGCGACAGCGTCTTCGGCACGCCGTCGACCAAGGCCACCGTGTTGACCCCGAACGTCGACTGCATCGGCGTGTGCTTGTAGAGCTTGTTCAGCACCACCTTGGGGTTGACCGCGCGCTTGAGCTCGATCACGAGGCGCATGCCGCGCCGGTCGGTCTCGTCGCGCAGGTCGGAGATCTCGGGGATCTTCTTCTCGCGCACCAGCTCCGCGATCTTGGTGATGAGGCCGGTGTCGCCGCCCTTCTTCACCGCGTAGGGCAGCTCGGTGACGATGATCGCCTCCTTGCCCTGGTGGATCTCCTCGATGTGCGCCTTGGCCCGGACGCGCACCTTGCCGCGGCCGGTGTCGTAGGCGTCGCGGATACCCGCCGACCCCATGATGATCCCGCCCGTCGGGAAGTCCGGGCCCTTCATGTGCTGCATGAGCGCCGTCGTGACCTCCTCGTCGCTCCAACCCGCCATCGACTGGTCGATGAACGCGACCGTCGCGTCGATGACCTCGCGCAGGTTGTGCGGCGGGATGTTGGTGGCCATGCCGACCGCGATGCCCGTGCCGCCGTTGACGAGCAGGTTCGGGAACCGCGACGGCAGGACCGTCGGCTCCTGCTTGGACCCGTCGTAGTTGGGGACGAAGTCCACCGTGTCCATGTCGATGTCGCGCAGCATCTCCATGGCGAGGCGCGTCAGGCGCGCCTCCGTGTACCGCATGGCCGCGGCCGGGTCGTCGTCGACCGAGCCGAAGTTGCCCTGGCCGTCCACGAGCTGGTGGCGCATGGAGAACTCCTGCGCGAGCCGGACCAGCGTGTCGTAGATCGCCGAGTCGCCGTGGGGGTGGTAGAGACCCATGACGTCGCCGACGATGCGCGCGCACTTGACGTACGGGCGCGTCGGGCCGAGGCCGTTCGCGCTCATCGAGAACAGCACGCGGCGGTGGACGGGCTTCAGGCCGTCGCGGACGTCGGGCAGCGCGCGCCCGACGATGACGGACATGGCGTAGTCCAGGTACGCCGTCCGCATCTCGTCTTCGAGGGCGCGCGGCTCGATGTTGCCGCCGCCGATGACGTCAGTGGCCATCAGGCCTCAACTCCTTCAACAACGTGGATCATCTAGACGTCGAGGTTCACGACGGCGCGCGCGTTCTGCTCGATGAACTCGCGGCGCGGCTCCACGACGTCGCCCATCAACATGGTGAACAACCGGTCGGCCTCGGTGGCGTCCTCGACGCTCACCTGCTGCAGCGTGCGCGTGGCCGGGTCCATCGTGGTCTCGCGCAGCTGGTCGGCGTTCATCTCGCCCAGGCCCTTGAAGCGCTGGACGTTGATCCCGCGGCGCGAGACCTCCAGCACCGCGTTGCGCAGCGCGTCGAACGAGTAGGCCTCGTCGGACTTATCGCCCAGCGAGACGCTGAACGGCGGGGCGCCGGCCAGCTCGACCAGCTGCGTGTTGACCTTGATGAACTGCTTGTAGTCGTTGGACTCGAACATCGCCCGGGGGAGCCGGTGCGTCTGCGCGAGGCCCGTCTTGCGCTCGATCGCCTTGACGACGAGGACCTCGTCGTCGGACTCGATCACGTGGGTCTCGTGCGGGCGCGACGCGTCGTTCTTCTCGAGCGACGCGACCACCGCGGCGAGGTCCGCTGCCTGGTCGTCGAGCAGACCGCCCTCGCCGAGGAAGCGCACCGCCTCGTGGCCGTGCTCGGCGCGCAGCGACGACGCCCAGCCCTCGAACTGCTTGAGCAGCCGGCTGTAGCGCTGCCAGCGCGCCTCGGTGAGCTTGAACTCGCTGCCCGCCCGGTCGACCACGTGGATCTTCTCGAACTTGTCGCCGAGCAGGACGTCCTCCAGCTCGGACTCCTTCTCGATGTAGCGGTCGTTGCGGCCCTGCTTGATCTTGTACAGCGGCGGCTTGGCGATGTAGATGTAGCCGGCCTCGATCAGCTCGGGCATCTCGCGGAACAGCAGCGTCAGCACCAGCGTGCGGATGTGCGCGCCGTCGACGTCGGCGTCCGTCATCAGCACGATCTTGTGGTAGCGCGCCTTCTCGATGTCGAACTCGTCGCGGATCCCCGTGCCGAGCGCCGTGATCAGCGCCTGGATCTCGTTGTTCTTGAGGACGCGGTCGATCCGCGCCTTCTCCACGTTGAGGATCTTGCCGCGCAGCGGGAGCACCGCCTGCGTGTTGCGGTCGCGGCCCTGCTTGGCCGAGCCGCCCGCGGAGTCGCCCTCGACCACGAAGATCTCGGTCAGCGCGGGGTCCTTCACCGAGCAGTCGGCGAGCTTGCCCGGCAGCGGCGAGTTCTCCAGCGCGCTCTTGCGGCGCGTCAGGTCACGCGCCTTGCGCGCGGCCGCGCGCGCCTGGGACGCCGAGACGGCCTTGCGGATGATCGCGCGCGCCTCGCCCGGGTTCTCCTCGAGGAACTCCGCGAGCTTGGTGTTGACGACGTTCGCGACGAAGCCCTCCATGCCCGGGTTGCCGAGCTTGGTCTTCGTCTGCCCCTCGAACTGCGGGTCGGCGAGCTTGACGGAGATGACCGCGGTGAGCCCCTCGCGGATGTCCTCGCCGCTCAGGTTGTCGTCCTTCTCCTTGAGCTCGCCCTTCTCGCGCGCGTAGCGGTTGATCGTGCGCGTCAGGGCGGCGCGGAAGCCGGACAGGTGCGACCCGCCCTCGTGCGTGTTGATGTTGTTGGCGAACGAGAAGACCGACTCCTGGTAGGAGCCGTTCCACTGCATGGCGACCTCGATGTAGCCCTCCTCGGACTCGCCCTCGAAGAAGATGACCTTCTTGCCGAGCGGCTCCTTGTTCTCGTTCATGTACGAGACGAAGTCCTCGATGCCACCCTCGAAGTGGAACTCCACCTTCTTGCCGCCGGCGCGCTCGTCGGTGAGCGAGATCGCCAGGCCGCGGGTGAGGTACGCGGTCTCGCGCAGCCGCTGCTCCAGGACGCTGAACTCGTGCTCGAGCGTCTCGAACACCTCGGCGTCGGGCAGGTACGTGATCGTCGTGCCCGTCGGCTCGTCCTTCGCCATCGGCTCGCCCTTGGCAAGCGGGTAGCGCGGCGCGCCGCGGTCGAACTCCTGCGACCAATGGAAGCCATCGACGCGGACGTCGACCCTCAGGGTCTCCGACAGGGCGTTGACCACCGAGACGCCGACGCCGTGCAGGCCGCCCGACACCTTGTAGCCGCCGCCGTCGCCGAACTTGCCGCCGGCGTGGAGCACGGTCAGGACGACCTCGACCGCGGGGCGGCCCTCCTTCTCGACGATGCCGACCGGGATGCCGCGGCCCTCGTCGCGCACGGTGATGCTGTTGTCCGGGTGGATGGTGACGTCGACCCGTCCGCCGAAGCCCGCGAGCGCCTCGTCCACCGAGTTGTCCACGACCTCGTACACGAGGTGGTGCAGCCCGCGGATGCCCGTCGAGCCGATGTACATGCCGGGCCGCTTGCGGACTGCCTCGAGGCCCTCGAGGACGGTGATGTCCTGGGCGTCGTAGGCGGCCGAGCCCTGGCGGGTGTTGTTGCCGTTCTCGTTCGCCATTGAAGACTGCGTTCCTCACGCAGAACGCCCCGCTCTTCGGGCTCACCCGAGCCCGAACGGGGCGTAGAAGGAGTTATCCGCAGGATAGCACAAGGACCCGCCAAACCCGGTATCCGCGGACCGCTAAAATACCTGCAAATCCCACTAAAACTGTTACGACTCCCCGGCGCTTTTGCCACGGGATCGCGCAGCGACGCACCGGAGCGTGGTTATGCGTCCTTCGCCCAGCGCCGCGTTGAGCTTGGCGATGAGCTCCGGGGCCATCAGATCGAGCTCCTGCGCCCACACCGAAGAGCGGCACGTGATCGTGAGTGATCCACCGCGCTCCGCGGTCGGAGCCGCGTATTTGGCCATCGCCGCGCCCGCCACGTCGGGCCACGCGCGCTGCGCGTCGGCGAGCGTCGTGCGCGGCGCGAGCTGCCCGGCGAGCGCGCCGATCGCGGCTCCGACGCGGCGTGGGGCCCGGCGCGCCACGTCAGGCCGCCTCGGACGCCCGGAGGGCGTCGTCAGCAGCCGCGCCCGGCGCGACGCCGCCCTCGGCGCCCTCCTGCTCTACGCCGCCGCCCGGCAGCACCCGCAGCCGCACGACCGCCGGCCCGTCGCCACCCGGCACGTGCGCGAGGTCGGTGGTCGTCACGACCGCCTGGCCGCCGTCGTCCAACCGCGCGACGAGCAGGCCGCGCCGGTCGGCGTCGAGCTCGCTCATCACGTCGTCGAGCAGCATCAGCGGCGGCGCGCCCCGCTCCTCGGCCAGCTCCGCGCGCTCGGCGAGCAGCAGCGCCAGCAACGCCAGGCGCTGCTCGCCCTGCGACCCGTAGGACTTCAACTCGCGGCCGTCGCGCAGGAGCAGGAGCTCGTCGCGGTGCGGGCCATGCTGGGAGAACCCGCGGTCCAGGTCCGACGCACGCCGCTCGCGCAGCTCGGCGACGAGCCCGTCGGCGTCGTCCGCGCGCGACCGCGGCCGGTAGCGAAGCTCCGCGTCACCCAACAACCCCAACTCGGTCGCCAGCGCGGGGAACCGGGTGGCCACGCGCGCCACGGCGGCGGCGCGGTCGTCGCGCAAGGCGATCCCCCGGCGCGCGAGCTCCGCGTCCCACGCGTCCAGCGCGCCCTCGCCGACGCGCCCCGCCCGCACCCGCGCCAGCAGCGCGTTGCGCTGCGCGAGCGCCCGCGAGTACTGCGCCCGGTTCCCGGCCCGGCCCGGCCACAGCGCGGCCACGAGCTGGTCCAGATGCGCGCGGCGCCCCGTCGGCGCGCCCTTGACGAGCTCCAGGCGGTCGGGCAGGAACACGCTCACCAGCGGCCGGGCCGGCGAGTCGGTCATCCGTTCCACCGGCGCGCCGTCGACGCGCAGCCGCTTCGGCTCGCCCGGCTGGAAGCCCACCGACAGCGTGTGGGCGAAGCCGTCCGCGTCGCGCGTGTCGACCTCCACCCGCGCCGCCGGCGCGTCGAAGCGCACGATCTCGCGCTCGTTCGCCGTCCGGCACGACCGCGCCGTGCACCCGAAGTACAGCGCCTCCAACATGTTGGTCTTGCCCGCGCCGTTGGGACCGTGCAGCACCGTCAGCCCGGGGCCGACCGGCACGTCGGCCGCGGCGTAGGTGCGGAAGTCGCGCAACCTGAGGCGCTCGACACGCACCAATGATCAACTCCTACACGTTGAGGCGGATCGGCATGATCAAGTACAGGAAGCCGCTCTCGTCGGCCCCCTCGATCAGGCCGGGCCGCAGCGGGCTGATGAGCTTCAACAACAGGTCGCCCGACCCGACGCTGTCGAGCCCGTCGCGCAGGAACTCCGGGTTGAAGCCGATCTCGAACGCCTCGCCGGCGAACGGCACCGGCAGCGGCTCGGACGCCTCGCCGACGTCCGGGGTCTGCGCCGACACCGTCAGCTCGCCGTCGCCGAACGCCAGGCGCAGCGGCGCGTTCTTCTGCGCCATCAGCGAGATGCGCTTGACGACGTCGCCGAGCTCCTCGCCGCTGATGCGCAGCTGGTGCTCGTAGCCGTCCGGGATCAGCTGGCGGTAGTTCGGGAACTGCCCGTCGATCAGCCGCGACGACAGGACCGCGCCGCCGACCTCGAACACGACCTGGTTGGAGCGCACGCCGATCCGGATGACGTCGGCGCCGACGTTGGCGACGATCGACCGCAGCTCGTCCAGGGCCCGCGCCGGGACGTTGGCCTCGAAGCCCGGGTCCAGCGGCACCTCCAGCTGCGTCTCCTTGACGCTCAGCCGGTAGGAGTCGGTCGCGACCATCCGCAGCTCCGACCCGCTCGCGCTGACCAGGATGCCGGTGAGGATCGGCCGCGTCTCGTCGCGCGACGCCGACTTCGACACCTTCTCGATCGTCTCCACGAACGCGTGCGCGGGGACGTCGACGACCGTGTCCCCGCCCACCTCCGGCAGCGGCGGGAAGTCCTCGGCGCGCAGCGTGCGCAGGTGGAACTTCGCGTGGGCGGCGACGACCTCGACGTCCTGCTGCTCGGGGCGCAGCTCCAGCGTCACGCGCTCCGCGCTCTTGGGCAGCGAGCGGGCGACGTCCAGCAGCAGGCGCGCCGGGAGGACCACGGTGCCCTCGCGCTCGACCTCGGCGGTGAGCGGGACGCGCAGCGCGATCTCCATGTCGGTGGCGCGGAGCTCGACGCCGGCGGCGGTCACGGCGACCTGCACGCCGGACAGCGCCTGGACGGCGGAGCGCGTCGAGGCGACGCGGGACACGGACTGCAGCTGTGCGAGCAGATCGGCGCTCGCGGCGGAAAGCTTCACGTTGAAGACCTTAGGAGAGAGTTTCAGGAGTCATAGTGGCTGTTGATCTGTGGACAGCCGCTGAGATGACCGGACGTTGCGGGGTTTTCGCGCACAGAAGCCGACTGAGTCTGTCAACAGCGCCGGTCAAACCGCGTCGCCGGTGAGCCGCGCGGTGATCTGGGTCACCGCGTCGAAGGCGTCGGGGTCCTTGCCGATCCGGTCCGCGGCACGCTTGCACGCGTGCAGGACGGTGGAGTGATCGCGGCCGCCGAAGTGCCGGCCGATGGCGGGCAGCGTCTCGTGCGTGTGCTCGCGCGCGAGGTACATCGCCACCTGACGGGGCCAGGCGAACCGCGCCGCCCGCGAGGGGCTGAGCAGCTCCTCGCGCGTGAGGCCGAACGCCTCGGCGACGAGGTCCTGGATACGGTCGACGGTGGCCGGACCGCCGGCGGCGATCGCGCGCTCCTGCTGGCGGCCGTAGAGCTGGGTGAGGACCTGGTCGGCCAGCGGGACGTCGATCGGCTTGTCGGTCAGCGACGCGTAGGCGACGACGCGGATCAGCGCGGCCTCGAGCGACCGGAGGTTGTCCGTGACGCGGCCGGCGATCAGGTCCAGGACCGCGGGGTCGGCGAGCGCGATGTCGTCGTGGTGGGCGCGCTTGCGCAGGACCGTGAGGCGGGTGGCCAGGTCCGGCGGGCGGATGTCGACCAGGAGCCCGGACTCGAACCGCTGGCGCAGGCGGTCCTCCAGCGCGGCCATGTCGCGCGGCGGGCGGTCGGAGGTCAGGACGAGCTGCGAGCCGGTCTCGTGCAGCGCGTTGAAGGTGTGGAAGAACTCCTCCTCGGTCTTGACCTTGGACTCGAGGAACTGCACGTCGTCGATGAGCAGGACGTCGTTGCGGCGGTAGCGGTGCTTGAACGCGTCGACGTCGCGGGCCTTGAGGGCCTCGAGGAACTCGTTCGTGAAGCGCTCGACCGTCGTGTAGCGGACGGTGAGGCCGCCGCCGTAGGCCTGGACGTAGTTGCCGATCGAGTGCAGCAGGTGCGTCTTGCCGACGCCGGGCGGGCCGACGACGAAGAGCGGGTTGTAGGCCTGGCCGGGGAGCTCGGCGACGGCGAGCGCCGCGGCGTGGGCGAAGCGGTTGGCGTCGCCGATGACGAACTGCTCGAAGGTGTACTTCGGGTTCAGGCGGGCGACGTCGTCGTAGAGCGGGGCGACGGGGTCGGCGGGCGCGGGGTGGCGCGGGGTGAGCGTGGACGCGGGCGCCGCCGTGCCGTCGCCGGCCGCGGCGTCGCCGAGCGCGATCGTCGCCTCCGGGCCCGCCACGACGCGCGCGGCGTCCTGGAGGATGCCCGCGAACCGCTGGCCGACCCAGTCGCGGACGTCGTCGGGCGCGACGAGCGTGATCCGTCCCGCGTCGTCGATCCCGCCCCACGACAGTGGTGCCAGCCAGATGTCGTAGGTGGCGTCCGGGACTCTGCGTCGTAGCTCCGCCTGCAGGCGGGTCCAGATGGGGGCAGGGTCCAGCGTCACGGCAGGGTCGTGCGGCTCCTTGGGAGCGAGTTGAAGAACTTGAAGCGAGGAGGCCGGCGGCGGGTGCTCCGTGGTGGTTCGCCGCGCCGGCGGGTGAGGAAACGTAGCAGGTGCCTCAGGGCCGTCGGCGGCCGTTGGCGACCCGGTTGGCACGACGCCGCAAATGCCGTCAAAATCCGCCGCGGAAGGGTCAGTTCGACGCCTGTGCACACGTGTTAGCAGGGGGTGTGGACGGTGTGGAAAGGCCCGCCGCGCGTGGGCCTTGTACACTGGCCCGCCGGTCGATCAACGACCTCTCCCCTCGACGGAGCACGATCTTCATGAAGCGCACCTACCAGCCCAAGCGACGCAAGCGTGCCCGTGCGCACGGCTTCCGCAACCGCATGGCGAGCCGCGCCGGCCGCCTGACGCTGAAGCGTCGTCGCGACAAGGGCCGCAAGCGGCTCACGGTCTGACCTGGTCGCCGTGAGCGACGCGCTCCCGCGCGCTGGCAGCCCAAAGCGGCCCAAGAAGGGCCGGCTGTCGCGCAGCGCCGAGTTCGAGCGCGTCTACCGGCAGGGCCGGTCGATCGGCAACCGCTACCTCACGCTGTACGTGTTCCCGCGGGGCGACGCCCCGGCGGCGGGTGCCGCACCGTCCTTGGACGTCGAGGGCGCCGCCGCCGCTGGCCAGCGCGTCGGCCTGTCGGTGTCCCGCAAGGTCGGCGGCGCCGTCGACCGCAACCGGGTCAAGCGCCTCCTGCGGGAGGCGTTCGCCGTTGAAGGCCAGCGCCTGCCGGCCGACAGCGACGCCGTGGTGGTCGCGCGCCCCGAGGCGCGCGAGCTGGCGGAGCGCGAGGGCCTGGCGGGCATCCAGACCGCGCTCGGCGAGCTGATCGGGCGGTCGGTGGGCGAGAAGTCCACCGCCGCGGGCTCGTGAGCGACGAGCGACCGTCGCTCGTGCGGCGGATCGCGATCGCCCCGATCACCGTCTACCAACGCGTCATCTCGCCGCTCTTCCCGCGGCGGTGCAAGTACGAGCCCACGTGCTCGGCGTACGCCGCGCAGGCGATCGGCCGCTACGGCATACTCCGGGGCCTGATCCTCGGGGGCTGGCGGCTTCTGCGCTGCAACCCGTGGAGCCACGGCGGCTTTGACCCCGTCGAGGCCCAGACCCTGTTCCGTCAGCCCGAGCCGCCCTCTTCTGCAGCCCGGCCCCCGCACGCCTGAGCCATGGTTCCCATCACCGCGAACATCCTCCAGCCGCTTGTCGATGTCTTCGAGAGCATCCTCAAGTTCTTCCACGACAGCATCGGCGCGAGCTGGGGCCTGTCGATCATCCTGCTGACGATCGTCGTCCGTGCTGCGCTGCTGCCTCTGGCGGTCAAGCAGTTCCGGTCGATGCAGTCGCTGCAGCGCATCGCGCCGCACCTGAAGGTCCTGCAGGAGAAGTACAAGGACGACAAGCAGCGTCTCCAGCAGGAGACGATGAAGTTCTACCAGGAGCACAAGGTCAACCCCTTTGCCTCCTGCCTGCCGCTGATCGCCCAGCTGCCGGTCTTCCTGTCGTTGTTCTACATGTTGCGCAAGGACCTGCGCAACGACATCTGCCCGACGATCAACCCGCCGGGCACGGCGAACCCGGTGCCGTGTGGGCACACGCCGGAGTCGGAGTTCTGGTTCATCCACGACATCACCGACAAGGCGACCGGGACGACGCTGATCGTCCTGCTGGTCCTGTACTGCGGGTCGCAGCTGGTGTCGTCGCTGCTGATGATGACCGCGACCGCGGACCAGAACCAGAAGATCATCATGCTGGTCCTGCCGTTCCTGTTCGTCGGCTTCATCTACCGCTTCCCGGCGGGCCTGCTGCTCTACTGGATCACGACGAACATCTGGACCATCGGGCAGCAGCAGTTCCTGCGGCGTGTGGTGGGGAGCAAGCAGCCGGAGCCGCCGCCGTTGCCGGAGCTCAAGGCGTCGGGATCCGGCTCTGGGTCGGGGTCCGGGGGCAAACCCGGGGACAAGAAGGATGGAGCCGCCGCGCCCAGCGGTGGCGGCGGTGGGCTGTTCGCGCGCCTGGCGCAGGGGGCGTCTTCGTCCTCGTCGTCGTCCGGCGGGGCCAACGGGTCGGCCAGCAGCGCGCAGGACGAGGCGCGGGTGACGAAGGCGCCACCGCCTCCGCCGCGCTCGCGCAAGAAGAAGCGCTCGGGACGGAGACGATAAGCGGTGGCTGCTGAGGAGCGCACGCAGGAGGAGATCCTGCGTGATCTGTTGGAGCACGTGGTCGACGGGCTGGGCCTCGAGGCCGAGGTGACCGTCGAGTCCAACGAGGAGTCGTTGGTCGGCACGCTGCACGGCGAGGATCTCGGGATCTTCATCGGCCGGCACGGGCAGACGATCGACGCCGTCCAGCACCTGGCGCAGCGGATCCTCTTGGCGGATCCGACCGTGGAGCGCCGCCGGATCGTCGTCGACGCCGAGGGCTACCGCGCCCGCCGGCGCGAGGCGCTGGAGAAGCAGGCCGACCAGGCGGCGATCGAGGCGGAGAAGTACGGCCGCTCCGTCGCGCTGGACGCCATGACGGCGAGCGAGCGCAAGCACGTGCACGAGTACCTGCGCGAGCGCGGAGGCGTGGACACGCACTCCGAGGGCGACGAGCCCGAGCGGCACCTCGTCGTGACGCCGCTGCCGGCCTAGCCGGCCCGGCGTTTCATGTGAAACGCCCGCGTCAGTCGCCGGTGGCGACCGGGCGCGAGGCGTCGTGGCTCCACTGCGACCACGAGCCGGGGTAGAGCCGATGCGCGCCCAGCCCCGCGTGCTCGAGGACGAGCAGGTTGTGGCAGGCGGTGACGCCGGAGCCGCAGTAGGAGATGACCGGCGTCGTGTCGTCGATGCCGGCGGCCGCGAACTGGGCGCGGAGCGCGTCGACGGGGAGCAGACGGCCGTCTGCGCCGAGATGCTCGCGGGTCGGGACGGAGCGGGCGCCGGGAATGTGCCCGGCGCGCGCGTCGATCCCGTCGGGAGCGCCGAGGAACCGCTCGCGCTGCCGGGCGTCGATGACGACCGCGTCGCCCGGGTCGGCGGCATCGTCGGCGGTGGCGAGGCGATCGCTGGGCCAGGGTGTTGGTGTGAAGGTGGCGGCCGGGCGCCTGGGCTCGTCGGTGGCGAGCTCCGGCGGCGGCCAGGCGAGATCAAGAAGCGCGGCATCGTGCCCGATCGCGCGCAGCATCCAGACGAGGCGCGCTGCGATGACGCCGCCGGCGTCGTCGTACGCGACGACCGGCGTGTCGTCTCCGATGCCGAGCGACCCCATGCCCTCGGCGAAGGTCTCCGGACTCGGGAGCGGATGACGCCCGTTGTGCGGCGACCCCGGACCGGAGAGCCAGCGATCGAGGTCGACGTACACGGCGCCCGGCAGGTGCCCAGCGTCATACGCATCGCGGGTGCTGCGGCCGTCGAGGTAGAAGCGGACATCGGCAAGTACGACGTCGTCCTGGCGGGCACGGAGCCAGTCGGCATCGACGATCGGCGGAAGCATCTTCCGGAGGCTAGCCACGCCACCGTTTCACGTGGAATACCCGCCTGCCGCGCTCTTCGCCGGGTGCGCCGCGTATCCACGGGCCGCCCATGCGATCGCCTGGGACGGACTACGCGGCGTTTCACGTAGAACACTTCCGCGGCGTGCTCGTCCGCAGCGGCGGCGGGCTACGCCGCGTGTCACCTGATTGCCGCGCGCCAGGCGGCGGGCGTGGGAGCGGCTCCGCGGCGGGCGTGCTTGGCCGGCGCGGTGCGCGGGTCCCGCCGAATTCGCAGCCGGGCCCTGCGCGGCCGATCCCGCGATCTTGATGCGGTCCGGCGTGGCCCGCTCCGCAGTCGAACGCCTCGTTCACGCCCGACAGCTTCGTCAGCGGGTGGAACGTCAGCGAGACCGACGCCGGGGGCTGCACCTGCGTTTCGCGTGGAACGTCTCAGGCTTCGTGCACGGCCGATCGCGCCGCGTCTGCACGGTCGATCGCGGCGTCTGCATGGACCGATCGCGCCGCGTCTGCACGGAGCGCGGCGGGATCGTGGCGGTGGGTCGGCAGCGTGTCGCGTGCCACGCCATCGGTCCCGCGTCCGAGTGGTTGCACGGCGTGGGGCACCGTCGCGTCCGCGACCTGGTTGACGTCGGTGGCGGTGTCCGCGCCCATGCCCTGCGGACCGCAGGGTGTTTCGAGCGACCACCGCGGTATCGCGACGCCGTACTCGCCACCGCGTTTCACGTGGAACGTCAGCCGTACGGCGGCTAGGGGCGGCGCTGCGTGTCACGCGGAACGCCGAGGCAGCGCAACGGCGGGGCACGCTGCCTTCACGGAGAACGCCCGAGGGCTTCGGCGCTGCGGCGCGCAGCGTTTACGTGGAACCGCGTGAAGCGCAATGGCGGACCGTGTTCCGTGCACGCCGAGCACTTTGGGGAAGCGTTTTACGTGCAACAGCGGGCGACGCGGCTGCGGCCCGTGCTCCTGATGCGAACCGGAGGGAGAAGATCGGGCGAGAGATGCTGATCGTCGCGGCGAGCTGCCGCTTCGACGGACGAGCACCCTCACGCCTCGTGCCCGACGGCGTGTCGACTGGCGCGACATGCCCGCACCGGAGGCTGCCGGCCTGTTGGCTAAAGGGCGTCGGTTGCTCGCGTAGCGACGGTCGTCGACGGAGACGCGCCGTCGCGGCCGCCGTGTGCGGATCGACGAGGGTCCGACGCGGACAAGGGTGGGTGAGGCGAGCATCGCCGCCTGTGCCGCGGGCCAAGCGTCGAGACGCGCCTCCAACGCATGGCGGGGCGCAGGCCAAGCCGCGTCGCGCGGCCAGCGCAGAGCGCGCGGAGGGGTTTCACCTGGAACGGCCTAGGCTCCCGGTGTGCCTGATCGAGTTGATGTGCGGCTGGTGGAGCTGGCGGAGCGGTGGGAGTTGTCGGAGGATGCGCCCGCGCAGCTGCGGAAGATCCTGGAGCTCGTGCAGGAGGAGCCGTCGTCGATCACGGCCGTGCGTGATCCGAAGCGGGGGGTTGATGTCCATGTCGGCGACTCGTTGGCGGGGCTTGCCCTGCCGGAGCTGCGCGGCGCGCGCGCGATCGCCGATCTCGGCTCCGGCGGTGGCTTCCCCGGCCTCGTCCTGGCGGTCGCACTCCCCGACACGACGGTCAACCTCGTCGAGAGCGTCGGCAAGAAGGCGGACTTCCTCCTCCGCACCGCAGACGCCGTGGGACTGACGAACGTCTGCGTCGTCAACGCCCGCGCCGAGGGTTGGCCGGAGGGGATCGGGGCCAACGACGTGGTCACGGCTCGCGCGCTCGCGCCGCTCAACATCCTCGTCGAGTACGCGGCACCGCTCCTCGAAGAAGGAGGTCGGCTCGTCGCGTGGAAAGGGAAGCGTGATCCGTCCGAGGAGCGTGATGGACTGCATGCAGCGGAGGTTGTGGGGCTTGAAGCGCACGAGCCGACCACCGCGCCGACCTTCCCGGGCGGAGATGAGCGGCATCTCTACGTCTACTTGAAGGTCAGGCCTACGCCGCCGCGTTTCCCACGCCGCGAGGGAATCGCCCGCAAACGGCCACTTCAGCCGTCTACTACAGGCTGAGACTTCCCGCTCGGAGCGCAATCCGGCGCTCCGTCCGACCGCGTTCGCCGCTACCTTGGACGCCGAATGGGCACCGTGTACGCGATCGCGAACCAGAAGGGCGGGGTCGGCAAGACGACCACCGCGGTGAACGTCGCGGCGTGCATCGCCGAGGCCGGCTACGACACGCTGCTGGTCGACATCGACCCGCAGGCGAACGCGACGGTCGGCCTCGGGCTCGCGAAGGACATCGTCCCCAACGTCTACGACGTCCTCTCGGGCGACGCGCCGGCCGCCGACGCCTTGCAGCCGACGGCGATCGACAAGCTGTTCGTGCTCCCGTCGTCCCCGGACCTCGCGGGCGCGAACGTCGAGCTGCCGCGCCAGCCGGGCTCCGAGGACCGCCTGCGCGAGGCGCTGGCGCCGATCAAGGACCGGTTCGCGTTCATCCTCCTGGACTGCCCGCCGTCGCTGGGCCCGCTGACCGTCAACGCGCTGGTCGCCGCCGAGCGCGTGATCGTCCCGGTCCAGACCGAGTACTTCGCGCTCGAAGGGCTGGCCGGCCTGCTCGACACGCTCGCGCTCATCCAGCGCGAGCTCAACCCGCGCCTCTCGGTCGCCGGCATGCTGCTGACGATGCACGACGGCCGCACGCGCCTCGCGCGCGACGTCGAGCGCGAGGTGCGCGAGCACTTCCCGGAGCTCGTCTTCGACACGGTCATCCCGCGCAACGTCCGGATCGGCGAGGCGCCGAGCTACGGCCGCCCGGTGATCCACCACGACCCGCACTCGTCGGGCGCCGACGCCTACTTCGAGCTGGCCAAGGAGGTCGCGGCCCGTGGCTGAGCGCGGCATGGGCCGGGGCCTGTCGGCGATCCTCTCCGTCTCGCAGCCGCCCCTCGGCGCGGACGGCACGGAGAACGCCGCGGAGCTGCGCGAGCTCTCGGTCGACCTCGTCAAGCCCCGCAAGGGCCAGCCGCGCCGTCAGTTCGACGAGGCCGCGCTCCAGTCGCTCGCCGAGTCCGTCGAGGACCGCGGCGTCCTGCAGCCCGTCCTCGTGCGCCCGCGCGCGGGCGGGACGTTCGAGCTCGTCGCCGGCGAGCGCCGCTGGCGCGCCGCCAAGCTCGCGGGCTTGCAGACGGTCCCAGCGCTCGTCCAGGACCACGACGACGCCGCGACGCTCGAAGTCGCGCTGATCGAGAACATGGCGCGCGAGGACCTCAACCCGGTCGAGGAGGCCCGCGCGGTCGCCGGCCTGGTCGAGGAGCTGGGTCTCACGCGCGAGGCCGTGGGCAGGAAGGTCGGCCGCAGCCGCGTCGCGATCTCCAACCTGCTGCGCATCCTCGACCTGCCCGACGAGGCGCTCGCGCTGCTGGAGGACGGCACGCTGAGCGAGGGCCACGGCCGCGCGCTCCTGCTCGCCGACGACCAGGCCGACCGCCGGCGCCTCGCCCGCGCCGCCGCGGACGGCGCCTGGTCGGTCCGCGTGACCGAGGAGCAGGCCCGGCGCGCCAACGAGGCGACCGCAGCGAACGGTGGCCGCGGCGCCGTCAAGGCCGTCCACCCCGACCAGGCCGCCGCCGCGACCGAGATCGCCGACGCCCTCGGCGGCGCCCTCGGCCTGGAGCTGAAGGTCAAGCCGCGCGGCACGGGCTACAAGGTGGAGCTCGCGATCGACTCGCTCGACGAGGCCCTCGCGCTCGCCCACCGTGTCCGCGCCGGCTCCTGAGCCCGCGCTACACTTCCGCCTCGCCCGGGCGATTAGCTCAGTCGGTTAGAGCGCTTCTCTGATAAGGAAGAGGTCCCAGGTTCGAATCCTGGATCGCCCACTCGCAAGGCTCCGGAACCCCGCCGGGGCCTTCGTCGTTTCTTAGCGCTGTCTCACGCGCCACGGCCGGAAGAACCGCGTCGGTCCCGCCGTTGGTCGCGCAGATGTACGTCGCCGAGAGCACCCGTGCCCTGCTCAAGCCCAAGTCGTCCGCGGACGCTCGTGGACGGCGTTTCGCCGGCGTCAGCCGGACCGTCGTCCTGCTCGGCACGACCAGCCTGTTCACGGACATCTCGTCGGAGATGGTGTCGGCGATCCTGCCGATCTACATCATCTTCGCGCTGGGCGGGACACCGCTCACGCTTGGCATCATCGACGGCGTCTACCAGGGCGCGGCGGCGTTCGTCCGCATCGTCGCGGGCATCTTCTCCGACCGCACCGGACGCCACAAGGTGGTCGCGGGAATTGGCTACGGCCTGTCGGCGATCTGCAAGATCGGGTTCGTGCTGGTCGGCTCGGCGGTTGCGCCGATCGTCGCGATGATCATGCTCGACCGGACCGGCAAGGGCATCCGGACCGCGCCGCGCGACGCGATGATCTCGCTGTCGACGAAGCCCGAGGCGCTCGGCCTCGCCTTCGGCGTGCACCGCGCGATGGACACCGTCGGCGCGTTCCTCGGCCCGCTCGTCGCCGTCGGCCTGCTCATCCTGGCGCCCGGCCAGTACGACGCGGTCTTCCTCGTCAGCTTCTTCGTCGCCCTGATCGGCGTCGCGACGCTCGTCCTGCTCGTCCCGCGCGACAAGGAGCGGCCCGTCGCCCCGCCCGCCGGCGCGAAGCCGATGGCCCTGCGCGGCGCCGCCGCCCTCCTGCGCGACCCGCGCTTCCTGCGCCTCTCCGTCGTCAGCGCGCTGCTCTCGCTGGTGACGATCAGCGACAGCTTCATCTACCTCGCGCTCCAGCGCCGCATGGACTTCTCGCCGCCGCTGCTGCCGCTCCTGTTCGTCGGGACCTCGTTCGCCTTCATGCTGCTCGCCATCCCGATCGGCCGCCTGTCGGACAGCGTCGGCCGCGGCCGCGTGTTCATCGCCGGCTACGCGGTCCTGCTCGTCGCCTACCTCCTGCTACTCAAGGCGCACGTCGGCCCGCTCGAGCTCGGCGTGGCGCTGCTGGCGCTCGGCGCGTTCTACGCGGCCACCGACGGCGTCCTCGCCGCGCTCGGCTCCGCGGTCCTCCCCGAGCACCAGCGCGCGACCGGCCTGTCGGTCATCGCGGCGTTCGACACCGGGACGACGCTCGTCGCGTCGATCGCCTTCGGCGCCCTGTGGACGTTCGGCGGCCTCAGCCTCGCCGTCGTGCTCTTCGCCGCGGCGCTGGTCTTCGCCGTCGCGCTGGCCGCGCTCCTGCTCGGCGAGACCCGCTCGCTGCGCAGCAACCGCACGGCATGATGAAGACGCGCACCGGAGCCTTCGCGGGCATCGTCGTCGCCTGCCTTATCGCCCTCGGCGCGGTCGTGGCGTTCGCCGTCATGCGCGGCGACGGCGGGACCGTCGCCGAGCTGCCGACCGGGACCGACGCGGCCGCCCAGGCGCCGACCGCCGTCTCGGCGCTCGCGCCCGACACGGAGGCCGTCGTCCGCGCGGTCGACGCCAAGCAGCCGCGCCTCAACGGCAAGCTCTACCGCGTCGACGCCTCCGGCAAGACGCAGCCGATCCCCGGCGCGCCGGCGTGCGAGCGCGTCGCGGTCGGCGCCGGGCACGGCATCTGCCTCTACCTCGCCAAGACCGGCGTCGACTACCGCGCCGCGCTGCTCGACGACAAGCTCCACGTCACGAAGACGCTC
>DATDMD010000195.1:0-21565 GCA_036518975.1 Baekduia sp.
GGCGGCCGAGGCACGCCGACCGCGCGGAGCGCCATCGCTCACTGCCTCGCCCTAGATGCCAAGCAGACCACGCCACGCAGCACGACCAACGCCTGCGCTGCTCACCAAAAGAGCTAAGCGTTCAACATCCGCAACGCCAAATGCCCCGCATTCTTGGCATTGTCCAACCCCACACACGCCACAGGCACGCCCGGCGGCATCTGCACCACCGACAGCAACGCGTCCAACCCACCCGCCGCGCTCAGGCGCGACGACAGCGGCACCCCGATCACCGGCAGGTCCGTGTGCGCCGCCGCGACACCCGGCAGCGCCGCCGACAGCCCCGCGCCCGCGATCAGCACCTTCAGCCCGCGCATGCGCGCGTTCTTGCAGTAATCGGCGACCGTGTCCGGCTCGCGGTGCGCCGACATGACGCGGATCTCGGACCGGACCCCCTGGTCCTCCAGGACCTTGGCGGCCGCGGCCATGGTGTCCATGTCGGATTGCGACCCCATGATGATGCCGACGAGCGGCGCGTCGGTCTCGGTCGCGGCCTCCTCGAGTTGGGTCAGCGTCTGGGGCTCGGCGGTCGTCGGCTGGGGCTGGTCGGTCATGGCGTCTGGGCTCGCTCGACGGCGCGCAGGGCGATGTCGCTCCGGCGCTGCCGTCCGTCGAAGTGGATGAGGTTCGCGGCAGCATAGGCACGATCGCGGGCGGCTGCCGGGTCGGCGCCGAGCGCCGTCACGTTCAGGACGCGGCCGCCGGCGGTAACGACGTCGCCCGCCTCGTTCCGGGCCGTGCCCGCGTGCAGGACCTCCGCGCCCGCGCGCGCGGCGTCCTCCAGGCCGGTGATGACGTCGCCCGACGAGGAGGACAGCGGGTAGCCGCCGCTGGCGAGCACGACCGTGACCGCCCAGCCGTCGTCGAACTCCATCGGCGGAGCCGACGCCAGGCCGCCCGGACGCGTCGCGGCCATCAGCGTCTCGAGCAGGTCGCTGCGCAGCCGCGGGAGGACGACCTGCGTCTCGGGATCGCCGAAGCGCGCGTTGAACTCGACCACCTGCGGGCCCTCGGCCGTGAGCATCAGCCCCGCGTACAGGACGCCGTGGAACGGGATCCCGCGCTCGCGCATCAGGTCGACCACCGGCTGGTGGACGTTCGCGACGAGCGCGTCGGTGTCCGGCGCGCCGGGCACCGGCGAGTAGGCGCCCATGCCGCCGGTGTTCGGGCCCTCGTCGCCGTCGAAGATCCGCTTGTAGTCCTGCGCCGGGACCATCGGGACCGCGCGCTCGCCGTCGCAGATCGCGAACAGCGACAGCTCCTCGCCGTCCAGGAAGTCCTCGACCACGACCGGCCCGTCGCCGAAGCGCCGCGCCTCGAGCATCTCGGCCAGCGCGGCGCGGGCGGTCGGCTCGTCGGGCGCGACGACCACGCCCTTGCCGGCCGCCAAGCCGTCGAACTTGATGACGGTCGGATAGCGGCCGCCGATCGCGTCGAGGCCCGCGTCGATCGACGTGACCTCCGCCCACTCGGCCGTCGGCACGCCGGCCGAGGCCATGATCTCCTTGGCGAACGCTTTGGAGCCCTCGATCCGCGCGGCGGCCGCGCTCGGGCCGAAGTGCGCGATCCCGGCCGCCTCGAGCCGGTCCGCCAGCCCCGCGACGAGCGGCGCCTCGGGGCCGATCACCACGAGGTCGACGGCCTCGTCGCGGGCGAGCGCGACCAGGCCGTCGAGGTCGTCCACGGTCACCGGGACGCACCGCGCGACGGCCGCGATGCCCGGGTTGCCGGGCGCGGCGAGCAGCTCCGGCCGCTGCGGCGAGCGCGCGAGCGCGTTGACGATCGCGTGCTCGCGGCCGCCGGAGCCGACGACGAGGACCTTCATCTGACGTGGACGAACATCGGAGCGGTCTCCGCTCTCATGAAGACGGAGATGTGAGGACGGGAGCGCAGCGGTCTAGAGCGACGCGATGAAGTCGTCGATCGGGATGGCGCTGAGCGTCTCGAAGCGGCCGGTGCCGCGCGACCCGAGCTCCAGCGACACGCGCGCCATGGTGGACTCGTCGGGCGCCTCGACGATGCTCACGAAGTCGAAGCGTCCGAGCACCGACCACTGCGCCTTGACGGTCGCGCCGAGCTGCTCGACCTCGGAGTTGACCTCGCGGATCCGCTGCGGGTTGTTCTTGACCGTCTGGACGCCCTCGGGCGTGAGCGTGGAGAGCATGATGAACGTCGGCATAGCGCTCCTTCTACCCCATTCGCGTGTTCCGCGGGTCACGACCCCTACCCTGGCTGTTGCCAATGCGCCGCTTCGCCACCGTCCTCCCCCTCTCCCTGCTGCTCGCGCCCGCCGCCGCCCACGGCGCGGCCGTGCAGACGGATCGCACCTGCTACCTGCAGACCGACAAGACGAACGTCACGGTCAGCGGCAACGGGTTCACGGCCGGCCAGCCGTACACCGTCGCGCTCGACGGGACCGCGCTGAACGGCGGCGCCGAGGTCATGGACGCCGGCGGCGCGATGCAGGGCTCGTTCGCCCCGCCGATGCTCGGCAACGACGAGCTGGAGCGGACGTTCGACGTGAGCGTCGCCTCCGCGGGCGTCACCGCCGTCTCGCAGTTCACGGTCACGCGCCTGAAGGCGAACTTCGCGCCGTCCGAGGGCGATCCGACCAAGCTGAAGGTGCGCTTCTCGGTCGCGGGCTTCGGCCTCGCCGAGCACAACCCGGACGTCTACGTCCACTACATCACGCCCGGCGGGAAGCTGAAGCAGACGGTCCGGCTCGGCAAGGCCACCGGCCAGTGCGGGCGGATCGAGCGGACCGCCAAGCGCAAGCTGTTCCCGTTCACCCGCCCGATGCTGGGCAAGTGGAACCTCCAGTTCGACACGACCAACTCGTTCGCCAAGGGCGACAAGAAGAGCAAGTTCCTGTTCTACTCGGTCGGTGTCTGCCTGCAGCCGCCTGGCGCGCCCAAGCCGAGCACGAAGTCGCCCTGCCCGCAGAAGGTCAAGAAGTAGGTGTTGAAGCTCGCCGGCGTCACCGTCACGCGGTGGTCCGCCGCGCTGGGCCGCGAGCTGGTGCTGCTCGACGACGTCTCCTGGGACGTCGGGGCCGGCCAGCAGTGGGTGATCCTCGGGCCCAACGGCGCGGGCAAGACCACGTTGATGCACTTGGCGGGGGCGATGGCGCAGCCGTCCGCGGGAAGCGTAGAGGTGCTCGGCGCGCGCCTGGGACGGGTGGACGTCCGGACGCTGCGCGAGCGGATCGGCTTCGTCGACGCGCGGCTGGCACGGTCGCTGCGCGGAGGGTATTCCGGGTTGCAGACCGTGATGACGGGCGCGTTCAACACCATCATCTTGCAGCAGCGGCGGCTGGGGGCGGAGCACGAGGCGCGCGCTCTTGAGTTGATGGCGTTGGTGTCGGCGGTTGATTTGGCGGGACGGCGCTTCGAGGACTGCTCGCAGGGTGAGCGGCAGCGGCTGCTGCTGGCGCGGGCGCTGATGGCGGACCCGGAGCTGCTGCTGCTCGACGAGCCGGCTTCGGGGCTGGACCTGCCGGGCCGCGAAGGGCTGGTGGGCGCGCTGGTGTCGCTTGCGCGGGATCGGCCGGGGATGCCGACGGTGACGGTGACGCATCACCTGGAGGAGATCGCCCCGACGACGACGCATGCGCTGTTGTTGCGGGGTGGGCGGGTGTTGGCGGCTGGTCGTGTCGAGGATGTGCTGACGAGTGTGCGTGTCAGCGAGTGCTTTGGGGTGGGTGTGGAGGTGCTGTGGCGCCGGGGGCGGTGGGCGGCGGCGGTGGTGGATGAGGAGGACCCTGCTGCGGAGCACGCTGCTTAGGCCGCTCCGGTGCGGGCGTTTGGTGGTGAGCAGCGCAGGCGTCTTGGGTGCTGCGGGGCGGGGTTTGCTTCGCATCTAGGGCGAGGCAGTTGGGGTGGCGCTCCGCGCTGTCGGTGTGCCTCGGCCCTGGGGCAGGGGTTTGGGAGGGGATCGCGGGACGGCGCGAGGTCGTTCGTAGCGCGTAGCCCTCTATGGGCCACAACGTACGAATGACCCGCCCCAGGGAGGTCAATTGCAGATTGGTGCTCCATACGAGCACCTAAGTGCAACTGACCCGACCCGCACGAAGGTCAACGGTGGGTTTGGGTCCTATACGAACCCCAAAACACCGTTGACCCTCGACGTCCCGGCGATTCGGCCCCGAACTCGCCCCGGAAGCACGCAAGCGACGAGCCACACCGACCGCGCGGAGCGCCGCCCTCAACTGCCTCGCCCTAGATGCGAAGCAGACCCCGCCCCGCAGCACGACCAACGCCCGCGCTGCCAACCACAAGCGCCGGCGCCAAGAAACCGAGCGCCCCTACCCCACCTCGTCGTCCACCGGCACCTCGATCGGCACCCGCCGCGCCCGCGGCTCCGGCCGCACCAGCGGCAACTCCACGCGCAAGATCCCATCCCGATACGTCGCCCGCGCCTGCTCCGCGACCACATCCGCACCCAGCGGAATGACCCGCCGGAACGGCCCGAAGTCGATCTCCAGCTGCTGGTACACCCGCCCCTCGGCATCCGCCGGCCGCCGGTGCCCGGCGATCACCAGCTCTCGCCCCTCGATCTCCAGCCCGATCTCGTCCGGGTCGATGCCCGCCAGCTCGGCGTGCACGACCGCGCGCGGGGGCTCGCCTTCGTAGAAGACGTCGACCGCCGGGCTGAACCCGCCCTGGCGGCGTGAGCCGAGGACGCTGCTGCCGAAGACGTCCCCGAAGAGCTCGTCCATCTCGCGGCGCATGCGCTCGAAGTTGGCGAAGAGGTCGCGCTCGGGTGGCACGCGACGAATGTACCGCGCGTCCGGCTACACGTCGTAGACGGCGCCCTCGCGGGCGACCGACACGGGACCTTCGAACGCGCGCTCGGCCTCGCGGCGCGCCCAGAGCTCGTCCATCTCGTCGGAGAAGTGCGTGATGACGAGCCGGCCGACCCTCGCGCGGGAGCCGTGCTCGCCGGCCTCGCCCGGCGTCAGGTGGCCGCGGACGCCGTCGCGCTCCGGCCGCGGCAGCGTCGCCTCCAACATCAGGAGGTCGGTGCCGGCGGCGAACGCGACGAGCTCGTCGGTCGGCGCGGTGTCGGCGCCGTAGATGAACCGCCCGGAGCCGTTGATTGTGGAGGAGACCTCGACCGCGCAGGTCGGCAGCCAGTGCGGCACCTCGTGGAAGCGCAGCCTCAGCGCGCCGACCACGATCTCCTCGCCGGGCGCGTACTCGTGGATGTCGAACGCGTTGTCGATCAGGTCCTCCGCGCCCCACGACCCGACGATCCGCCGGAACGTCTGGCGCGCGCCGTGCGGTGCGTACAACTTGGGCTTGGCCGGCACGTCGGTGCCCGGCCAGCGGTCGACCGGCACCGGCTGCTGGCGCGGCGCGTAGGTCAAGGCATAGGCGTACGGGACCAGGTCGAGGAAGTGGTCGGCGTGCAGGTGGCTGACGACGACCGCGTCGACCGCCACGTAGTCGCGGTAGCGGCGCAGCTTGGAGAAGACGCCGTTGCCGCAGTCGAGCAGCACGAACGTCCCCGCCTCCTCGACGAGGTAGCCGCTGCAAGCCCCGCCGGCGTCCTGCCAGGAGGGCGATTTGCCCAGCACGGTGATCCGCACTCTTGACCCCTCTCCTCTCAGGGGGAGCCTAGAGGTCAGGCGACGGCGGTGAGCGCCCGTCCGGTCGGCAGCGCGCGGCCGGCGGCGCGCAGCGCCTCGAGCACGTGCTCGACGAGCGGGTCGTCCTCGCCCACGCGGACCGCCGCCTGGATGCGCCGCGCCGGCGGCTGGCCGCGCAGCGGGATGACCGCGACGTCGGACCGCAGGTTGGACGTCGCCAGGCTGGGCAGGAGCGCGACCCCGACTCCGGCGGCCGCCATCCCCTGCAGCGCCGGGTAGTCGTCGAACGCCAGGCGCACGTCGGGCTCGAAGCCCGCGTCGCGGCAGGCCCGCAGCACGATGTTGGAGTCCGGGCACGTGCCGCCGACGTCCGGCATCAGCCAGCCCTCGCCGGAGAGCTCCTCCAGGCCGATCGACGCGCGGCCGGCCATCGGATGGTCGGAGCCCATGACGACGAACAGCGGGTCGTCGCACAGGTGGACGTGCTCGACGCCGGGCCGCACGCCCATCGGCTGCAGCTCGGAGTCGATGATCGTCGCGACGTCGAGGCGGTCGGCGATGAGCTCGCCGACGGACTCCTCGGGCTCGATGACCTTGATCTCGAGCCGCAGGTCCGGACGGCGCGCGCGCAGGTCGCGCGTGGCGCCGGGCAGCAGGCCGCCCGCGAGCGTCGCGAACGCGCCGATGCGCACCGTGGGACGGCCGGCGCCCGCGGCCTCGCGGACGTCGTCCTCGGCCCTGCGCGCGGCGTCGAGCAGCGCGGCCGCGCGCGTGAGCAGGACCTCGCCCGCGGGCGTGAGGTGCACGCCGCGCGCGTCGCGGTCCAGGAGCCGGACGCCGACGGCGCTCTCCAACCGCGAGACGTGCTGGGAGACGGCGGGCTGCGTGTAGCCGAGGCTCTGGGCCGCCTCGCTGAACGAGCTGCGCAACGCGACCTCGCGGAACGTCGTCAGGAGCTTGAGGTCCAGCATCACGAAGCATGATGCCAGCTAGGTCAAGTCATCATTGGACATGATGCTGCGCGACGCTCACCATGGTCGGCATGACCCCCGCGACCTCCCCCATCACCATCCGTCGCGCGACGCAGGCCGACCTCCCCATCCTCGACCGCCTCGCGCGTCTGGACTCCCAGCGCCTCACCCCCGGCCCGCATCTGCTGGCCGAGAACGGTGAGGGCATCGTCGCCGCCGTGGACCTCCACGACGGCCGCTGGATCGCCGACCCGTTCCAGCTGACCGACAACGTCGTCGCGCTCCTGCGCGAGCGCGCGCGGCACATCGCCGCGCCCGTGCCCGCGCCGCCGCGCCGCCGCGCCGGCCTCTCGGCGCTCACGCTGATGCGGGAGCTGTTCCCCGCGTCGGCGCGCCGCGCCTAGAACGCCGTGATGACCGTCCGCACGCCTTCGTGGCGATCCATCGCCGCGAAGGCGTCGTTGACGTCGTCCAACCCGATGCGGTTGGTCACGAACGCCGCCAGGTCGAGGTCGCCCTTCATGTACAGGTCGACCAGCTCCGGCACGCGGTCGCGGCCCTTCGCGCCCCCGAACGACGCGCCCGCGATCCGCCGGCCGGTGATCAGGTAGCGCGGCACGGTCTCCAGGACCTCGCCCTTGCCGGCCACGCCGGCGATCGTCGCCAGGCCCCAGCCCATGCGCGCGGCCTCGACGGCCTGGCGCATGACCTTCACGTTGCCGGTCGCCTCGAAGGTGTAGTCGGCGCCGAAGCCGCCGGTCATGTCGAGGATCTCCTGAACCGCGTCCACCCCGCCGACCAGCGTGTCGGTCGCGCCGTGCGCGCGCGCCTGCTCCAGACGCCCCTCGTCCAGGTCCACGCAGATGATCCGCTCGGCGCCGGCCAGGCGCGCGCCGGCGACCGCGCCGAGGCCGACGAGCCCCGCGCCGAAGACCGCGGCGGTGCTGCCCGCCTCGACCTTGGCGACGTAGAGCGCGGCGCCGATCCCGGTCGTCGCGCCGCAGGCCAGCGTGGCGACGACGTCCAGCGGCGCCTCCGGGTCGATCTTGGCCAGCGCGATCGACGGCATCACGGTCGCCTCGGCGAACGTCGAGGTCCCCATGAAGTGGCGGACGCGCTCCTCGCCGCGGTGCAGGCGCGTCGTGCCGTCGGGCAGGAAGCCGAGGTTCTGCTGCTCGCGGATCGCCAGGCAGAGGTTGGTCTTGTCGCTGCGGCAGTGCAGGCACTCGCGGCACTGGGGCGAGAAGAGCGTGACGACGTGGTCGCCGACGGCGAGGTCCGTCACGCCCTCGCCAAGTGCTTCAACAACGCCCGCGCCCTCGTGGCCGAGGACGGTCGGCGCGTACCCGGACGGGTCCGCGCCGGACGCCGTGTACATGTCGGTGTGGCAGACGCCGCAGGCCTCCAGCCGGACCAGCACCTCGCCGGGTCCGGGCCCGTCCAGGTCGACCTCCTGGACGACGAGCGGCTGGGCGAACTCCTCGAGGACGGCGGCGCGGATCTTCATGCCGGCGACCCTAGATGACTCGTCTGGCTCAGCGGTGAAGCGCGGCCTGCTCCTGCGCGGACGGGAACGCCCACGCCGCGGTCGTGCGACCCGGCTGGCGGAACGTGAAGCGCAGCTGCCGCGGCGGCCGCAGGCCCTCCGGGTGATCGGGCCGGAACGTCGAGCACGGCGTGTCCTCCGAAAGCGCACAGAGCATGTTGCAGCGGAAGTAGCACTCCTCGCAGCTCGGCTTCTTCACTCGCGCGCCCGCCTTCGGCATCCGTGTCCCGCTCTCCTTCTTGTCGACCAGTTCGTTCACGACGGCGGCCATCGAACCACGTCTCGGAGGGACTGCGCAATGCCGGTTCTCGCAAATCGCACAGATCGCCGCATGGCCGGATTTCGACCTTCCCGCAAACGCCGGGAAAAGGCGTAATTCCCTGCATCTAGCGGGAATCGGGCACCGTTTCCCCGTGTTTGCGGGGAGGATGCGAACATCGGCGGCGAGCCTGCCCGCGACCTGCTACCGCAAGGCCTACATGTCGGTCTGGAGGCGCGTCGCAATCTCTCGTGCAAGCGCCAGCGAGGACGTCGCGGCGGGCGACGGCGCGTTGCGGACGTGCAGCGCACCACCCACCGCGTTGATGATGAAGTCGTCGGTCAGCGCGCCGTCGCGGCCCACCGCCTGGGCGCGGACGCCGACGGGGCCGTCGGTGACGTCGGCGGTCGTCAGCTCCGGGACGTAGCGGGCCGCCGCGGCGACGAACGCGCGCCGCGAGGCGGCCATGCGGACCTCGGTCGCCCCGGTGCGCCAGAACCGGCGGACGAGGCGGTAGGTGCCCGGCCAGGCGAGCGTGTCGCGCAGGTCGCGCCGGTCGACGGTCGTCAAGGCGTAGGCGTCGCGCGCGCCCGCCAGCAGCGCGGTCGGGCCGACGAGCACCTCGCCGTCGACGCGCCGCGTCAGGTGGACGCCCAGGAACGGCAGCGCCGGGTCGGGCACCGGGTAGATCAGGCCGCCGACGAGGTGGCGCGAGGCCGGCCGCAGGCGCAGGTAGGCGCCGCGGAACGGGACGATGCGCGGGTCGGGGTCGGCGCCGGCCGCGACCGCGAGGCGGTCCGCCCACGCGCCCGCGCAGGTGACGACGCGTCGGGCGCGCAGCTCGCCGCGCGCGTGGGTGACGACGGTCCGCCCGCCGCGCCGCTCGATGGCCGACACGCCGCAGCGCGTCGCGACGGTCGCGCCGGCGTCGTGCAGCAGCCGCGCGAGCGCGACGACGACGCCGGGGAAGTCGACGATGCCCGTGTTCGGCGAGTGCAGCGCGGCGATGCCGGCGGCGTGCGGCTCGAGCTCGCGCAGCTGCGCCCCGTCGAGGCGCCGCAGGCCCGGGACGCCGTTGGCGCGGCCGCGTCGCTCGAGCTCGTCCAGGCCCGGCAGCTCGGCGGCGTCCAGCGCGACGATGACCTTCCCGCAACGCTCGTAGGCGACGCCGTGCTCGTCGCAGAAGGCGTACAGGTCGCGGACGCCCTCGACGCACAGGCGCGCCTTGAGCGACCCGGGCGCGTAGTAGATGCCGGCGTGCGCGACGCCGGAGTTCGACCCGGACTGGTGCGCGCCGAGCGTCGCCTCGCGCTCCAGGACGACGATGCGCGCGCCCGGGTCGCGCCGCTGGAGCTCCCGCGCCGTCGCCAGGCCGACGATCCCGCCGCCGACGACGGCGACGTCGCAATCGCCGGTCGGGTCCGCCTGATCCATCGGAGGATCGTACGCGGCGCGGATCGGGCACGATCCCCAGTCCGATGGCGCGCATCCTCGTCACCGGCGCCAGCGGCTACGTCGGCGCCGCGCTCCTCCCCCGCCTCGTGGCGGCCGGCCACGCCGTGCGCGCGTTCGCGCGGTCGCCGGAGCGCGTCGCGGCCGCCGGGGTCGACCTGAACGAGCTGGACCTCGTCACCGGCGACGCGGTCACCGGCGCCGGGCTGGACGCGGCGCTCGACGACGTGGACGTCGCCTACTACCTGATCCACTCGATGGAGAGCGGCGGCGGCGCCGAGGCCGACGGGGCGTTCACGTCCCGCGAGCGGCAGTCGGCCGAGCTGTTCGCCGCGGCCTGCGGCCGCGCCGGCGTGCGGCGCGTGATCTACCTCGGCGGGCTGGTCCCGGACGGCTACGCCGCCTCGACGCACCTCGCCAGCCGCCTCGCGGTCGAGGAGACGCTCCTGGCCGCCGCGCCCGAGGCGCTGGCGCTGCGCGCGTCGATCGTCATCGGGGCGCGGTCGCGCTCGTTCCGGTTCCTGGTGCGGCTGGTCGAGCGCGTCCCGGTCATGCCGCTGCCGAGCTGGCGCGACAACCGCACGCGGCCGATCGACGGGCGCGACGTCCTGGCGTTCCTGATCGCCGGCGCGACGTCGCCCGCCGTGGACGGGCCGCTGTCGCTGGACGTCGCCGGCCCCGACGTCGTCACCTACGGCGAGCTGATCACGCGGATCCGCGACGCGCTGCTCGTCGGCCGCGCGCGGATCCGGCTCGGCTTCAGCCTCACGCCGGTGGCCAGCCGCGTCGCGGCCGCGATCGCCGGCGAGGACCACGCGCTCATCGGGCCGTTGATGGAGGGGTTGGACGGCGACCTGCTGCCGCGCGACCTGCGCGCGCCGGAGCTGCTCGGCGTCCGCCTGCACGGCCTCGACGCCGCGATCGAGCGGGCGCTGCGCGACTGGGAGGCCGTCGAGGAGCTGCGCGCGCGATGAGGCCCGCGACCATCTAGGGTGGTGCGCCAGTGAGCGAGGTGTCCACCAGCATCGACATCGACGCGCCGGTCGACGCCGTCTGGAAGACGGTGATGGACCCGCGCCGCCTGGCGGAGTGGGTGACCATCCACCGGCGCCTGGTGTCCTACGACGACGACGAGATGGAGCAGGTGCTGCATCTCCGCGGCGCCAACTTCAAGGTCCACTGGCACCTCGCGAAGGTCAAGGCGCCGCATCACGCCAAGTGGCAGGGCCGCGGCCCCGCGCGCTCGCACGCCGAGACCGAGTACCGCCTCGCCGACAACGGCCGCGGCGGCACGCGCTTCGACTACCGCAACGACTTCAAGGCGCCGCTGGGCCCGCTCGGCGCGGTCGCCTCGCGCGCGATCGTCGGCGGCCAGCCGGCCAAGGAGGCCGACGCCTCGCTGCGCAAGTTGAAGGCGCTGGTCGAGGGCGAGCTGAAGGTGAAGGCCTAGTGTCCTAGAGGATCGCCTGCGCGCCGCCGGCGCCGACGCGCGCGTCGCGCACGGCGACTGTGTCGTCCTCCAGCGCCTGGACGGCCACCCGCAGAGCCCGGCGACGGTCGCGCAGGACCGCGTCGGCGACCTCGACCGCCCGCGCCGCGGCCGTGATCGGCCCCGCGCCGGCGACGTCGGCGCCGAGGATCCGCGCACGCGGCAGCCGCGTCTCGGCCAGCAGCCGCTCGACGTCGCTCACCGGATCGGCGGTCGCGACGATCACGACCGCGCCGCCGCAGCGCGCCGCGATCTCGGCGCCGGTCTCGGCGCCCACGCCGTCCAACACCACCAGGTCGGACCCGGCGGCGTCGGCCCAGCCGTTGCCGGTCCGGACGCGCGGCTCGTAGCCCTGCGGGAGCGCCGCGGCGGCGAGGTCGTCGGCGAGGTCCGCGCCGGCGCCCAGCAGCGTGAGCGTCGAGAGGTCGAGCTGGGCCAGCAGCAGCGCGCAGGTCTCACCGGTGCGCGTCTGGGTCGTGCACGTCACCTTGCAGCGCATTTGACCGTCACCCCCATCCGTGTGACACTCAGTTTCACTAACAGTAACTTCCTGAGAAGGTTTTCAAACTCCATGGCAGATTTCCTGGACGAGAAGCGGCGCGAGATGCAGGAACGTCTCAAGGAGCTTCGTCCATTGGTTGATGAGTACCACCGGCTGGAGGCAGCGGTCGCCGCGCTCGAGGGCGTCGGCACCGAGCCCGCGCCCGGGGTGGCCACGCGCCGTCGCGGCGGCGGCGGGTCGGGCGGCGGCGGCGGCGGGGCGAGCGCCTCCGGCAACGGCCGGCGCGGGCGCCCGCGCGGCTCCGGCACGCGCGGCAAGCAGGCGCTGGAGCTCGTGAGGACCAGCCCCGGCATCACGATCCCGGAGATCGCCGAGCAGATGGGCATCCAGCAGAACTACCTGTATCGGGTGCTCCCCGGCCTCCAGAAGGAGGGGCTGATCCGCAAGGAGGGCCGGGGCTGGCACCCGATGGAGGCCGACGCCTAGATCAGCCCGAGCTCGCGGACCGCGTCGCGCTCGCCCTTGAGCTCGTTCACGGTGATGTCGATCTTCGACTGCGCGAACTCGGAGACGTCGAGGCCCTCGACGACCTTGTAGGACCCGTCGCCGGTCACCTCGACCGGGAACGAGGAGATCAGGCCCTCGTCGACGCCGTACTGACCCTGCGACGGCACGGCCATCGACACGCGGCCCTTGGCACCGAGGACCCAGTCGTGGATGTGGTCGATGGCGGCGTTCGCGGCGCTGGCGGCGCTCGACGCGCCACGGGCCTCGATGATCGCGGCGCCGCGCTTGCCGACGTTCGGCAGGTACTCGTTCTCGTACCAGGCCATGTCGTCGACCGCCTCGACCGCGGCGGTGCCGTTGACCGTCGCGTTGAACAGGTCGGGGAACATCGTCGGCGAGTGGTTGCCCCAGATCACCAGGTTCTCGATCTCGGTCAGCGGCACGCCCAGCTTGGACGCGAGCTGCCCGTAGGCGCGGTTCTGGTCCAGGCGCGTCATCGCGGTGAAGCGCTCGTTCGGGACGTCCGGCGCGTTGCTCATGGCGATCAACGCATTGGTGTTGGCCGGGTTGCCGACGACCAGGACCTTGACGTCGTCGGACGCGTGGTCGTTGATGGCCTTGCCCTGCGGCTTGAAGATCGCGCCGTTGGCCTCGAGCAGGTCGGCGCGCTCCATGCCGGCGGTGCGCGGGCGCGCGCCGATCAGCAGGCCGATGTTGGCGCCGTCGAACGCCTCGTTGGGATCCGAGGTGATGTCGATGGACTCCAGCAGCGGGAAGGCGCAGTCCACGAGCTCCATCGCGGTGCCCTCGGCGGCCTTCAGCGCGGGCTCGATCTCCAGCAGGCGGAGCTTGACCTTCTCGTCCGGCCCGAGCAGCTGGCCGGAGGCGATGCGGAACAGGATGGCGTATCCGATGGCGCCGGCCGCGCCGGTCACCGTGACAGTCTTGGGCATGCCGCGAAACCTATCGCTCAGCCGATTGAGGCCAGGGCCTCGTTGAGGGTCGCGCTCGGGCGCATCGCCGCCGCCGCGCGCTCGCCGTCGGGGTGGAAGTAGCCGCCGACGTCGACCGGATCGCCCTGCACGCCGTTCAGCTCACCGACGATCTGGTCCTCGGCCGCCGCGAGCCTCTCGGCCACCGGCGCGAACGTCGCGGCCAGCTCCCGGTCCCCGGTCTGGGCGGCCAGCTCCCGCGCCCAGTACAGCGCGAGGTAGAAGTGGCTGCCGCGGTTGTCGAGCTCGCCGACCTTGCGCGACGGCGACCGCCCCTCCTCCAGCACGCTGCCGGTCGCGCGGTCCAGCGTGTCGGCGAGCAGCTGGGCGCGCGCGTTGCCGGTCTTCTCGGCGAGCATCTCGAAAGAGACTGCGAGCGCCAGGAACTCGCCGAGCGAGTCCCAGCGGAGGTGGCCTTCCTTCAGGAACTGCTGGACGTGCTTGGGCGCCGAGCCGCCGGCGCCGGTCTCGAACAGGCCGCCGCCGTTCATGAGCGGGACGATCGAGAGCATCTTCGCGCTCGTGCCCAGCTCGAGGATCGGGAACAGGTCGGTGAGGTAGTCGCGCAGGACGTTGCCCGTGACCGAGATGGTGTCCTCGCCGCGGCGGGCGCGGTCGAGCGTGAACCGCGCGGCCTCGGCGACGGGCAGGACCTCGATCTGCAGGCCGTCGGTGTCGGCGGCGTCGAGCGCGGGCCGGACCTTCTTGAGGATCTCGGCGTCGTGGGCGCGGGTCTCGTCGAGCCAGAAGACGGCCGGCGCGCCGGTCGCGCGGGCGCGGCCGACGGCGAGCTGGACCCAGTCCTGGATCGCGGCGTCCTTGGTCTGGCAGGCGCGCCAGATGTCGCCGGCCTCGACCTCGTGCTCCAGCAGGACGGTGCCGTCGGTCGCGACCACGCGGACGGTGCCCGCGCCGGCGATCTCGAACGTCTTGTCGTGCGAGCCGTACTCCTCGGCCTTCTGCGCCATGAGGCCGACGTTCGGCGTCGTGCCCATGGTGGAGGGGTCGAACGCGCCGTGCTCGCGGCAGTGGTCGATCGTCTCGGCGTAGAGCGCCGCGTAGGACGAGTCCGGGATCACGCACTTGGTGTCCTGCTGCTCGCCCTTGGCGTTCCAGCCCTGGCCGGAGGCGCGGATGAGCGCGGGCATCGACGCGTCGATGATCACGTCGGACGGGACGTGCAGGTTGGTGACGCCGCGGTCCGAGTCCACCATGAACAGGTCGGGGCCGGCGGCGAGCGCGGCGTCGACCTGCTCCTGGCGCTCGGGGTGGGCCTTCAGCAGCGAGCCGAGGCCGTCGTTGGGGCTGACGTCGGCCAGGCCGTCGTAGGCCTCGGCGCCGATGAACGCGCGGACGGCGTGGCCGAAGATGATGGGGTCGCTGACCTTCATCATGGTGGCCTTGAGGTGGACCGAGAACAGGACGCCGGCCGCCTTGGCCTCGGCGATCTGCTCCGCGAAGAACGCGTCCAGCGCGGCGCGGCGCATGACCGCGGCGTCGACGACCTCGCCGGCCAGGAGCGGGAACTCCGGCTTGAGAACCGTGACGGCGCCGTCGGACGCGACGTGCTCGATGCGCACGTCGGTGGGCGCGGCGACGGTGGTGGACGTCTCGGTCGACCGGAAGTCGCCGCCGTCCATGGTGGACACGTGCGTCTTGTTGTTCTTGGACCACGCGCCCATCGAGTGCGGGTGCTTGCGGGCGAACGCCTTGACCGACGCGGGCGCGCGGCGGTCCGAGTTGCCCTCGCGCAGGACGGGGTTGACGGCGCTGCCCTTGACCGCGTCGTAGCGGGCGCGGACGTCGCGGTCCTCGTCGGTCTTGGGCTCCTCCGGGTAGTCCGGGATCGCGTAGCCCTGCTCCTGCAGCTCGGCGATCGCGGCCTTCAGCTGCGGGAGCGAGGCGGAGATGTTGGGCAGCTTGATGATGTTGGCCTCGGGCGTCTTGGCCAGCTCGCCGAGCTCGGCGAGCGCGTCGGGAACCCGCTGCTCGGGCGTGAGGAGGTCCGGGAAGTGGGCCAGGATGCGGCCTGCGAGCGAGATGTCGCGCAGCTCGAGCTCGACGCCGGCGGTGGCGGCGAACGCCTCGACGATGGGCAGCAGCGAGTGCGTGGCGAGCGCGGGCGCCTCGTCGGTGTGGGTGTAGATGATCTTCATGAGGGTGCGCCGAACGCTAGCTGGGCGGCTCGCGCCGAGGCGTGCCGGTCGGCGGGCGGGGCTACGGTTGGGGCATGAGCCTCGTCATCACCGGAGCGGGCGGGAAGCTGGGCCGCCGCGCCGCCGCACTGCTGCTGGAGTCGGGCGACAGGTCCGAGGGCGTGGTCCTGATCACGCGCCGGCCGGACGAGCTGGGCGACCTCGCGGCGCGCGGCGCCGAGGTGCGCTTCGGGGACTTCGCGGACCCGTCGTCGTTGGGCGATGCCTTCGCCGGCGCCACGCGGGTGCTGCTGATCTCGACCGACGTCATCGGCCCGGCGCGCGTGCGGCTGCACCGCAACGCGATCGACGCCGCCAAGGCGGGCGGCGCCGAGCTGATCGCCTACACCTCGATCCCGAACCCGGCGCCGGACAACCCGGCGCCCGTCGTCCCCGACCACGCCGCGACCGAGGAGGCGCTGCGCGCGTCGGGCGTCGCGTGGACGTTCCTGCGCAACGCGCTGTACGCCGAGTTCCGGATCCCCGAGGCCCAGGCCGCGCTCGCCGGCGGGACGTTCGCCCACAACCACGGCGACGGCGTGACCGCCTACGTGTCGCGCGAGGACTGCGCGGCCACCGCGGCCGCCGTCCTGCTCGGCGGCGCCGAGCACCATGACAAGGCCTATGACATCACCGGGCCGCAGCTCTTCGGCGGCGACGACCTCGCCGAGTTGTACGCGTCGGTCGGCGGGTCGCCGGTGGAGGCGGTCCGCGTCGACGACGACACCTACGCCGCCGGCCTGGTCGCACACGGCGTCCCGGAGGCGGCGGCGCCGATGCTGGCGTCCTTCGGCCGCGCGATCCGCGAGGGGAAGCTGGACCAGCTGTCGGGGGACGTCGAGGCGTTGACGGGGCGGGCGCCGGCGGCGCTGCGGGACGTGCTGGCGGGCGCCGTCTAGAACCGCTTCGGCCCGCGGGTCAGCGCGCGCATCCAGGACGCGGCGCGCTGCGTCACGCTGGGCCCGGTGTCCCAGCGCCGGATGTCCAGATCCGTCCCACAGATCGCACACCCCGCCGCAAACGGCGTGACCCGCTCCCGACACTTCGGGCATCGGCTCCGGTCCTGCTGCCGCTTCATGCCGTCCCCTCCACTGAGGCCCACTGCGCGCTCATCTCGTCGCGCAGGAAAGCAGATCGTCGACCGCGGCGCATCGCGGGCTGGACGTTCGTCTTGCCCCAAAGGGTGAATCGTGGTTCACTTCTTGGGTGCCGTATCGACCGACCGAGCGGACCGAGGCCAAGCGCGCCGCGACGCGTGAGGGGATCGTGCGCGCCGCGCTGGAGCTGGTGGCGCGTGGCGGGTACCGCGAGGCGCAGGTCGCCGCGGTCGCGCAGCGCGCGGGTGTCGCGACCGGCACCGTCTACCGGCACTTCCCGTCCAAGGCCGACCTGCTGACCGAGGTCTTCCGCGTCGCCTCGCAACATGAGGTCGACGCGGTCGCCGGCGCGGGTGGCGACACGGCGTCCGAGCGGATCGTCGCCGCGGTCGAGACGTTCGCCCGCCGCGCGCTCCGGGGCCGGCGACTGGCCTGGGCACTGCTGGCCGAGCCGGTGGATCCCGCCGTCGAGGCCGAGCGCCTCCAGTTCCGGCGCGCGTACGCGGACGTCTTCGCGGAGACGATCGCCGCCGGCGTCCGGGCCGGGCAGCTGCCCGAGCAGGACCCGCACTTCACCGCGACCGCGCTGGTCGGCGCGATCGGCGAGGCGCTCGTCGGCCCGCTCTCCCCCACCCACGCCGACACGGACGCCGACGCGCTCGTCGCGCGCCTGACCACCTTCTGCCTGCGATCCACGACCGACGAGGAGCCGTCCCGCTCATGAGCGTCACCACCAAGTTGGACAACTACGCCACGCACGAGGTCCGCAACCAGGTCCCGCCGCTGGAAGGGCGGAACCTGTTCCTGGACAACCAGCCCCTTGTTGAAGGTCTTGGTCGCGAGGGCGGCGGCTGGGCGCACGAGCGCGCGGTCGAGGTCGGCGCGTTCTGGGGCGGCGAGCCGCTGCGTTGGGGCTTCGAGGCCAACGAGAACCCGCCGGTCCTGCACACCCACGACCGCTACGGCAACCGCCTGGACGCCGTCACGTTCCACCCCGCGTGGCACCAGCTGATGGCCCGCGGCGTCCAGGACGAGATGCACGCGCTGCCGTGGAACGACCCGCGCCCCGGGGCCCACGTCGCGCGCGCGGCGGTCTACATGTCGGGCACGCAGGCCGAGGCCGGCTTCGGCTGCCCGATCACCATGACCTTCGCGGCGGTGCCCGCGCTGCGCGCGACGCCCGCGATCGCCGACGAGTGGGTCCCGCGCCTGACGGCCACGGGCTACGACGGCGCGCTCAAGCCCGCGTCCGAGAAGCCGGGCGCGATCTGCGGCATGGCGATGACCGAGAAGCAGGGCGGCTCGGACGTGCGCGCCAACACGACGACCGCGACGCCGGTCAACGGCGGCGGCGAGGGCGCGGAGTACCTGCTGGTCGGCCACAAGTGGTTCTGCTCGGCGCCGATGAGCGACCTGTTCCTGGTGCTCGCGCAGACCGACGAGGGCCTCTCATGCTTCGCGGTCCCGCGCTTCCTGCCCGACGGCACCAAGAACTCCGGCTTCCAGCTCCAGCGCCTCAAGGACAAGTTGGGGAACAAGTCCAACGCGTCGTCCGAGGTCGAGTTCAAGGGCGCGTGGGGCCAGATGCTCGGGGAGCCCGGGCGCGGCGTGCCGACGATCATCGAGATGGTCGGCCACACGCGCCTGGACTGCGTGATGGGCGGCGCGGGCGGCATGCGCCAGGCGGTCTCGATGGCGATGTGGCACGCGATGCACCGCGCGGCGTTCGGGAAGACGCTGATCGATCAGCCGCTGATGCGCAACGTGCTCGCCGACCTCGCCGTGGAGTCCGAGGCCGCGACCGCGCTCACGCTCCGGCTCTGCCGCGCCTACGACGAGGCCGCCGCCGGCGACGAGCGCGCCGACGTGTTCAAGCGCCTGGCGACCGCGGTCGCCAAGTACCACGTGTGCAAGCGCGTCCCCAACCACGCCTACGAGGCCTTGGAGTGCCTCGGCGGCAACGGGTACGTCGAGGAGTCGGGCATGCCGCGCCTGTACCGCGAGGCGCCGCTGTGCTCGATCTGGGAGGGGTCGGGCAACGTGATGGCCTTGGACGTGCTGCGCGCCCTGGCCCGGACGCCGGAGTCGCTGGACGTGTTCTTGGAGGAGTTGGACGCCGCGACCGGCGGCGACACGCGCTACGACGCGTACGTCGCGACGGTCCGCGCGGAGTTCAGCCGGCCGGCCGAGCTGGAGCACCGGGCGCGTCTCGTCGTCGAGCGGATGGCGCTCGCGCTGCAGGCCAGCCAGCTGCTGCGCCACGCGCCGGCCGCGGTGGCCGACGCGTTCGTCGCCACGCGGCTCGGCGGCGACGGCGGGATGCACTACGGGACGCTGCCGCCGGGCACCGACGTCTCCGCCATCATCGACCGCCACGCGCCGGTGGCGGCATGAGGTCGAACGCTGCGGTCGTCGCTGGTTCGTCATGGCGGAGGCACGTTCGATGAGCGCCGCCCAGCACTTCCGCGCCGGCGTCGAGGCCGGCGACGTCGAGGCCGCGCTGGAGGCCCTCGGCGACGATGTGGTCTTCCACTCGCCCGCGGTCTTCAAGGCCTACAACGGCAAGGCGACCGTGTCGGCGCTGCTGCGGATCGTCTTCGAGACGTTCGAGGACTTCCGCTACACCGACGAGCTGGCCGGCGGCGGCGACGATCCCGTCCACGCGCTGATCTTCCGCGCGCGGGTCGGCGACCGGGAGCTGGAGGGCATGGACCTCCTGCGCATCGGCCCGGACGGCCTGGTCGCCGACTTCACGGTGATGATCAGACCGCTGTCGGGCCTGCTCGCCCTGGCGCAGACGCTGGGTCCGAAGGTCGAGGCCGCGGGTCTGGCGGCTGGCTGATCATCGACGACAACTCGCTCACGAGGTCGGTGAGCTGCGGGTCGTCGAGTGCCTGCGTCGTTCCTGAAGGCGGTAGCGGAGGTGGACGACGCCGTTGCTGAATCGGTGCTCGTCGATGAGCTCGAGATCGGCGCGCGTGTCGGGTGGCAGTGCGGGCTTGCGCCCACCGAGGATGACCGGCCAGACGAACAGGGCGAGCTCGTCGACCAGCCCGGCGACGAGCGCCTGTGCTGCGAGGTTCGGGCCACCGACCAGCAGATCCCTACTGGCGGCCGCCTTCAGGTCGAGGACCGCGCTGGGGTCGAAGTCGCGTTCGAGCCGAGTGTTCGCGGTGGTCGGCGCGGTCAGGGTCGAGGAGTAGACGACCTTGTCCGCCGCCTGCCATGCGCTGGCGTAGTCGGCCGTGAGGTCTGACCGCGCGGCCAGGGCGGAGTCGGTCTCCCACACGGCCAGCGTCTCGTACATGCGCCGCCCGTAGAGATACGTGCCTGCGGACCGCATGAGCTTGGTGATGAACACGAAGACGTCGTCGTCCGGCGGAGCCCAGTCGAGGGCGCCGCGTTCGTCCTCGGTGCAGCCGTCGAGGGACATGTTCGACGCGTAGATCAGCTTCGCCACGACCGCTCCTTCATCACCATCACGATGTTGATCTCCTTGCCTCCAACCTCAGGATCGTCCCAGACGTGCCGGTCGAGGACGCGTCGCGGCCCTGCTCCAGGCGGACGTAATGGGCGAGCAGCGCGAGCTCCTCGCGCGCAGCCCGGGGACGCGCTGGCGCGACGACGAGTTCTCGAGGCCTACATCTTCAGGTCGGACCTGCTCGCGCCGGGCTCGCATCTCCGGGACCGAGGTCCGAGTCGTTTGACCCCCGCATGTCGGGGGTGAGACGACTTGGACCGTCGTTCGGAGGCGAATCCTCGCCGCGCCGAGGTCTGTGTCGTCTCGTGGTGAGCTATTCACCACGAAACGACACGGACCCCGGTGTCCTGGCGATTCGGCCCCGAACTCGCCCGCGAAGCACCAATCCGGACGAGCCACGCCGACAGCGCGGAGAGCCGCCCACACTGCCTCACGCCCTAGATGCGAAGCAGACCCCGCCCCGCAGCGCCAGCCAACGCCCGCGCTGCACGCCACAAACGCCGGCGCCAAACAGACCGACCCGCCCCTACCCGATCGCCGCCGGGGTCGCCCCCGTCGCGACCCCGGCGTACGTCTCGATCGCCTCGACCGCGTCGGTGATCGGCGGCAAGCCGCCGATCTCGTCGGCCAACGCACGTGCGGCCGAGGCGTAACGGGGATCGTCCAGCACCTCCCGGACGGCCTCGCCGAGCCGCGGCGGCCCCGCCGCCGGACCGCCCTCGACCGCCACGCCGGCGCCCGCGTCGGCCACGATCCGGGCGTTGAACGGCTGGTCGGCGGCCATCGGCAGCACGACCATCGGCACGCCGGCGGCGAGCGCGGCGACCGTCGTCCCCGCCCCACCGTGCGTCACGAACGCGGTCGCGCCCGCCAGCAGCGCGCCGATCGGCGCCCAGCGCTCGACCCGCACGTTCGCCGGGAGCGGGCCGAGCTCCGCCGGGTCGACCTCGACGCCCGTCGTCATCAGCACCCGGACCGGCAGATCGGCCACCGCGTCGAGCGCCGCGCGGTAGACGTCCGGGAAGTGGTTCGTCGGGACTGCGGTCCCGAAGCTGATCGGGACAAATGGCATGTCGTCGTGGTCCGCGGACGGGATCCGCACCGCCGCCGCCCGCGCCCGCGCGACGCGGTCGTCGCGGAACCGCCGCACCAACGCCGGCGGCTCGCCGTGGCCGCGGTCCAGCGACGGCGGCGCCAGCGTCAACAGCGGCGTCGACGCGCCGCGGCGCGCGCCCGGGTCCGCCGCCGCGCCGACATCCGCCCGCAACTCATCCAGCGCCTCCGCGGCGACCCGCAGCCACCAGTCCTCGAACGGCGAGACCAAAGCGACGCCGACGCGGATCGTCGGCACCCGCAGCGCGTCGCCGGCGACGAGCGCCGAGAACTCGCCGGTCTCGTGGACGATCGCGTCCGGCCGCCACGTCTCGGCGAGCGCGAGCGTCTCC
>DATDMD010000196.1:0-15349 GCA_036518975.1 Baekduia sp.
CGCGCAACTTCCGCAAGCGGCGCGCGCTTGTCGCTGAGGCATGCGCAAGCGTCTTCTCCCTTCCGTCGTTTTTGCCACGGCGATCCTCGTCGCGTTCGCCTTCGCGACGAGCGCCGTCGCCCGGGGCCGGTGGGCCGGGCCGATCGCGGTGCCGGCGCAGTCGGCCGGCGGCGTCATCGGCGCGGTGGACGACCGCGGCCGGGCGACGCTCGCCTACCCGGGCGCGCGCGGTCCGCGGCTCGGTCGCTTCGGCCCCGGCGCGAGGCTCGGCACGGTCGCGCTGGCGAACCTCGACGGCTCGTCGGCGCTGGCGCTGGCGCCCGATGGGACGGCGATCGGCGTCGGGACGCGCTTCACGCCGGATCCCGCCGCGCCCGACGTCGGCTACGACCCGCACGACGACCCGTGCTGCTCGGTGCCGGTCGTCTACCGCTGGACGCGCGGGGCGGGGGCGGTCCCGGTCACCGCCGACGTCGCGCCCGCGCTGCAGGCCGAGTACGCGGTGCGGGAGCTCGCGGTCCAGCCGGACGGGGCCGCGGTCTTCGTCGCCGAGCCGGAGGGCGACGGGTTCGGCGGATCGGCTTTCACGCTCGCGCGCATCCCGCCGGGCGGCGGCACGCCGGTGCTGCGAACGGTCACCGACGCGGCGACCGACATCCTGCTCGCACCCGGCGGCGCGACCGCCGCGTGGCGTGCGGACGACGAGTCGCCGACGTTCCGCCGGCTCACGCTCGACGGCGGGCTGGCCGCCGCGCCGGACGCCGTCCGCTCGCCGTGGCGCTTCGACGGCCAGGTCGCGCTGGACGGGCGCGGGCGGGTCGTGCGCGTGTCGGAGATGGGGCGGCGCGTGACCGTCTCGTTCGACGGTGGCGCGGAGCACGCGGTCACGACGGTGGGCTCGGACGACGACGTCGTGGATCTCGCGGCCGGCGCGGACGGCACGGTCGCGGTCGCCGTCGGTGTGGGCGGTCGCCTGCGGGTCGGGACGGTCGACCCGCGCGGGCACGTGCGGCGCGGGCGGACCGTGGGCCGGCTGGTGCGCGGCGGCGGTTTCGCGCTCGCGGTCGACGGGCGCGGCGGCGTCCACGTCGCGTGGCGGGAGTCGCGGACGGTGATCGCGGTGCGCGGTCCGGGCGGCACGCGACGGTTCCGGGTCGGCGGCGGGAGCGACGTCGAGCTCGGACCGCTCGCCGTGAGCGCGCGCGGCGGCGTACTCGTGGTCTGGTACGCCTCGGGGCGCAGCTACGCGGCGGCGGCACCGGCGTCGCCCTAGGCGTCCGCCCCTTCGTAGAATCCGCGCGTGTCCGGTCTGCGTGGCGTTGGTCGTCTCCTGGTGGTGAGATGACGTTCGACGCGCTCCTGAGCGAGCAGACCGGGCCGCTGACGCGGCGGTTGACGCGGATGGTCGGCGACCGCGAGACGGCCGAAGACCTGCGGCAGGAGGCGTTCGCGCGGGCGTGGCGGAGCGCGCCGAGGGGCGCGGCGGCGCCGGTCCTGCGGGCGTGGCTGCACCGGACGGCGACGAACCTCGCGCTCGACGAGCTGCGGCGCCGGCGCCGGCGGGAGCACGTCCCGCTGCACGCCGGGCTGGAGGATCCGAGCGGCGGCGCGCCGATGCGCGACCCCCGGCTGCGCGAGGCGCTCGCGACGCTGACCGCGCACCAGCGGCTCGTGCTGCTCCTGCGCTTCGAGGCCGGGCTGTCGCTGCGCGAGGTCGGCGAGCTGCTGGACCTCGGCGAGGACGCGGCGCGCAAGCGCGTCGCCCGCGCGCGGGCGCTGTTCCTGGAGGCCTATGCCGCGGCGGGCGCGCCGGACGACCGGCCGACGGTCGTGCTCCTGCTCGGCCGCGAGGACCCGGCGCCCTACGAGGCGTGGCTGAGCGCCGCGGGCGCGCGCGTCCGGACGCTTACTGGTGAACAGGCCGGACTCGACCTGGCGGGTGCCGACGCGCTCGTCCTCGGCGGCAGCGAGACCGACGTGCACCCGTCGCTGTACGGCGAGCCGATCGGGCCGTACACCTACAACACGGACTTGACACGCCACCTGCGCGACCTCGCCGCGCTGCGCCACGCGTTGACCACCAACCTGCCCGTCCTCGGCGTGTGCTCCGGGACGCAGTTGTTGAACATCTTGCACGGCGGCACGCTGCACCAGCACCTGCCGGCCTCCGGCTTCGACGCGCTCGACCACCGCGACGCGCACGGCGTCGCGACCGGTGACGGCTCGCTGGCGCGCCGCCTCCTCGGCACCGCGCCGGACGTGGTGAGCGAGCACCACCAGGCGGTCGACCGGCTGGGAGCGGGGCTGCGGGTGACGTCCACGGCGGCCGACGGCCTGATCGAGGCGCTGGAGGTTCCGGGGCACCGCTTCGCGCTGGGCGTCCAGTGGCATCCGGAACGCTGCGCGGACGGGCCGGAGGGCACCGGGGCGCGGATGGCGACGGCGCTGGTCGAGGCTGCGGCGGCCGCGTAGCTCGCTCGGCCCGGCTATCCGCCCAGCTCCTAAGGGTGCAGCAGCCCGAGCGCGTCGAGCCTCGCCGCCGCCTCCGGCGGCAGCGCGTAGACCAGGTCCGCCTCCACGTCCGCTCCCAGGCCCGGATCCACGACAACGCACGCGAAGTGGGGCAGCGCCCCCGCCGGCGGGGCGTGCGCCACGCGCCGGCAGACCTCCTGCAGGATCCAGCGCGACGCGTCGTCGACGCCGTGCCCGCGCACGGCCTCGACCAGCCGCTGATCGACGTCCGCGCGCCGGTCGTCAGCGGCGACGTCGAGCACGTCGTAGGACCAGCCGGTCGGGTTCCACGCCGCCTCCCACCGCCGCCCCGGGTCGCCGATCGCGGCCACCCGAGCCCAGTCCGCCTCCGTGGCGACGGCGAGATGCGTCGGGACGACGTCGTCCTCGTCCTGGACCAGGAGGCTCGCGGCGGCCATCCGGTCACCGGGCGCGACGCCACCGAAGGCATCGCGCACCGCGCGCTCGGAGCGGGTGACGACGTCCTCGAGCTCACGCCACTCGTCCTCCGTCAACTCGAGCTCCGCACGCATGACCGCTGCTCAGTCTGGCAGCAGGAGGGTCCCGAACTGCCGGTTGATGGGGCGTTCGCGGCGCGGCGGGGCCGGCCGCGACCAACTCCGCCGGCGCCACCCGAAGCAGTGGAGGCGCGTCGACCGAAGCGACGGCGGCCAAGCGGCGACGAAACGCCACCGACCGATCGCAGCACCCGAGTGGACCACGCGCCGGTGCGACGGCGGTCGCGGCGCGGCGGGGCCGGCCGCGGCCAACTCCGCCGGCGCCACCCGAAGCTGTGTAGGCGCGTCAACCGAAGCGGGCCGAGTCGGGAGCGAGACGAAAAGCGGCGGCGGCGACGACGCCTCCGCTCGCCCCCTACTGCGTCGCCGCCGTGTCCTGCAGCGCCGCCGCCCGCGTGTTCCGGTCCGTCAGCCGCTCCACCGGCAGCACCGGCGCCACGTCGGGTGCCCCAAGCCGTGCCGCGTCGGCGCTGAGGTCGTCGTCCTGCTCCTGCGACCCGCGCTCCGCGGCGACGCGGGCCGTGTAGTGCTCGACCTCGGTCGCGATCTGCTCCTCCGACCAGCCCAACGGCCCCGCCATCAGCCGCGCCGCCGGCTCGGCGGCGCTCAGCCCGCGGTCCCAGGTCTCGATCGACGTTCGGGTCCGGCGCGTCAGCACGTCCTCCAGGTGCGCGGCACCCTCGCACATGGCCGCATACACCACCTCGACGCGCAGGTAGTCGTCGGACCCCTCAAGCGGCTCGCCCAAAGACGGATCACCCTCGATCAGCACCAGCAGCTCATCGATCAGCGATCCGTATCGATTCAGCAGGTGCTCGATCCGCGTCACGTGCACGCCGCTCTCGTCGGCGATCCGGTGGCGGCCGTTCCAGCGGGCGATGTAGCCATCGGCGCCGAGCAGGCCGATCCGGTCGGTCACCGACTCGGAGATCTCCTCCTCGAGCCCGTGGACCGCGGCGTCGACGGCGTCGGCCGCCATCACGCGGTAGGTGGTGTACTTGCCCCCGGCCACCGCGACCAGCCCGGGAACCGGGTGGGCCACGATGTGCTCGCGCGTCAGCGCGCTGGTCGACTCCGACTCGCCCGCCAGCAGCGGCCGCAGCCCGGCGTACACACCCTCCACGTCATCATGGCCCAGCGGCGTCACCAAGTACCTGTTGATGTGCTCCAGCAGGTAGTCGATGTCCTTCTTCGACGCGGCCGGATGCGCCTTGTCGAGCGTCCAGTCGGTGTCCGTCGTCCCGATGATCCAGTGCCGCCCCCACGGGATGACGAAGAGCACGCTCGTCTCGGTCCGGATCGTCAGCGCGCTGTCGCCGTGGATCCGGTCGCGCGGCACCAGCAGGTGGACGCCCTTCGACGCCCGCACGTGGAACTGCCCGCGCGCGCCGACCATGTCCTGCGTGTCGTCGGTCCAGACGCCGGTCGCGTTGATCGTCTGGCGCGCGCGCAGCTCGAACGGCTCCCGGGGCCGGGCGGGGTCGCCTTCCAAGTCCACCACCTTGACGCCGGTCACGTGCTCGCCCTCGCGCAGGAAGCCGACCGCCTGCGCGCGCGTCACGATCTGCGCCCCGTAGGACGCCGCCGTCCGCGCGACGAACATCGTGTGGCGCGCGTCGTCGACCTGCGCGTCGTAGTACTGGATGGCGCCGGTGAACGAGTCCTTCTTCAAGGCGGGGAACTTCCTCAGCGTCTGGCGCTTCGTGAAGTGATGCTGGGCCGGCACGCCGCGCGACTTCCCCAGCGCCGTGCCCATCGTGTCGTACAACACCAAGCCCGAGGCGATGTACGGGCGCTCCCACCCGTGGTGCGACAACAACACCAGGAACGGCAGCGGATGGACGAGGTGCGGCGCGATCCGGTCCAGCAGCAGGCCACGCTCGTGCAGCGCCTCGCGCACCAGCGGGAAGTCGAGCTGCTCCAGGTACCGCAGCCCACCGTGGATCAGCTTCGACGACCGCGACGACGTCCCCGACGCGAGGTCCCGCGCCTCGACCAGCGCGACGCTCAACCCGCGCGACACCGCATCCAGCGCCGCGCCCGTCCCGACGACGCCGCCACCGATGATGGCGACGTCGAACTCCTCCGTGCGCATGCGCTCCAGCGCACGCGCACGGCTCTCGGGGTTGATCGCTCCAGTACCGATCGAAGGCATCGCCCTCCAGGCTAGTCCGGGATCACCCAGCGCCCGGCCCGCTGCAGCGCCCGGCGCCAGTCCGACAGCAGCGACTGCCGCTGGTCGTCGTTCATCGTCGGCTCGTAGCGCGCCGACTCCTTCCACAGCGACCGGACGTCGTCCTCGGTCCACATCCCGGTCGCGACGCCCGCCAGGTACGCGGCCCCGAGCACGGTCGTGTCCGCGATCTCCGGCACCACCACCGGCGCGCCGAGCATGTCGGCCTGGAACTGCATGAGCCACTTGTTGGTGGTCGCGCCGCCGTCGGCCCGCAGCTCCGTCAGGCGGATGCCGAGCGCCGTGTTCTGCGCCCGGACCGCGTCGACCGACTGGTAGGCGATCGCCTCCAGCGCGGCCCGCGCGATGTGCGCCCGCCCCGACCCGCGCGTCAGCCCGACGATCGTCCCGCGCGCGTACGGGTCCCAGTGCGGCGAGCCCAGGCCCGTCAGCGCCGGCACGAAGTACACGCCCTCGTTGGAGTCCAGCGACGCCGCCAGCCCCTCGCTGTCGGACGCCTGGTCGATGATCTTCAGCCCGTCGCGCAGCCACTGGATCCCGGCGCCCGTGACGAACATCGACGACTCCATCGCGTAGTCGACGCGGTCGCCGATCCCCCACGCGATCGTCGTGATCAGCCCGTGCTCGAGGATCGGCGCGCCGGCGCCGGCGTTCTGCAGGAGGAAGTTGCCGGTCCCGTACGTGTTCTTGCCGAGCCCCTTGTCCAGGCACGCCTGGCCGTAGAGCGCGCCCTGCTGGTCGCCGACCATCGACGCGACCGGCACGGACCCGCCGAACACGTCGGTCTCGCCGAGCACCTCGGAGGTGCGGACCGGCTCCGGCAGCGACGTGATCGGCACGCCAAGCGTGTCGCACAGCTCCGGGTCCCACGCGAGCTCGCGGATGTTGAACAACAACGTCCGCGACGCGTTGGAGTAGTCGGTCGCGTGCCGCCCGGTCAACTTGAACAACAACCAGGCGTCGATCGTCCCGAACGCGGCGTCCGCGGGGACGCCGCCCTCCTTGATCATCCACTCGTACTTGGTCCCGCTGAAGTACGCGTCGAGCACCAGGCCCGTGCGCTCGCGGAACATCGACTCGTAGCCCTCGGCCTTCAGCCTGTCGCAGCGCCCCGCCGTGCGGCGGTCCTGCCAGACGATCGCCTTGTGGAGCGGCTCACCGGTGCCGCGATCCCACGCGACGGCGGTCTCACGCTGGTTGGTGATCCCGATCGCGGTCAGCTTGGACCCGTCGATGCCCGCGTCGTCCAGCGCCTTGCGGCACACCTTCTGGACGGTCTCCCAGATCTCGGACGCGTCGTGCTCCACCCACCCCGGCCTCGGGAAGAACTGCTCGAACTCGGTGTAGGCGCTGGTGACGACCTTCCCCTTCTCGTCGAAGATGAAGGCCCGCGAGCCGGTGGTGCCCTGGTCGATGCCCAAGATCATGTGGTGGTTCCTCTAGGGTTTGGGTTGGGGTCCGCCGGCGCGACGCCCTCCTTGTAGCGGGTGTCCTCGACGGTCTCGGCGCCGACCTCGATGCCGCCCTCCGGCGGTTCGCCGCGCGAGCGCAGCGTGTCACGGATCAACACGTCGTAGATGGTGCCGCCGATCACGCCGCCGACCAAGGGGGCGATGATCGGTATCCAGAAGTACGTGGATATGTTGGCGTAATCGCCCGGCATGGCGTTCTTCCCCCAGCCGGCGGCCCAGGCCAGCAGGCGCGGGCCGAGGTCGCGCGCCGGGTTGATCGCGTACCCGGAGTTCGCGCCGAACGAGATGCCGATCGCCACGACGATCAGGCCCACGATGAACGGGGCGAGGTTCGACAGCGGCGGCTGGTTGCGGTCGTCGGTCAGGGCGAAGATGACGCCGACCAGCAGCGCGGTCCCGATCACCTCGTCCAGGAACGGCCCCCACCAGTTGTCGAAGTACGGCGCGGGGAACGTCGCGAAGATCGAGAACGTCGTCACCCCGTCGGGGCTGGAACGCGACGCGATGTGGTTCGCCGCGTTGTAGGAGTCGATCGCCGACTTGTAGTTGAAGTACACGATCGCGGCGCCGACGAAGGCGCCGAAGACCTGCGCCGCGCAGTAGGGCAGGACCTTCGCCCAGGGGAAGCCGCGGCGCACCGCGTTGGCGAGCGTGACCGCCGGGTTGAGGTGCGCGCCGGTGACTCCGCCGGCGACGTAGACGCCGAGGACGACGGCCAGTCCCCAACCCCAGGTGATGAGCAGCCAATCGCCGCTGGCATCGAAGATCTTCGTGCCGCGACCCGATTGGTTGAGCGCCGACACCGCCATCGCCACTGATCCGACACCGAACAGGATCAGCACGCAGGTGCCGAGGAATTCGGCGGCCAACTCGCCTCCGAGCGAGGTCCGCCAACGGGCCGCGGGGCCCGTCACTCGTTGACCAGACACCTCCGTGGACATGCCCGGTTCGTCCGCGAACAAACGTCGTTCGCATCGGTCGCGCGCCAGATTGAGGTGCGCTTCTGCCTAGGCAGCGTCGGCCAGCGGCGTGCGGGCCGCGGGCTCGACGCCCGTCAGCTCGCGCAGCGCCGCGACGCAGCGCGCGTCGAAGCAGGTCCCGGCCTCGTCGACGAGCAGGCCCAGCGCCCGCTCCGGCGTCCAGGCGCCGCGGTACACGCGGGGGGAGACGAGCGCGTCCCAGACGTCGGCGACCGCGAGGATCCGGGTCTCCAGGTCGATGGCGTCGCCGCGCAGGCCGTCCGGGTAGCCGGAGCCGTCGAGCCGCTCGTGGTGGCCGCGCACGCCGCGCCGGATCTGCTCCGGGTAGCCGAGCTCGCGCAGGAGCGCGTCGCCCTCGACCGGATGGCGCTGGATGACCTTCATCTCGAAATCGGTGAGCCGGCCCGGCTTGGTCAGGATCGCGTCCGGCGTCGTGAGCTTGCCGATGTCGTGCAGCATCCCGGCGAGCGCGAGGTCGCGCAGGCGCCCCGGCGCGAGGTCGAGCTGCTCGCCGATCGCGACCGCCCACTGGGCGACGCGGCGCGTGTGCTCCTCGGTCGAGACGTCCTTGGCCTCCAGCCGCCCCATCAGCACGCGCACGCGCGCGCCGAGGAACGTCTCCTCCTCGGCGACCAGCTCGGCCGCCGGCAGGTCGCCGACGAGCGGGTGCGACGGCCGGCCGCGGTGGACGTCGAGCGCCACCGGGATGCCGACGAGGCAGACGCCGAGGAACTCGAGCGCGTGGCCGGTCCACCAGATCCACGTGCCCTGCGTGAGCATCAGGACCGGGATCAGCGCGAACGCCAGCCACACGGTCCCGACGACGACGAGCAGGTCGCCGGTCCGGCGCGTGAGCGCGTAGGTCCGGACGGTGCGCGCGGCGACGATCGCGAAGAGCAGCTCGCCGACGATCAGCAGCGCGGTCGCCTCGGGCGAGTCGTAGCCCGGGACCGCCGGGATCCGCTCCGGCATCGCGAAGGCGAGGCCGCCGAGCGCGGCGATCAGGACCAGGACGCCGATCAGCGTCGCGGTGACGAGGTGCAGGTGGCGCGGGCCGCGCAGCGCCGGCAGGGCGGCGACGGTCAGGATCGCTCCGCCGATCGGCAGCGCGAGGCCGCCGGCGACCTGGACGATCCCGTTCGGGCCGATGATCACGCCGGGCGTCGCGAGGCCGTGGATGAGAAGGATGAGCGTCATCGCGGCGAACGCGCCGCCGGCGACGACCGCGCGCGTCTCGCGCCGGCGGAAGCCCCCGAGCATCAGCGCGACCGAGCAGAGGGCGGCGACGGTGGAGCCGACCGCCATGATCCCGAGGTGCTCGCCGGCGGTGATCGGCGCCTGGCTCTCGCTGACGAAGAAGTGGATGACGGCAGCCGGGACCGCGGCGCTCGCGGCGATGAGCGTCAGGTTCGACCCGAAGCGGCTGCGGAGCAGGCGGTCCACTTCCGGAAGCGTCGGACGCTCGTCAGCGATCTTGAGCGCTCGCGCGATAGCGCAACGTCGCGCTCGCGCACTTCTGGCCCGTGGCGATCGAGCCGTGCAGGCGGACGGTCCCGGCGATCTCGCGCGTGCGCGTGCGGAGGACGCCGGCCACCGTCAGCCGCTGGGCGACCTCGCCCGTCGTGAAGCGGAAGCGCCCGTCGCGGCCGATCCGCGCGTCCATGCGCTCGGAGACGACGACCGGTCCGACATCGCCGAAGGTCGCGCACGGGTAGGCGACGACCCGCGTGCTGACGCCCACGACCGTGCGGCCGCGGACGCGGACGACGATGCGCCGGTTCTCGGCCGTCTGGCCGGCGTAGGCGACGATCGGGGCGGTCGTGGCGGCGTCGGCGAGCACGGGGATCACGCAGGGTGCCACACGCGGCTGGACCACCGGTCGGAAAGGCGTCGACAGCAGGAGGAAATCGCGTGACGGCGCGGGGCCCGGCGTCTACGGTCAGCGGTGCCATGGACCGCGAAGAGCCCCACGTCCTGCGGATCGTCGACGGCGACGAGCGCTCTCTCGCCCGGCGCGTCGACCTGGCGCTGTCGAGCCTGCCGGACGGCTCTCGGGTCGACCACTTCACGTACTGGTACACCGGGCGCCCGCCGCTGCACGAGGCGACGGTGTCGCCGCCGCGCGAGGGTGGCGAGCCGGCATAGCGCCAGCGCGGCCGGCGCGCGTGATGGAATGCGCGGCCATGCGACAGCTCGCCGACGATGTCTGGCACGTCCCGCTGACCCCGCGCGACTCGGTCAACGCCTACATCCTGGGTGACGTGCTCGTCGACGCGGGCTACAAGTTGAACGGCGGCCGCGCGGTGACGGCGGCGCGCTCGCGCGGGGTGACGAGCCATGTCGTGACGCACGCCCACCCGGACCACGCGGGCGGCTCGGCGCAGGTGATCCGGGAGCTCGGGCTGGACGGCCTGGCCGCCGGAGCCGCGGACGCCGGCGACGCGCGGCGCGGCGGGATCGACCCGCCGTCGCAGACGCCGGAGTTGTTGAAGGGGTTGGGTCGCCGCTTCGGGAGCTTCCCGCCGTCGCCGGTCGCGCGCGAGCTGCGCGAGGGCGACGTCGTCGGTCCGGGCTTCGTCGTCCTCGACGTCCCCGGCCACTCGCCGGGGCACGTCGCGTTCTGGCGCGAGGCCGACGGCCTCCTCATCGCCGGCGACGTCTTCTTCAACATGCACCTGCTGACGACCATGCCCGGCCTGCGCCAGCCGCCGGGCGCCTTCACGCCCGACGCGGCGCAGAACCGGCGCTCGATGCGCCGGCTCGCGGGGCTCGAGCCCCGCGTCGTCGGCTTCGGGCACGGCCCGGTCGTCCACGACGCGGCGCCGAAGCTCGCCGCCGCGGTGGCGAAGCTGCCGGAGTAGCTCGCGGGGCGGCGGGCGGCGGGCGGCGGGCGGCGGGGCGACCTCAGCCTGTGCCCCGCCGCCCACGGCGCACCAACGCAGCCGGCCCGCGGAACCTGCGGCTAATGATTGAGAGCGTGCTCTTCGACGATGCGGCGCTGCACGTCGGTCAGCGTCAGCGCCTCGCCGCGCTCCAGCTTCGCCGCGGCCTGGGCGACCGTCAGCCCGACGCCCGTCAGCACCGAGCCGACGAGCGGCGGCACGTCCGCGCCGCAGACGCCGCTGACGCAGCCGAGGTCAGTCGACCGGCTGCCCATTGGCCGTAAGCGTCACGGGGATGTTGCCCCGCGTCGCGTTGGAGTAGGGACACACCTGGTGAGCGGCCTTGACCAGCTCGATGGCCTGCGCGTCGTCGACCGACGGCAGCGTGACGTCGAGCGTCACCGAGAGGTCGAAGCCCTTGGCCTCGTTGGGGTGCAGCGACACCTTGGAGTCGATCGCGACGTCGCCGGTCTCGGCCTTCGCGCGGCGCGCGACCGCGCCGATCGCGCCCTCGAAGCACGCGGCGTAGCCGACCGCGAACAGCTCCTCGGGGTTGGTCCCGCCGCCCTGGCCGCCCATCTCGGTCGGGAGCCGGAGGTCGACCTCCAGCGCGCCGTCGCTCGTCTTGCCGTGCCCGTCCGCGCGTCCACCGGTGACGTGCGCCTCGGCCGTGTACAGGGTCTTCGCCATGGACCGGACCTTAGCGAGCGCCGCTCAGGCCGCCGCGGGCTCGCGATCCGGACTGGCGCGGGTCGCGTGCTCGGCGTCGAAGCGCGCCAGCGCCGGGAACGCGAACAGGATCGCGACGACCCCGGCGACGCACGCCACGCCGCCGCTGACGATCGAGAAGCGCACCGAGGTCAGCGCCGCCATCGAGCCCGACTCGACGTCGCCGAGCCGCGGCCCGCTCGTCACCACCAACATGAAGACCGACGACATCCGGCCGCGCAGGTGGTCGGGCGTCACGGCCTGGTTGATCGACGAGCGGCACACCGCCGAGACGCTGTCGGCCGCGCCCGCGAGCGCGAGCAGCCCCGCGGCGACCCAGAGCGACGACGCCAGCCCGGCGAGCGTGATCGCCACGCCCCAGCCCACGACCGCCCAGATCACGATCCGGCCGAGCCGGCGGGCGTGGGTGATCCAGCCGGTCGTCAGCGCGGCGACCGTCGCGCCGACGGCGACCGCGGCGTACAGCAGCCCGGTCCCGCCCGCGCCCGTGTGGAAGACGCTGACCGACAGGACCGGGAACAGCGCGCGCGGCATCCCGAACGTCATCGCCAGCAGGTCGATCGCGAACGAGCCCATCAGCGCGCGGTTGCCGCGGACGAAGCGCAGGCCCTCGGCGATCGACGCCAGCACCCGCGTCGGCTCGGTCGCCTCCAGGTCCACGCCGCGCGGCGGCTGCGGCGCCATCCCCCACACCGCGCCGACGATCGCCAGGCAGGACACCGCGTCGACCGTGTACGCGGCGCCGAGGCCGAGCGCGGCGATCAGCAGCCCGCCGAACGCGGGGCCGACGACCATCGTCAGCGTGTTGAGCCCGTAGTTGAGCGCGAGCGCGGAGCGCAGCTGCTCGGGCACGACGAGGTTCGGGACGATCGAGCCCGCGGTCACGTTCTGGATCGCGCCGAAGCCGGCCATCCAGGCGCCCAGCACGTAGAGGACGACGACCGGCGGGGACCCGGCGTAGGCCAGCGCCGCCAGCGCGGCGGCGCCGAGCACCAGCCCGACCTGGTCGAAGAGCAGCAGCCGGCGCCGGTCGTGGCGGTCGGCCAGCGCGCCGCCGAGCAGGGCCATCGCCATCAGCGGGATGAGCTCGACGGCCCCGAGCAGGCCGGTCAGGAACGCCGACTTCGTCTCGACGTAGAGCTGGTAGGGCAGGGCGACGAGCGCGGCCTGCGTCCCGAGCCCCGTGACGAGCTCGCCGGAGAGCAGCAGCCGCAGGTCGCGCGACTCGCGCGCGGGCGTGACGTCGACGGCAATGCGAGACAGGAGGCCGGGCACGGACGGTTCGCCACGATACGGACCGTCGTCGCCGGGCGGTCCCTAGCATCCAAGGGGTGAAGCCCGAGATCCACGTCCTCGGCCTGTCGATCAAGACCTTCGGCCTGTTCTTCGCCCTCAACTTCGCCGCCTGGGGGCTGCTCGCGGCCCGGCGCCTGAAGGAGCTCGGCAAGCCCGTCGACTGGGCGTACGAGATGGTCACGGTCGCGCTGGTCGGCGGCCTCGTCGGCGCGCGCGGCTACTACCTGCTGCAGAACCACACCAAGCTGGGCATCGGCGACATCTTCGGCGGGTCGGGCCTGATCTGGTACGGCGGGCTGATCGGCGGGGTGATCGCCGTCCTGTACTGGGCCCACCGGCGCGACTTCCTGTCGCTCAGCCTGGTCGACCTGGCCGGGCCGTGCCTGGCGCTCGGCTACGCGATCGGGCGGATCGGCTGCCAGGTCTCCGGCGACGGCGACTACGGCAAGGCGTGGGACGGGCCGTGGGCGATGGGCTATCCGCACGGGACGGTGCCGACGGCGCCCGGCGAGACCGTCCACCCGACGCCGATCTACGAGACGCTGGTCATGGGCCTGCTCGCGTTCGCCCTGTGGCAGCTGCGCGACAAGGTCCGGCCCGGCGTGCTGTTCGCGCTCTACCTCGTCGGCTCCGGCCTGGAGCGCTTCCTCGTCGAGTTCCTGCGCCGCAACGAGCACGTCCTGCTCGGGCTGACGGCCGCGCAGCTGGAGGCGCTGAGCCTGTTCGTGATCGGAGTGGTGTGGATCGCCGTGGTCCTGCGCAAGCACGGTGGGCTGCTCCTGCCCGAGGCCGAGCGCCGGAAGCGCGCGACGCCCGCGCCCAAGGCCGATGTGGCGGTTGTGAGCACGTAATTCGCAGGAAACGTGCGCAGAGTCACTCAGCGCTCGGCTCCACCAGGTGTACGGTCGCTAGGGTCGCGCGCACCCCGCGCCCCAGCCGACCGGAGGTTCCTTGCCCTTCACGCTCTGCCTCGACGTGACGTTGCGCGTCGCGGCGTGTCCCCGGACCGCGGGGACCGCCGCGCGCCTCCAGGCGGAGCTGGACGCGCTCGCCCGCGACCCGCGCCACTGGGCCTTCCGCGCGATCACCGCCAGCGCCGAGGACGGCGACCTCGTCGTGCACGCCCGGCTGCTCGAGCCGGTCGAGGACCTCTACGAGGCCGACCCGGAGCGACCCGGCGGCCTCGGCTCGACCGACATCGTCCTGCACCTCCTCGCCCGCCACTGCGCGACCTGGCGCGCGCTGGGCACGGGCGAGCGGACGCTCCACGCCGAGACGAGGCGCGTGCGCCGGCGGTTCTGGACGCACGGCGAGGCGGATCAGCGCGCGAGCCGGACCTGATAGCCGAGCTTCGGGAGGCGGGCGAGGCCGTTCGGCGCCGGGACCCGCTGCCACGGCCCATGCCAGCGATAGCGCGCCTCGATCGCCGTGTGGCCATCGGGGACCGCGACGATCATCCCGTTCGGGCCGCCCTCCGAGTAGCCCTCGCGCAGCGCCTGGCGGACGGTCGTGCAGCCGCCGCCGATGCCCGCGCCCAGCCCGTGCGGGCCGGTCGTCTTCTGGACCAGGCACACGTAGCCGCGGCCGGGGATGAGCCACACGTCGCGCGCGAGGGCCCGGGCGCCGTCGACGTCGAGGTGGTAGCGCCCGGATCCCATGTGCGCGGCGAACTCGCGCAGCTGCTTCAGGTCCGCCGGGGCGGGGACCGGACCCTCGCGCAGGGCCCGGAAGACGTCCTGCGCGCGCTCCGGCCCCGGTCCCGCGCCGGGGTGCGGGAGCATCAGCAGCCGGGCGCGGTTGGCCGGCGTGTCGGCGAGCGTGCCGTAGGCCGAGAACGACATGGTGGTCTCGCTGCCGTTCTGGCTGCGGACGATCAGGCGCAGCGGCCGCCCGGTCCGGGGATCGACCTCGTAGACCACGGAGCCGCGCGCCATGTGCCGGAAGGCGACGTCGAACCGCCCGCCGCCGAGGTCGCGCAGCCGGCCGGCCTGGTAGGCGGCCCGGAACGCGACCAGCGGATCGCCGATCCCGAACACCGCGCCCTCGGCGTCGAGCGAGCGCGGCCGGTCCCGCGTCACCGAGACGTAGTCGTCGCTCGCCGACATCCAGATGCGCGACCGGTGGCCGACCGTGCGCTGGTCGATGCTGAGATGGGCCTTGCCGTGGACCAGCTCGGACTGGAGGACGTGCAGGGTCGCCCCGCGCTTCCAGCCCTCGCGGCGCTGGCGGCAGCAGACGTGCCCGGCCGGCGTGTGCCCGACGATGTCGACGCGCCAGTGGACGATGCCCTGGCCGGCGACCGCCGCGTAGGCGCGCGCGGCGAGGTCGGGCGGCGCGGCGCGGCCGGGCAGGAGCGCCAGGGCGACGACCGCGGCGACGGCCGCGGCCGCGAGCGCGGCCGTGCCGGCGAGGGAGAGGACGCGGCGGCGCGAGCGTCGTGCTGCATGCGTCCGGACGCCGTCTACTGGCCGCAGGCGCTCGGGGACCACGAGCGCCTCGCGGTCGACGGGGTCGGCGTCGCGCAGGTCGTCGAGCAGGTCGGGCGTCATCGGCTGGTCACCTCGGCGGAGTGGGAGGACGACGTCGGCGCGGCGCCGCGCAGCCCGCGGCGCTCGAGCTCGGCCGCCAGCCGCGTCCGCGCGCGGTGCAGCCGGGTGTGCACGGCCTCCGGCGAGCAGCCGAGGACCACCGCGGCGCGCGCCGCGTCCAGCCCCTCCCACGCGGTGAGCATCAGCACGTCGCGGTCGGCGGGCCGCAGCGCGGCGAG
>DATDMD010000197.1:0-9529 GCA_036518975.1 Baekduia sp.
CCCGACTCCGCGCCCTGGATGACGCGGTGGTCGTAGGTCGAGGTCATGGTCATGACCTTCTCGGCGCCGATCATGTCGCCGATGTTCCCGAGGCCCACGGGGTAGGCGATCGAGCCGGTGGCGACGATCGTGCCGTTGCCCTTCATCAGGCGCGGGACGCTCGCGATGGTCCCGATGCCGCCGGGGTTCGTGAGCTGGACGTTCGCGCCGGTGAGGTCGTCGGCGGTCAGCTTGTTCTCGCGCGCCTTGGCGATCAGCTCGTCGAAGGCGGCCTTGAAGTCCTTGAACGACTTGCGGCCCGCGTCGCGGATGACCGGGACCATCAGCGTGCGGGAGCCGTCCTTCTTCTCCACGTCGACCGCGATGCCGAGGTTGACGGCCTCGTCGTCGATGCGCGTCGGCTTGCCGTCGACCGTGTCGAAGTGATGGGACATGACCGGCATGTCCTGCTGCGCGGCCAGCGAGATCGCGTAGGCGATGAGGTGGGTGAAGGAGACCTTCTGCCCGGCCTCCTTGAGCTGCTTGCGCCGCGCGTCCATCGCCGTGACGGTGATCGTCCGGAACGAGGTCGCGGTCGGGATCTCGCGCGACTCGTCCATGTAGCGGGCGAGCATCGCGGCGCCGCCCTTGAGGACCGTGCGCTTGCCGGTGACCGTCGCCGGGTCGAAGGAGAGGACGTCGTCCTTGGTGATGCGCCCGTTGGGGCCGGTGCCGGTGATCTGGCCGAGGTCGACGCCCTCGGCGGCCGCGACCCGCGCGGCGACCGGGGTGACCTTGGCGTCGGACGGCGTGGCGGCGGCCGCCGCGCCGTTGCCCGACGAGCGCGCGGCCTGGCCGTCGGTGGGCGCGGTGACGGCCGCGGCGCCGTCGGCGCCCGCGCCGAGCTGCATCCGCGCGATGACCTCGCCGACCGTGACGGTCGCGCCCTCCTCGACGAGGAGCTCGGTGATCGTGCCCGCCGCGGGGGCGGGCAGCTCCATGTCGACCTTGTCGGTGGAGATCTCGACGACCGTGTCGCCGTCGCCGACGACGTCGCCGACCTTGACCGCCCACTCCAAGATGGTGCCCTCGGTGACCGACTCGCCGCCGGCGGGCGTCACGATGTCGACGATCTCGCCCGGCGCCTGGTCGGCGACGGGAGCCTCGGACGGCGGCGACGCGGACGCACCGCTCCCGTTGCCGTTCGACGCTCCCGCACTGCCGTCACCCGCCGCGATCTCCGCGAGGACCGAGCCCACCTGCACGGTGTCGCCCTCGGCGAAGTGGATCTTCACGATGGTCCCGCTCGCTGGCGAGGGCACCTCCGCGTCGACCTTGTCGGTCGAGACCTCGACGAGGATCTCGTCGGCCTCGATGGTCTCACCCTCCTGCTTGTGCCACTCCAGGATGGTGCCTTCCGTCACCGACTCGCCCATGGCGGGCAGGGTGACCTCGATCACTGCGGCTTCGACGGCCATTTCTCTTTTCTTGACTCTAGCGCTGGTGGGTGTTAGCGACGGTTAGGGCGCGGCGCCGTGACTCGCGGATGAACTCGTACGACCCGACGAACGGCCCGACAGCACCTATTACGGCCACAGCGACTGCAAGTTGCATGGATATGACCCGTGCACGCAAAGCTTCTATGCAGAGCACGCACATCAGGATCCAGCCGACGCCGTGGGCGAGGCCGAAGACGAACTCGAAGGTGTGCAGGCCCGGGACGAGCCACACCGTCAGCAGGATCGCGTAGATCGTCGAGTGGGTGAACGACAGGTGCTTGAGCGTCGTGAACGACGGTGTGAGGCGCGTGGTGCGGGTCACTGCAGGAGCCGCGCGACCATGCGCAGCGGTTCGTCGGCCTCGTCGGGCCAGTCGTCGATGTCCGCGGGCCACCACGCGTAGGCGTCGTGCTCGTGGTCGGGCGTGACCTGGGCGCCGGCCGGAAGCCAGGCCTGCCCGATGAACATGATCATGTTGTGCGGCAGGCGCACGAGGGCCTCGCCGGTCACGCGCTCGGCGGCGACCGACCACTCCTCGTCGAGCTCGCGCGTGAGCGTCTCGAACGGCGACTCGCCCTCGTCGACCGCGCCGCCGGCGCCGAGCGCCCAGCGCCCGGCCCAGGACGCGAGCCAGCCGGCGCGGCGGCCGGCGAGCCACCGGCCCTCGCTGTCGCGGGTGACGCAGAGCGCGGAGATCGTGCCGGACGCGTCGCCCTCGACCAGCCGCAGCGCCCAGCGCAGCGGCTGGAGCTCCAGGTGCAGGCCGCCGCCCGGCGTCTCCTCGAAGTCGACCAGCCGCGCGCCGATGCCGTCGTGGCTCGGCGAGCCGCGGTCGCGCAGGGCGGCGATCGCGGCGTCGGCGGCGCCGACCTTGGCGTCGTCGGCGACGAAGGCCTCGTCGATCCAGACCGCGCGCACCTGCTCGGCGCCCCAGGGGCCGCGAGCGAGCAGCGCGGGTGCGTGGGCTTGCGTCATCCAGACCCAAGGGTACGCTGGCGGCGTCTTGGAGCGCTCGCCCGCGGACGTCTATACGGAGCACTGCCGCCGGCGGGAGCTCGCCTACCAGCTCGACATGGGATCCAGCCCGCCCCGGCCGGTGTTCCGTCCGCGGGTCGGCTTCGACACGTGGCGCGTCAGCGCTGGGCGCGGGACGGTCTACGCGACGACGGTCGTGCGGCCGCGCGGCGGCGAGGCCTACAACCTGGTCCTCGTCGATCTGGACGAGGGGTTCCGCATGATGAGCCGGGTCGTCGGCGTCGCGCCGGAGGCCGTGGCGGTCGGCGCGCGCGTGCTGCTCGCGTGGGAGGACGGCGAGGACGACGTGCCGCTCCCGGTGTTCGCGCTGGACGCGGAGGACGGCGCGTGACCGGGCTGGCGATCGTCGGCGCCGCCGAGGCACAGATGGGCCTCGCCCTTCCGGGCCTGACGGCCGCCGACGTGATGGCCGAGGCGGCGCGCGCCGCGCTGGCCGACGCGGGGTTGACGGCCGCCGACGTGGACGGCGTGTTCGCGTCGGCGACGCAGATGCCGTGGGCGAGCGTGATCCTGGCCGAGGACCTCGGCGTCCGGCCGCGCTACAGCGACTCCACCATGATCGGCGGGTCGTCGCCGATGGCCCATCTCAACCACGCCCGGGCGGCGATCGCGGCGGGGCTCTGCGAGGTCGCGGTGATCGCGTACGGGTCGACGCAGCGGTCGGTCGGGCGCAGCGAGGCGTCCGTCCAGGAGCGCGACCCGTGGGAGCGGCCGTACCGGCCGGTGCTCCCGGTCGCCGGGTACGCGCTGGCCGCGTCGCGGCACATGCACGAGTTCGGGACGACGCCGGAGCAGCTCGCGTGGGTCGCGGTGAGTGCGCGGCGATGGGCGCAGCGGCGCGGCGACCCGGCGTGGTCCCAGGACGACCTGACGCTCGAAGACGTGTACGCCGCGCCGCGCGTGTGCGACCCGTTCGGCGTGCGCGACTGCTGCCTCGTGACCGACGGCGGCGGCGCGCTCGTCGTCACGAGCGCCGCGCGGGCGCGCGCGGGGCAGCGCCGCGAGCCCGTGTACCTGCTCGCGGCCGCCGAGGCGCAGACGCACCGGCACATCTCCGCGATGCCGGACCTGGTGCGCACGGCCGCGGTCGAGTCCGGGGCGCGGGCGTTCGCCGAGGCCGGGCTGGGGCCGGACGACGTCGAGTCGGCCCAGATCTACGACGCGTTCACGATCACGCCGATCCTGTTCTTGGAGGACTTGGGGTTCTGCGCCAAGGGCGAGGGCGGGGCGTTCGTCGCGGACGGCCGCGTGGCGCCGGGCGGCGAGTTCCGCATGAACACCAGCGGCGGCGGGCTGTCGTACGGCCATCCCGGGATGAACGGCATGGCGCTGCTGGTCGAGGCGGTGCGCGAGGTGCGCGAGGAAGGCAAGGACATCGTGTTGGCCCATGGCAACGGCGGCGTGCTGTCGACGCAGGCGACGGTCCTGCTCGGCTCCGAGGAGGCGGCGGAGGAGCGGCCGCGGACGAAGATCGCGCGGCTGCGCGAGCCGGCGGGGGCCGTGTTGGGACGCCGGCGGCGCTCGACGCCTTCGCCGGGGCGGGTGGCGCGGTGAGCGCTGGCGTCCACCACCGCCGGCGCGCCTGGTGGGGCTGGGGCTTCGAGGACGCCAAGCTCGATCCCGCGGCGCTCGCGCCGGTCGTCCGCGACGTCCTGGGCTTCCCGCTGCCGGACGCGATCGAGCAACCCGTACATCTTGATGCGATCGTCCTGCCCGAGCCGCGGTTCCCGCGTCCGGACGGGCTCGCGGGCTGGTCGACGGACCCGCGCGACCGGATCGAGCACGCCTACGGGCGGTCGTTCCCGGACACCGTGCGCGCGTTCCGCGGGCGGTTCGACCACGCGCCCGACGCCGTGGTCTTCGCGCGCGACGAGGACGCCGTCGAGGCCGCGCTGGAGTGGGCGGCGCGCGAGGACGTCGCGGTGATCCCGTTCGGCGGTGGGACGAGCGTCGTCGGGGGCGTCGAGCCGAAGGTCCCCGGCGACCGCCTCGGCGCGATCGCGCTCGACCTGTCGCTGATGGATCATGTTGTAGAAGTCGATCCGGTCTCGCGCGCGGCGCGGATCCAGGCGGGCGTGGCCGGGCCGTCGCTGGAGTCCCAGCTGGCCGAGCACGGCATGACGATGCGCTTCTTCCCGCAGTCGTTCGAGCTCTCCACGCTCGGCGGTTGGATCGCGACACGCGCCGGCGGGCACTTCGCCACCGTGTGGACGCACATCGACGACCTCGTCGAGTCGATCCGGGCGATCACGCCGTCGGGCGCGTGGGAGTCGCGGCGGCTGCCGGGCTCCGGCGCCGGGCCGTCGCCCGACCGGATGCTGCTGGGCTCGGAGGGCATCCTCGGCGTCATCACCGAGGCGTGGGTGCGCGTGCAGCCCACGCCGCGGTTCCGCGCGTCGCGCGCGGTGCGGTTCGAGGACTTCATGAACGGCGGCAGCGCCGCGGTGCGCGAGCTGGCGCAGTCCGGGCTCAACCCGGCCAACTGCCGGCTGGTCGACGCGCTGGAGGCGCAGCAGACGGGGGTCGGCGACGGCACTCGTGCGGTCCTCGTCCTGGGCTTCGAGTCGACCGACCATGAAGTTGATGGACAACTCGCGCGGGCGCTGGAGATCTGCCGGCGCAACGGCGGGACGTGGGACGAGGCCGGCGGCGGTGCCTCCGCTGCCGTCGCGAGCTGGCGCGAGGCGTTCCTGGCCATGCCGTACCTGCGCGACGCGCTGCTGCAGCTCGGGGTGCTCAGCGACACGTTCGAGAGCGCGATCACGTGGGACCGCTGGCCGGCGTTCCACGCGGCGGTCACCGGCGCGGTGCGGGAGGCGCTGGGCGAGCCGTGCCGCGTCACCTGCCGGCTGACGCACGTCTACCCGGACGGGCCTGCTCCGTACTTCACAGTCCTGGCGCCCGCCCGTCGCGGCGACGAAGTGGCACAGTGGGAGGCCATGAAGCGCGCAGCCTCCGACGCCATCATCGCCGCGGGCGGGACGATCACCCATCACCACGCGGTGGGCCGCGACCATCGCGAGTGGTACGACGAGCAGCGCCCGGACCTCTTCGCCGCCGCGCTGCGCGCCGCGAAGTCGGCGGTCGATCCCGGCGGCGTGCTCAACCCCGGCGTGCTGGTCGACGCCTAGCCGTGGCCAGCCGGAACGGCAGCCGGTTCGCGCGCGTCTGCGTCTACGCGGGCTCGTCGGCGGGCGCGCAGGACGCGTACGCGGAGGTCTCCACGCTGGCGATCCGCGAGGTCGTCCGGCGCGGCGCGACCGTCGTCTACGGCGGTGGGTCGCTGGGGCTCATGGGCGTCCTGGCCGACGTGGCGCTGTCGGCCGGCGGCGAGGTCACCGGCGTGATCCCGCGCTTCCTGGACGACCGCGAGGTCGGCCACCACGGGGTCACCGACCTGCGGGTCGTCGAGACGATGCACGAGCGCAAGATGCTGATGGCCGACCTCGCCGACGCGTTCCTCGTCCTGCCCGGCGGGATCGGGACGCTGGAGGAGGTCGTCGAGATGTTGTCGTGGTCGCAGCTGGGGCTGCATCGCAAGCCGATCGGGCTGCTCGACGTCGACGGGTTCTGGGAGCCGCTCGTCTCGCTGCTGGACCACATGACCGCCGAGCGCTTCGTGTCGGTCGACCACCGCAGCCTGTTGTTGTCCAACTCGGACCCGATCGCGCTGCTCGACGCGATGGAGGCCTGGCAGGCGCCGAAGCTCACGCGCCGCTGGCTGCAGGACGAGGAGCAGACGTGACGCAGGTCGCGCTCCTCGGGTCCGGCGCGGTCGGCGCGCTGCTGGCCGCCGAGCTGACGCGGGCGGGCGTGGAGACCGCGGTGGTCACCACCGAGGCCAGCGCCGCGGCGATCGGGCGCGACGGGATCGCGGTCGCCTCGCCGGCGTTTGGCGACCACGTCGAGGCCGTGCGCGCGGTCACCGCGCTGGAGGCGCCGCCCGGCGTGCTGGTCGTGGCGGTCAAGGCGCCGCAGCTGCAGGCCGCGCTGGAGCGGATCGCCGGCGAGCCGGACGTCGTCGTCCCGTTGCTCAACGGCGTCGACCACATGGCGGTCCTGCGCGATCGGTTCCCGAACGTCGTGGCGGGGACGGTCCGGGTCCAGGCCCACCGCGAGGGCCGCACGCGCGTCGTGCACCGCGCGCCGTTCCTGACGGTGGCGCTCGCCGACCCGGGCGCGCCGGCGCTGGTCGACGCGCTCGCGGCGGCGCGGGTCGAGACGCTGCTGGGCGGGGCGGAGGCCGACGTGCTGTGGGGCAAGCTCAGCCGGCTGGCCGGGATCGCGCTGGCCACGACCGCGGCCGACGCGCCGCTGGGCGACGTGCGCGCCGACGCCGAGGCCGTCTCGCGCGAGGCCGCCGCGGTGGCCAGGGCCGAGGGCGCGCGGGTCGACACCGACACGGTGATCGCCGAGCTGCGGGCGCTCCCGGATGCCGCGACCTCGTCGCTGCGCGCCGACGTCCGCGGCGACGGCGCGAGCGACCACGAGCTCGACGCGATCGGCGGCGCGGTCCTGCACGCGGCCGCCCGTCATGGCCTGGCCGTGCCCCGGACGGAGACGCTGGTGAACCAGATCGGTAGCCTCTGAGAGCGAGCGCGCCATGTCCGACACGTCGAAGATCGCCAAGAACCTGCAGGCCTTCCAGATCGCGATCAACGCCCACGATCGCGAGAACCCGACGCACAACGCGTTCGGGATCGGCCTGGCGCACTTCGACCTGGAGCGCCTCGGCTTCGACGAGGGCGAGGAGATCCTGCCGGGCATCACGATCCACGCCGACAACGGCGTGACCGGCAACTTCCGCGTGCTCTGCGACGGCCAGCACGACGAGGACCTCGAGCGCGAGGCGGAGGACGCCGACATCGTCGAGGCGGTCGCGGCCGAGCGCCGCATCACCGTCGCGCCGGGTCGGATGGGTCAGCCGGACGACTGATCCGGCACGGGGACGCTCAAGTTCTCGGTACGTCGGGTCGACCAACGGCCCATGGGGTCGTCCAAGGGGGACGTTGAGCGCTTCTTCGACCGCTCACCCGACCTGCTCGCCATCGCGGATCGCCGCGGCTATTTCACCTGCCTGAACCCGGAATGGGAGGCCGTTCTCGGCTGGTCCGCGGACGAGCTGATGGCCGAGCCGTACCTGAACTTCGTCCATCCCGAGGACCTCGAGCGCACCTGCCAGGAGATCGCGCGCGCCACCGGGCCGAGCCCGTGCACCACGCGCTATGAGAACCGGCTGCGCACGCGCGACGGCGTCTGGCGCTGGCTGCTGTGGTCGTCCCGGTGGGACGGCCTGGAGTGGACGATGGTCGCCAAGGACATCTCCACGCGCAAGGAGCTGGAGCGCCACTCGCTCCACGACGCGCTGACCGGCGTCGCCAACCGCGCGCTGACCGTCGACCGCCTCGGCGCCGCGATCGCGCGGCTGGGCCGCAGCGCGGGCGCGGCGGTCGCCCTGCTGGTCGACGTCGACGACCTCAGCACGATCAACGACACGCACGGCCACGCGGGCGGGGACATCGTCCTGCGCGCGATCGCCGACCGGCTGACCGAGCGCCTGCGCGCGGCCGACACCGTGGGCCGCTTCGGCGGCGACCGCTTCCTGGTCGTGGCCGAGGGCCTCGCCGACGGCGGCGCGCACGGCATCGAGGCCGTGATCGAGCGCGTGCACGGCGCGTTCTCGCGGCCGATCCCGACGCGCAACGGGCTGGTCTCGGTGACCGGCTCGGTCGGCGTGGCGGTCGCCCGCGAGCCCGGGATCGACCCGGAGCACCTGATCCGCGACGCCGACGTCGCGCTGCGCCGCGCGAAGTCGGCGGGCCGCGGCCACGCCGAGGTCTTCGACGCGGCCCTGGCCGAGGAGGTCCGGCATCGCCTGGAGCTCGCGGCCCAGCTCCGCGGCGCGCTGCAGCGCGGCGAGCTGCGGGTCGTCTTCCAGCCGCTGGTGTCGATGGCCGACAGCTCCGCGGTCGGCTGCGAGGCGCTGCTGCGCTGGGACCACCCGGACCGCGGCGAGCTCCTGCCCGGCGCGTTCCTGCGGATCGCCGAGGACGACGGCCTGATCGTCCCGATCGGCGCGTGGGTGCTGGAGGAGTCCTGCCGCCAGCTCGCGCAGTGGCGCTCCGACGGCCGCGACCTGTGGGTGTCGGTGAACGTGAGCGCACGGCAGCTGGGGCAGGCGGACTTCGTCGCGGTGGTCGAGCGCGCGTTGCGCGAGACGGGCGTGCCGGCGTCGTCGATCTGCCTCGAGGTGACGGAGACGGCGGTGCTGCGCCGGCCGGAGGTCGCGCGCCGGGCGCTGAACGCTTTGAGGGTGCTGGGTGTGCGGGTCGCGTTGGATGACTTCGGGCTGGGGTACTCGTCGCTGACGCACTTGAAGGCTTTGCCGGTTGACGTGGTCAAGGTCGACCGGTCGTTCGTGGCTGACCTGGTGGATTCCACGCAGGATCGCGCAGTGGTGGAGGCGGTGTTGACGCTGGCGCGGCGGATGGGTCTGACCGTGATCGCCGAGGGTGTCGAGACGGCGGACCAGGACGAGCTGCTGCGCGAGATGGGGTGCCCGATGGTGCAGGGGTACCTGTATGGGCGGCCGGCGCGGCCGGCGGATGTGGTGCTGGCGGCGGGGGTTGCGCCTGCGCCGGAGGTGCGGACGGCGGCGTAGTTCTCTCGGCGCGCCGGCTCTTGTGGTTGGCAGTGCAGGCGTTGGTCGTGCTGCGGAGCGGGGTCTGCTTCGCATCTAGGGCGAGGAAGTTTCGGTGGCTCTCCACGCTGTCGGTGTGGCTCGTCCTCGTGGTGCTTCCGGGGCGAGTTCGGGGCCGAATCGCCAGGACGCCGGAGGTCCGTGTCGTTTCGTGGGGAATAGTCCACCACGCGACGACACGGACCTCGGCGCGGCGAGGCTTCGCCTCCGAACGATGGTCCGTGTCGTTTCGAGCGTCCATATGACGTCCAAAACGACACGGACCTCGGCGTCCCGACGATTCGCTCCCGAAACGCCCGCCCCGGGCGGCCGAGGC
>DATDMD010000198.1:0-3469 GCA_036518975.1 Baekduia sp.
GCCGCCCACGCGCGTGCTGTCGAGGCGGTGTGGGCGCGCGAGCCGCGCCCCGAGCGCCTGGAGCGCGCGCTCGCCCTCGGCGCCGAGCGCCACGGCAACGAGCTGGTCGACGTCGCGTTCGTCGCCTCCGGCGCGGCGGCCGCGATCGACGACGCGTTCGCGGCGGTCGCGCCCGGCGGCGTCCTGGTCCTGTATGCGACGCCGACGCCCGGGCGCCCGCTGACGCTCGACGCGGTCTCGCTGTACCGGCGCGAGGTCGACGTCGTCGCCTCCTACAGCGCCGGCGCGGGCGACATGGTCAAGGCCTATGACCTGCTCGCGTCCGGCGCGGTCGACCCGCTGCCGTGGGTGACGCACCGCGTCGGCCTCGAGGACACCGGGCGCGCGCTGGAGATGGTCCGCGGCGGCGAGGCGATCAAGGTGCTGGTGAAGCCCTGATGCGCGCCGCGCGGCTGCACGGGCCGGGCGACCTGCGCGTCGAGGAGGTGCCGGAGCCGGAGGGCGAGGTCGTCGTCACCGTGCGGGCCGCGACGACGTGCGGGACCGACCTGAAGATGCTGCGCCACGGCCACCCGACGCTCGGCGCCTACCCCGCCGCGTTCGGGCACGAGACGGCGGGCGTGCGGGAGGACACCGGCGAGCGCGTCCTGGTCGGCGACTCCGTGCCGTGCCTGCGCTGCGCGCCGTGCCTCGCGGGCGCGACGCACCTGTGCCGCGCGATGACCTGGGTCTACGGCGGCTTCGCCGAGCGGATCGGCGCGCCCGAGGCGGCGCTGCACGCGATCCCGGACGGCCTGCCCTTCGCCGCGGCGGCGATGGCCGAGCCGCTGGCCGCGTGCGTCCACGCGGTCGGGCGCGGGACGAGCGCGAAGCGGGTCGCGGTGCTCGGCGGCGGGACGATCGGGCTGATGCTCGCGCGGCTGCTGGTCCTCGACGGCCGCGACGTCGTCGTGGTCGACCGCCACCCCGAGCGGCGCGCGCAGGCCGACGACCTCGGCGCGCTCGGCGTCGAGCGCGCCGCCGCGCCGGTCCCGCTGGTCTTCGAGGCCGTCGGCCGACCCGAGGCGTGGCACGCCGCGCTGTCGCTCGCGGCGCCGGGCGGCCGCGTCGTCATGGTCGGCGGCTGCCCGGCCGGCGACGTCGCGCTCCCGGCCGCGCGCGTCCACTACGACGAGGTCGACGTGGTCGGCGCGTTCCACCACCGTCCGGCCGAGGTCGACGAGGCGCTCCTGCTGCTGTCCACCGGCGCGGTCGACCACACCGCGTTCGCCGGTCCGGCGATCGGGCTCGACGACCTCCCGGCCGCGCTCCTCGACCCGCCCTGGGGCGGCGAGGCGCGCAAGCTCGTGGTCGACCCGACGCGACCGGCCCGTTCGTCCTAGTCGCCCAGCAGCCGCGCGACGCTGGTCAGGCGGTTGATGCCGAAGCCGGCGACCCTGAGCGGCAGCGGCTGGCGCTGGCCCGCCGTGCCGACCTGGTCGGGCTCGCGCTCGCGGTACCACTCGATCGTGTCGATCAGCGGCTGCTCGTGGTGGCCGGTGGTCCAGCCGAGCTGGCGCTTGGCCTTCGTGGAGCGGAAGGCCCAGCGCAGCGACAGCGCGCGGATCTCCTCGATCGTGATCGCGGGCGGGCCGGGCGCGACCTCGGCGAGGCGGGCCAGCGCGAGCGCGGCGTGCACCGGCAGCTTGACGGCGGGCGGCTCGACGCCGCTGAGCCGGCCGAGGTCTGCGAAGAGACGGTCATTGGTGAAGTTGCGCCCGCCGAGGATGTAGCGCTCGCCCACCGCGCCGCGCTCAGCGGCCAGCAGGTGGCCGCGCGCGACGTCCTCGGGGCCGACGATGCACAGCGCGCCGTCGACGTAGAAGGGGATCTCGCGGCGCAGGAAGCGCCGGACCAGCTCGGTGGACGACCGGTACACGTCGCCACGGCCGAGGACGTGCGCGGGGTTGACGATCACGACCGGCAGGCCCTGCGCGCCGATCCGCAGCGCCTCGCGCTCGGCCTCGACCTTCGCGTTGGCGTAGGACAACCCGGTGCGCGCGGCGTTGTAGACCTGCTTCTCGTCCGCGGTTCCCTTGCCGTCGGCGGGCCCGATCGCGGCCACCGCGCTGGTGTGCACGACGCGCTCGACGCCGGCGGCGAGCGCCTCCTCCAGCGCGACGCGCGTCCCGATGACGTTGGCCCGGTAGAGCTCATCCCAGCCGGCGCGCAGCGGCGTGGCGCCCGCGACGTGGAACATCAGGTCGACGTCCTTCAGCGCGCGGCGCATGTCGCGCCTTTCGGTGACGTCGGCGGTCACGACCTCGACGTCGAGCCCCGCCAGCGCGTCGAGGATGGCGTTCGGGGCGGCGGTCGCGCGGACCTGATCGCCGCGCGCGACCAGCGCCCGCACGACGTGCGACCCGATCTGCCCGGTCGCGCCGGTGACGAGCGTGATGGACATCTGCAACGCATCCTGCCAGGACGCGAACCCGTAGGCTCACCACCCATGTCCCAGGTCGCCGTGGTCACCGACACCACGCACTACGCGCCGCGCGCGCTGCTGCAGGCCAACGACATCCACGAGGTGTCGTTGTACGTGAACCTCGACGGCGGCGCCCAGCGCGAGTCCGAGCTCCCGGACTTCGACGCCTTCTACGAGCGCCTGCGCCAGCTCGACCAGCTGCCGACCACGTCGCAGCCGTCGATCGGCGACTTCCTGGCGGTCTACGAGCCGCTCGCCGAGCAGGGCAAGGACATCATCTCGGTCCACATCGCCGGCGGCATCTCCGGCACGCCGGAGACCGCGCGCCAGGCGGCGACCGAGATCGCCACCAAGTTCCCGGGCCGCCGGGTCGAGGTCATCGACACGCGCACCGCCTGCGGCGGCATCGGGCTGTGCGCGCTGGCGGCAGCCGCCGCGGCCAGCACCAGCGCCGACCTCGACGCGGTCGTCGCGCGGACCAACGCCGCGGCCGACGCCATGAAGATCTGGTTCGCGGTCGACACCCTCGAGTTCCTCAAGCGCGGCGGCCGCATCGGCACCGCGCAGGCGTGGCTCGGCGGCGCGCTGAAGATCAAGCCGATCCTCACGATCGACCGCGAGATCACGCCGGTCGAGCGCGTCCGCACCTCGGGCCGCGCGTTCGAGCGGATGGTGGACTATTTGAAGGCCCGGCACGAGGACGGCGCCGACGGCTGGGTCGTCCAGCACATCCAGGCCCACGAGCAGGCCGAGAAGCTGGTCGAGCGCGGCCGCGAGATCTACGGGACCGAGCCGGTGTTCGTGTCCGAGATCGGGCCGGTGATCGGGACGCACGTCGGCCCGGGGCTGTTGGGTGCGGGCGGGCTGCCGCGCAAGCTGATGGCCGAGCTCGGCGTCTAGATGGGTTATTCCACGAGACGGTCCGGTCGATCGGCGGTCCGGGCGGAGGCCTGACGCCGCACGATTTCGCCGCCGATCCTGGTTGGATCGGCAAGAAATCGGGTG
>DATDMD010000199.1:0-33779 GCA_036518975.1 Baekduia sp.
CCGCCGGCCCCACCCGGCCCGCCGCCGGGCAACGGCGGAGACTTGCCGGCGCCGCCGGGCACGGCGCCGGCCGACGTGCCGCCGGGGACGCCCGGTGCCATCCCCGGCGGCGTCACGGGTCCAGGGCTGCTCGGCAACGCGCCGGTCACGCTCAACCGGGCCAAGCGCACGTTCTCGCTCCCGCTGGCCTGCCAGCAGAGCGGCTCGGTGCGGGTCACGGCCAAGATCATCTCCAAGGCGCCGCTGGCCCGCGCGGGCTACCGCTGCGCGTCGAACCGCGCGACCGCGCGGCTGAAGGTGTCGTCGAAGGTCGCCAAGCGGCTCGCGCGGCGCCAGACGGTCGCGGCGACGGTCGGCGTCACCCAGGCCGGGAAGGCGTCGAAGCTGTACATCCAGCTGCGCGCCGGGCGGTCGAGCGACGCGGCCAAGGGGTTCTGGACCGACGGCCACCTGCAGTGCTCCGACAGCTCGGGCGCGCCGCAGGCCTACCTCGTCGAGCCGGACTTCACGACCGCGACGCCGACGCCGATCTCGACGCGCGGCTGGATCGCGTGGTATACGCCGGCCGGCGGCTGGCACTGGTTCGGAACCGGCGGCGAGGGCGTGGGAAGCTGGGCGACGTGGACCGCCACGGTGGGCGGGATCGCGCAGTTCCATCCGGGAGGCACGCCGACGCCGGTGCCGTGGACGCAGGGTCCGATCGCGATCCCAACCGGTCAGGGGATCAGCGCGGTGGGCGTCTATGAGGTCGTCTACTGGGTCGGCGGCGACCCGGACTACCAGTGGCAGTACGTCAACGCGGGGACGACGGGCGCCGCGGCGGCCGGCTCCGGGACGATGTACTGCAACTACTGATCCGAGAGACCTGGGCCCCGGCGCGGGGCGGCGGCGTCGATCAGCACGCCTGCCGCCACGCGTCGAGGTCCAGGTGCTTGCGCATCGCCGAGGAGCCGGCGCCGCGGGCGCGCGCGCAGAACGCCGAGGGCTCGAGCTCGTACTCGGCGATCAGCACCGCCTTGCCGGCGCGCGCGAAGGGCGCCAGCGTGTCGCACTCGTCGTACTGGTAGCACTGCTCGTCGAATTGAGGCCGACCGAGAGGCCGCGCGCGTGCGCCGCCGTGGCGACGAAGCGGTTGAACGCGAGCTGGTCAGACGCGCTGAGCGGGAACCCGCTGTGGTTCGAGGAGCCGTCGACGTTGTCGGGCTCGACCCCGTCGAAGCCCTTGGCGTGGCAGAGGTCCAGGCGCTTCCCGATGATCGGTCCCAGCACGTCGAGGCGCCGGATGTCGAGCCAGCGCTCGCCGGGCCAGCCCTCGACGGCCGCGCCCTTGACGCTGTCGGGGAAGGCCCCGGAGTCCGGGCGCCCGGGCTCGTAGGTCCCGGCGTCGAGGTAGCAGACGACGTGCCGGCCCTGGGCGTGGAGCTGGGCGACGGTCGAGGCCGGCGTGTCGAAGAGGTCGACGTCGTAGAGCTGCGCGTCGACCGACAGGTCCAGCCGGCCCGTCAGCTGCCACTGCCAGGTGCGGCGCCGCCAGGGCGGTGATCAACCCGAGTCGTCGAACGTCGAGATCGGCTGCGCCGGGTCGGGCTTGGGCGTGGGCGCCGGCTTCGGCGCGGGCGCGGGCTTGGGCGTCGGCTTCGGGGTCGGCTTGGGCGCCGGCGTGGGCTTGGGCGCCGGCGTGGACGCGGCGGGCGTCGGCCGCGACGCCACGGGGGTCCTGCGCGCGGGCGCCGGCGCCGTCCGGGCCGGCCTGGGCGCGTCACGCTGCACGGTGGGCCGCGGGCGCGCGACGGCGGCGGGCTTCCGCGGCGCCGGGGCGACCGACCGGGCCGGCTTCACGCGCACGGCGCTCTTGTGGTGCGCGGGCGACGCCGTATGCCGCGTGGCCACGGCCTTGCGCGCGTGGCGGTGCGCGCGCGGCGTCTTCGCCGTCGCGGCGCGGCGCGACGGCGCGACGGCGTCCGGCTGCTGCGCGACGGCCTGGTCGATCCGCGCCGCGCGGACGGGCGACGCCTCGGCGGGCGAGATGTCGTCGGGCGCCCCGCGGCCGGCGATCACCGCCCCCGCGAGCCCGCCCGCCACCGCGCCCGTGAGCGCGAGCGCGCAGACCATCCGCCCGGCCGACTTGCTGGGTCTCACGCGAGCGGGCATGCGGTCGGCTTGGTCCGTCCGGGCGTCAGGCACAGGTCGCTCCGCGACGGCGAGGCGTCGCGCCGGATCGTGAACCTCGTGTACTTGCCGATCCGGTTCGGCGCGGTCACGAGCACCTCGATCACCGTGCCCGGTTTCAGCGCGCGCCGCTCGATCGACTTGACGCGCACCGCCGCGCGCGCGGCCTTCAGGCGGACGTCGGAGTGCTTGGCCGCGCAGCTGCCGCCGCGGCAGCGCACGCGGATCGTCGCGCCCAGCGGCGCCTGCACCCTGAGCAGCGTGATCCGGACGTCCCCGCGGTACACCGACCCGCGGATGCGGACCACGGGGAACGGCGCCAGCAGCGGGGCATGGGTAGAAGAGCTCGACGCCGGGCCGGTGGGGATGGGGGCCGGACCCGACGCCGAGCGTTGTGGGGACGGATCCGTCCCCGGCTGGTTGGTCAGCCCCGGAGCGGCCACCGCCAGCGAGCGGAAGGCCACCGTCGAGACGCCCCGGTCATCCACCGCGCGGACGGCCACGCGATGGGCGCCGGCGGTGGCGAAGGTCCAGCTGGCGCGCGCGCCGGCGGCATCGTCGAACAGGCCGTCGTCGTCGAGGTCCCACTCGATCTTCGCGACGCTGCCGTCCGGATCCGACGCGGTGGCGGTGAAGTCGACGTTCGCGCCGACCACCGGCTGCTCCGGGCTGTTCGAGAAGGAGATCACGGGCGCCTGGTCGGCGACGACGGTGATCGCCGCCACGGCGGTGGCGCTCGCGCCGTGGTTGTCGCTGACCTGCACCCCGACGCGGTACTGGCCCGGCTTGGGGTAGCTCACCGACTGCAGGGGCCCGGTCCCGTCGCTGTACTGGCCGTCGCCGTTGAGGTCCCACGCGTAGGTCAGCGGGTCCCCGTTGGGGTCGGTCGAGCGGCTGGCGTCCAGGAGGACCGGCGCGTCGATCGCCGCCATGCTGGACGTGACCGTGAGGACCGGCTGCGGCGGGCCGTTGACGACGACCGGGAGCGAGATGGTGTTGTTGCCCGCGGCGTTGGTGACCTTCAGCGACACGGTCCAGTTCCCCGGCGCGAGCCTCTGGGGCGGCGGGGCCTGCGCCTTGACGGGGGTGGTGCTGCCCGGGAACGTCCACGCCCAGGTGGTCGGCTCCTTGGTCGAGGCGTCGACGAACTTGATCGTCCCGTCGGGCTGCGCCGAGTACGTGAAGTTCGCCACGGGCTTGTCGTAGACGTGGAAGGTGAGCTCCGCATGGGCCGGCGCGGTGTTCACGGGGTCAGCGTCGGTCGCGTCCAGCTTGGCCGTGTAGTTGCCCGCGGCGGGCACCTTGACCGTCAGCGGGTTCGTGGCGGCGCTGGTGACGGTCGCGCCGGCGGCGTCGACCACCGTCCACGCCCACGCCGTCCCGGTGCTGCTCGTGAGCGTCGCCGCGAGCGCGGTGGTCTGCTTGACCGTGATCGTCGGCGTTGCCGGCGTCGCCGAGGCCGTGGCGACGAAGACCAGACTGGCCGCAACGCAGCTGATCAACACGACACGCCTCATCCTGAGCATCGAACGTCCTTCTTCGGCCTATGTAGGGAGAACGTCCGGCGACGGGTGCCGTTCACGAACGACCTCATGACGCATAGGCAGGTCGCCGGCTTCTCGTAGGGTGCCTGCCATGTCCGAGGCACAGATCGCCCGCGGGATGGCCCGCCAGCTCGCCCGTCGCGACGCCGCGGTGGCCGGCGGGGCGACGCCGCGCGGGTGGAAGGTCGCGTTCTCGACGCCGGCCGCGCAGGCGGCCGCGCGGGTCGACCAGCCGCTCGTCAGCGGGCTGACGGACGCGACCGAGCTGCCCAGCGGGGCGACGATCGAGGTCGGCCGCTGGGTCAAGCCGATGCTCGAGGCCGAGCTGACGATCCACGTCGGCGCCGGCGTCGCGCCCGGCGGCACCGTCCAGGACGCGCGGGACGCGATCGCGGCCGTGGGCGCCGCGATCGAGGTCGTCGACCTGGACCGGCCGTTCGACGACCTCGAGGACATCGTCGCCGAGGGCCTCTTCCACCGCCACTACGTCCTCGGCGCGTTCGACCCGGCGCGCGCCGGCGGCGACGCGCGCGGCGTGACCGTGACCGCGGCGCTGGACGGCACGCCCTACGGCAGCCAGCCGGACCCGTGCGCGATCATCGGCGACCTCGGCGACGTGACGCGGTTCGTCGCCGACGAGCTCGGCCGCCGCGGCGCGCGCCTGGAGGCGGGCCACGTCATCCTCGCCGGCTCGGCCCTGCCGCTGGAGCCGGTGCGCCTCGGCCAGCTGCTGCGCGTGGACGCGGGCCCGCTCGGCGGGCTCGAGCTGCAGTTCGCCTGATCGCCTGACGGCACGATGCCGTCAAGGCGCGCAAGTAAGCTGCCGCGCCGCAATGATCGAGTACCTGAAGCGCCACCACATCGGCCTGCTCGCGCTGTTCATCGCGCTCGGCGGGACGTCGTACGCCGCCGTCAAGCTCCCGCGCGACAGTGTCGGCACGGCCCAGCTGCGCAAGGCGTCGGTGAGCGAGGTCAAGTTGTCCAAGTCGGTGCGGGCGAAGCTCGCGAAGACGGGCCACGCGGGAGCGACGGGCGCGAGGGGCGCGGCCGGCGCCACGGGTGCCACCGGCGCTACCGGCGCTACCGGCGACACCGGCGCGACCGGCACGCCCGGCCCCAAGGGCGACACCGGCGCGCCCGGCCCGACCTCCGCCTCCGTGGGCGGCTTCAACACCACCATCACACCGGCCGGCCTGACCGGTCCGATCGGCAGCACGACCACCGTCACGCTCGACCAGCCCGGCAAGATCCTCGTCCTGGCCACCGGCAGCTTCGGGGTGCAGTGCGGCGGGGCGTCCTGCACGCTGACGATCGGCGTGACGGTCGACGGCGCGACGGTCCCCGGCGCCTTCGACAGCATCACGTCGGAGGCGAACTCCAACGCCTCCACCACGATCACGGCCATGGGCCTCACCGGGAGCCTCGCAGCGGGGACCTACACGGTGGCCATGGGGCAGAAGACCACCGGATCGTCCATCGGGGTCTCGACGAGCGGCAACGTCCGCGTCGTCGGGGTCGCCGTCGGCGGCTGACGCCTCACTCCAGGAAGTCCGCGAACGCCGCCAGCGCCGCGTCGGGGTCGCGGCGCCCGACGCCGATCCGGAACCGGTCCTCCGGCACCGGCGCGAGGTCCGAGGCGTAGACGTCGGCCGGCAGCAGCAGGACGCCGGCCTCCTCGACCAGACGGCGGCAGAACGCGCTCGCCGGCTCGCCGGTCGTCAGGCGCGGGAACGCCACGCACCCGCCCTGCGGCGGCGTCCACTCGAACCGGTCGGCGAACCGCGCGAAGAACGCGGCGAAGCGCGGCAGGTTGTCGGCGACGATCCCGCGGTTGCGCGTGAGGAGCGCGTCGCGGTGGTGCAGCGCGAGCGTCGCCAGGTGCTCGCTTGGCCCGGCCGAGCAGATCGAGGTGTAGTGCTTGCGCCGCTCCAGGCGCTCCAGCAGCCCGTGGTCGCGGCACGCCAGCCAGCCGATCCGCAGGCCCGGCAACCCGTAGGCCTTGGACATGACGTTGAGCGACACCGCGCGCGCCGACAGGTCCGCCGCCTGGCGCAGCGTGCGCGCCGGGTCCTGCTCCAGCCCGCGGTAGACCTCGTCGCTGAACAGCACGATCCCGCGCTCGTCGCAGATCTCGGCCAGCCGCCGGAACGCCTCGGCGTCCGGGACCGCGCCCGTCGGGTTGTTGGGGAAGTTGACCGCGATCACGCGCGTCTCGGGCTTCAGCAGCGCCTCCAGCGCGTCGAGGTCGAGCGCCCAGCCGTCCTCCGCCCGCAGCGCCAGCCCGTCGACCGCCGCGCCGACCGCCAGCGGGATCGACTCCAGCGACTGGTAGTTGGGCACGGTCACGATCGCGTGGTCGCCCGGCGCGAGCAGCTCCTGCAGGGCCCAGTACAACGCCTCCTGCGCGCCCGCGAAGACCAGGACGTGCTCGGGCGAGACGAAGTTGTAGGTGTCGGCGATCGCCGCGCGCAGCGCGTCGGTCCCCCACGTCGGCGTGTAGCCGAGCGCGAGCCCCTCCAGCTCGGCGCGCGCGTCCGGGCCCGCGAGGTCCAGCAGCTCCCCGACGGTCCACGACTCCGCGTCCGAGGCCGTGAGGTGGTACTTCGCCTCGAACTCCCAGCGCGAGAAGTACGCCTCCAGGCGGAACTCCGGCAGGTCGCGCATGGGACGGGCCTCGCTGCTCATGCACCGAGCCTACGCGTCGTGTTGCCTTCCGGTGCGTCGGTCGGCGAGAGTGGGGCCATGGCGATCGACCCGCACGCGCCGCCGCGGCCGTGGCACGCGCTGCCGACGGACCTCGGCGCGCTCGTCTGCGCGGCGATCCCGGGGATCGCCGACGAGCTGGTCGACGTCCTCGGCCCCGCCATCCCGGCCTACCGGACGCTCGACGGCGCGTTCGGCCGCGACGTCGTCCGGGCCGTGGCCGACGCGCTGCACGACTTCGCGGGCGTGATCGAGCACCGCCCGCCGACCGTCGGCGCCGACCGCGCCCTGTACTTCGCCGTCGGCGAGCGCTGGTTCCGCTCCGGCCACAGCCTCGACGAGCTGCAGGCCGGCTACCACCTCGGCGCGCGCGTGGTGTGGAGGCGGATCGCGGCGGTCGCGACGGCGGCCGACGCCGAGGCGGCGACGCTCGCCGTGCTCGCCGACGCGCTGTTCGCCTACCTCGACGAGATCGCGGCCGCGACCGTCGAGGGGTTCGTCGCCGCGCAGGCCGCCGCCGCCGGCGAGGTCGAGCGCCGCCGCGCGCGGTTGTTGTCGCTGTTGGTCGCCGACCCGGCCGCCGACCGGCCGGCGCTGGACCGCGCCGCGCAGGAGGCCGGCTGGTCGGTCCCCCGCGCGCTGGCCGCCGTCGCGCTCGGCCCGGACGCCGGGAGCCGCCGGGTGCCGGCCGACGTCGTGGCCGGCACGGTCGACGGCGTCACCTGCCTGATCGTCCCGGACCCCGACGGGCCGGGACGCCGCGCGATGCTGGAGCGGGCGCTGGACGGCGCGCCCGCGACGCTGGGCCCGACCGTCGCGCCCGACCAGGCCGCCCGCAGCTGGGCCCGCGCCCGCGACCTCTGGCGGCTGCGCGGCGCAGGCTCGTCGGGGCTCTGTGCGGCCGACGACCATCTCCTGGAGCTGCTGCTCGCCGAGGACCCGTCCCTGGTCGACGACCTCGCGCGCCTGCGCCTGCAGCCGCTCGCCGCGCTGCCGCCCCGCTCGCGGGCGCGCCTGGAGGAGACGCTGCTCGCCTTCCTGCGCCGGCGCGGCAATGGCCCGAGGATGGCCGCCGACCTGCACGTCCACCCCCAGACCGTCCGCTACCGCCTGGCGCGGCTCCGAGAGCTGCTCGGCGACGCGCTGGACGACCCCGAGGCCCGCTTCGAGCTCGAGGTCGTCCTTCGCGCGCGAGCGACTCAGGCTCAGCCGATCACGGAGCGCACCAGCGCCTCGTAGCCCGACTTGTGGCCCGTGCGGTTCGGGTGGTAGCTGTCGCCGACCGGGTTCGAGAGCCCGTTCAGCCACTCCGTCGACGAGCACACCGCGTGGCCCGTGAAGGCCGGGATCGCGTCCTTGAACGTGAACCCGTACGCCGCCGCCCGGGCCGCGATGACGTTCTTCATCATGTCGGCCGTCGCGTTGAGCTTGGTCATCTCGTCGGTCGAGAAGAACGTGCCCGCGTTGCAGTCCACGCCCATGAAGAGGCGCGGGTAGCCGAGGACGACGACCCTCGCGTTGGGCGCCCGCGTCCTGATCTGCGTGTACACCGCGTTCAGCGCGGCCGGCAGCGAGTTGTTGATGTAGTTCTGCGCGGTGGTGATGTCGCCGTTGCAGCTGACGAGCGGGTACGCGCAGGACGTGATGACGTTCGAGAACCCGGCGTCGTTGCCGCCGATCGTGATCGTCACGATGTTGGTGGACGTGCTGAGCGACTGCACCTGGTTGGCCAGCACGTCGGTCGTCTTCGCGCCCGAGCACGCCACGAACGTCAGCGTGGTGTTCGGCCGGTCGGCCTTGATGAGCGCCGGGTAGGCGTACGGGCCGCGCTGGCAGCTCGAGTTCAGCGAGTAGTCCCGCGTTCCCGTCCCCGACGAGTAGCTGTCGCCGAGGGCGACGTAGTTGTCCGCGAACGCCGTGGCGGTGACCCCACCGCCGAGCGCGCAGACGAACAGCACGGCTCCGATGAGCCGTCGGACCTTGGACTGCACCTCTCCTCCTCCTGTTCGACCCCAATACCGCGGCCGAGCCTATGCGCGGCGCCGCGCACGGTCTTGGCCCGCGCGGCGCCAATCAGGACGGAGAAGTTGTCACCGCCGCCACAAAGTGGGCGGCTCAGCGGCTGGGGACGTCCTCCAGCTCGACGTCGAGGCGCGGCACGTCGCCCCAGAGCTGCTCGAGGCGGTAGAAGTCGCGGACCTCGGGCACGAAGACGTGCACGACGATGTCGAAGTAGTCCATCAGGATCCAGCGGGCCTCGCCGGTGCCCTCGACGCGCCGCGGCAACATGCCGTGGTCCTTCTTCAGACCCTCGTGGATCGCGTCGTGGATGGCCTTGGCCTGCCGGTCGGTGTTGCCGGAGCACACGACGAAGAAGTCGGTGTAGCTCGACACGCCGCGCAGGTCGAGGACGTTGAGGTCGATCGCCTTCTTGTCCGCCGCGTAGGACGCGGCGAGCTGCGCGAGGCGCTCCGGGGTCATTTCGGGGGTCTGCTGGTCGGGGTGCTGCACGGTCTGGCTGGGCAAGACGACGCTTCCTCCGTGGTCATGCTGATGATGGGATACCCACCGAGCTCTGGTAGAGCCCGTGCTGCGCGATGTACTCGGCCACCCTGTCGGGGACCAGGTACCGGATCGGCCGGCCGGCGGCCACCCGCCGCCGGATCAGCGAGGATGAGATGTCCATGCGCGGCAGGTCGAAGAAGTCGACCCGCTCGACGGCGCCGGGGATCGTTCCAAGGCGTTCCAGGATATCGCCGCGCCGCGCGCCCTCGCGCTCGGCCACCGCGATCCGGGCCAGCCGCACGACCTCCGCGGGCTCACGCCAGGTGGGCAGGCTCGAGGCCATGTCCCCTCCTACGATGAACGTGAGCTCCGCTCCAGGGCACGTCGCATGAAGTGCGCGGAGGGTATCGGCCGTGTAGGACGCACCTCCGCGGACGACCTCGACGTCGCTCACGGCCAGCCGGTCGTCGCCGTCGGTCGCCACCCGGCAGAGCTCCAGCCGCGCCTCCGCGCCGGGGTCGCCGGACGCCTCCTTGTGCGGCGGCGTCGCGACCGGGATCAGCAGGACCTGGTCCAGCCCGAGCTGGTCGTACGCCTCCTGGGCGGCCAGCAGGTGAGCCAGGTGCGGCGGGTTGAACGTGCCGCCCAGGAGCCCGAGGCGGCGGCGGTCCGGCTCAGCGGACGTGCCCGGCTCCTCGCACGACGTACTTGAACGAGCACAGCTCGCGCAGGCCGATCGGCCCGCGCGCGTGGAGCTTCTGCGTCGAGTTGCCGATCTCCGCCCCGAAGCCGAACTCGCCGCCGTCGGTGAAGCGCGTCGAGGCGTTCACGTACACGCAGGCGGCGTCGACGCCCAGCTCGAAGGCGCGGGCGCTCGCGTAGGACGCGGTGACGATCGCCTCGCTGTGGCCGCTGCCGTGGCGGTTGACGTGGTCGATCGCGTCCTCGACCGAGTCCACGACGCCGACCGCGAGGACCAGCGCCAGGAACGCGGTGTCCCAGTCGGCGTCGGTGGCCTCCAGGACGTCGCCGTCCAGCGCGCGGACGCGCTCGTCGCCGCGCAGCTCGACGCCCGCGCCGCGCAGGGCGGCCAGCGCCTGCGGCAGGAACGCGCCGGCGACGTCGCGGTGCACGAGCAGCGTCTCGGCCGCGTTGCACACGCCCGGCCGCTGCGTCTTGGCGTTGACGATGATCTCGCGCGCCATCGCGAGGTCCGCGTCCGCGTCCACGTACACATGGCAGTTGCCCGACGCCGCGAAGATCATGGGGACGGTCGCGACCGCGGTCAGCGCCTGCTTCAGCCCCTCGCCCCCGCGCGGGATGATGAGGTCGACGTAGTCGTCCTGCGTCGCCAGCTCGGCGAGCTCCTCGCGCCCGCCGCCGGCGACCAGGCCGATCGCGCCCTCAGGCGCGTGCTCGGCGGCGATCGAGGCGAGGACCGCGTTGGAGTGCGTCGCGCTGGACGAGCCCCGCAGCACGATCGCGTTGCCGGACTTCAGGCACAGCGCGGCGGCGTCGATCGTGACGTTCGGCCGCGCCTCGTAGACGACCGCGACGACGCCCAGCGGCGTGCGCGTCTTGGCGACGTCCAGGCCGTTGGGCAGGCGGAAGCCGTCGAGCACCTCGCCGACCGGATCGGGCAGCGCGGCGATGTCCCGGACCTGCGCCGCGATCGCGGCCACCCGCGCCTCGTCGAGCAGCAGCCGGTCCAGCAGCGCGGCCGACAGCCCCGCCTCGCGCCCGGCGTCGAGGTCGCGCGCGTTGGCCTCGAGGATCTCCGGCGTCCGCGCGATCAGCGCGTCGGCGATCGCGTGCAGCGCCGCGTCCTTCTCGTTGGTGGCCAGCGTCGCGAGCCGGCGCGACGCGGCGCGCGCGGCGCGGCAGACGTCGGTGACGGACGGGGTCGCGATGGCCATGTACAAAATGTACCCCGCATCCGATACACGGGGGCATTCTCCTGACCGCGATCGGATTCGACCCGTACAACACGGGTACGCGCCGGACATGTCCCAGACGGTCCGCCTGCTGTGCGCGTCGCTCGTCGGCGCCTTGATCTTCGCCGCCGCCGCCTCCGCGGCGCCCGCGCCAGGCGGGCCCGGCCCCGATAACGGCTACCAGGGGTCCGACAAGACCGGCTTCGTCACCTCCACCACGACCGACAGCAAGGTCTGGGCGACGGTCCAGAAGGAGGGCGGCCTCGGCGAGGTCTACTGGCCCGACCTCGCGACGCCGGCCTCGCGCGCGCTGCGCTTCGTCATGCGCGACACGCGCTCCGGCGCGGTCGCGGCCGGTGACGTCAGCACCCGGCAGGTCGACAGCAAGAGCCTGACCTTCGCCCAGACGCAGACCGGCCCCGGCCGCGCCTGGACGCTGACGGCGACCTACGTGACCGACCCGGCGCGCGCCACCGTCCTGGCCGACGTGCGGTTCACGGCCCGCGACCGCAAGCGCTACGCCGCCTACGCGCTGTACGAGCCCGCGCTCAACGACACGCGGACCGACGACACGGCCCGCAGCGCCGGCAGCGACCTCGTCGCCACCGACGCCGCGTCCGGCGCCAGCGCGCTGACCGCGAGCCCCGCGTTCACCGAGACCACCAACAACTTCCAGGGCGTCGCCGACGCCGACGTCATCGGCAACGCCTATGACTCGGCCGGGCCCGGCGCCGTCGTCCAGGCCGGCCGGCTGGCCGTCGACCGCGGCGGCCGCACGACGCTGGCGCTCGGCTTCGGCGACGCCGCCGCCAGCGCGCTCGCGTCCGCCCGCGCGTCGCTCCAGCGCCCGTTCGCCGCCACGCTCGCCCGCTACGCCGGCGGCTGGCGCGACTACCTGCGCGGCCTCAAGCGCCCGCCGCGCTCGCTGACCTCCAACGACGAGCGCGACCTGTACGCCACCTCGGTCATGGTCCTCGCGGCCTCCGAGGACAAGACGCACCGCGGCGCCTACGTCGCCTCGCCGACGATGCCGTGGCGCTGGGCGACGCTCGTGCCCTCGGGCCCGTACCACCTGGTGTGGTCGCGCGACCTGTACCAGATCGCCACCGGCCTGATCGCCGCCGGCGACACCGCCGGCGCCAACCGCGCGCTGGACTGGCTGTTCACCACGCAGCAGAAGGCCGACGGCTCGTTCCCGCAGAACTCCAAGCCGGACGGCACGCCGGTCTGGACCGGCCTGCAGATGGACGAGGTCGCGTTCCCGATGATCTTGGCCCACCAGCTCGGCCGCACCGACGCGTCGACGTGGTCGCACGTCAAGCGCGCCGCCGACTTCCTGTTGTCCTACAAGGACCCCGCCACCGGCCACACCGCGCCGTGGTCGCCGATGGAGCGGTGGGAGAACCAGGACGGCTACTCGCCCGCGACGATCGCGTCGGAGATCGCCGGCCTGGTCTGCGCGGCCGACATCGCGAAGGCCAACGGCGACGACGCCAGCGCCGCCAAGTACCTCGCGACCGCCGACGACTGGCAGTCCAAGGTCAAGTCCTGGACGATGACGACGACCGGCCCGTACTCGTCGCAGCCGTACTTCCTGCGGTTGACCAAGGACGGGAACCCGGACTCCGAGACGACGACGTACTCCACCGGCGACGGCGGCCCGTCGGCCGCCGACCAGCGCACGGTCGTCGATCCGAGCTTCCTGGACCTCGTCCGCCTCGGCGTCCTGCCCGCCGACGATCCCGACGTCGTCAACTCGGAGAAGGTGGTTGATGAACAACTCGGGTTCCAGACCGCCCGCGGCTTCTTCTGGCACCGCGCGATGTTCGACGGCTACGGCGAGTTCGCCGACGGCCGGCCGTGGGACTTCGACCAGGCGCCGGACTCGCGCACGACGACCGGCCGCGCGTGGCCGCTGCTCAACGGCGAGCGCGGCGAGGCGCAGATCGCAACGGGCGACGGCGCGGCGGCGGCCCAGCAGCTGCGCGCGATGACCAACGCGGCGACGCCGTCCGGGATGCTGCCCGAGCAGGTCTGGGACCAGAACCCGCCCAGCGGCCAGCCCGGCTTCGAGCCCGGGACGCCGACGCTCAGCGCCACGCCGCTGGCCTGGACGCACGCGCAGTACCTGCGGCTGGCGTGGGACCTCGCCGACGGCGCGGTCTCCGAGCAGCCGGCGATCGTCGCCCAGCGCTACGCCAAGACGAAGTAGTCGCGGTGCACGGCCTCCTCGGCGGCGCGCGGGAGCAGCTCGCGCGCCGCGGAGGACTGCAGGCCCATGACGCGCCGCAGCTCGGCGGCGCCGAGGTTGGCGATGCCCTTGCCCAGGAGCACGCCCTCCGCGCCGCCTTCGCGGACCTCGACGGCGTCGCCCGCGGCGAACGACCCGACGACCTCGACGATGCCGACCGGCAGCAGCGACGTCCCGCCCTCGCGCAGCGCCCGCGCGGCGCCCGCGTCCACGACGACCGTCCCGTGCGAGGGCTTGGCGTAGCGCAGCCACAGCTTGAAGCTCGAGATGCCCAGCGACCGCGCCGGGAAGTGCGTGCCCTCGTCGGTCGCGCCGCCCAGCACCGCGCCGAGCGCCTCGTGGCGCAGCCCGTTGACGATCGCCGCGGGGATGCCGGCCGCGGTCGCCATCTCGGCCGCGACGACCTTCGAGCGCATCCCGCCGCTGCCCAGCGTCGAGGTCGAGTCGCCGATCGCCGCCTGCTCGTCGAGCGTGTCGAAGTCGGTGATCTCGCGGACGATCCGCGCGTCGGGGTCGGTCCGCGGGTCGCCGGTGTACACGCCGTCGACGCCGGTCAACAGCACCAGCTTGTCGGCGTCGACCAGGATCGCGACCTGCGCGGCGAGGAAGTCGTTGTCGCCGAAGGTGATCTCGTCGGTCGCGGTCGTGTCGTTCTCGTTGATGATCGGGACGACGCCCCAGTCCAGAAGGCGCCGCAGCGCCTGGCGCGCGTTGAGGTAGTGCGTGCGGTGGCTGAGGTCGAAGAACGTCAGGAGCACCTGCGCGGCCGTGACGCCGCGCGCGGCGAGCAGCTCGTCGTAGAACCGGAACAGCCGGCCCTGGCCGATCGCGCTGGCGGCCTGGAGGTCCTCGATCGCGTGGGGCCGCCCGGCGATCCCCATCGTGTCGAGGCCGCGGACGATCGCGCCGCTGGAGACGACGACGACGTCATCGCCCGCCGCGCGCCGCGCCGCGACCTCGTCGCAGATCGCCGCCAGGACGTCGGCGCGCAGCGCGCCGTCGTCGGACGCGGTGATGCCGGAGCCGAGCTTGATGACGTGGCGGGCCATTCGCGGGCGCGAAGCCTACGAGGGATCCAGCTCGAACACGACGCCGCCGATCTCGACGTCGTCTCCTGGTTCGAACCCCTCGGCCTCCAGCGCGCGGATGACGCCCATGCGGTGCAGGCGGCGCTCGACGTGGGCGAGCGCGTCGAGGTTCTCCATGTCGTGGCGGGCGATGAGGCGGTCGACGGAGTCGCCGGCCACGCGCCACAGGCCCTCTTCGACCTGCTCGATCGCGAAGTCCTTGCCGGCGCGGCCGCCGCGCGCGGGCCGGGGCCGGAACGTCCGGTGCTCCTCGAGCTCGTCCGCGGCGTCGAGGCCGGGCGGCAGCTGCGCCTCCTCGACCTTCGGGACGCGGCGGAACAGCTCGACGGCGAGCTCGTCGAGGCCGAGGCCGGTGGCGCTGGAGGTGATGAGCACCGGCGTCGGCTCCGGCGCCTCCTCCCACTCCTCGGTCTCCGGCACCGCGGCGGCGAAGCGCTCGCGCCAGACCTGCGCGGTGACCTCCGCCTCCTCGGGCGAGACGAGGTCGGCCTTGGACAGCGCGAGGATGCGCGGGAGCCGGGCGAGCCGCTCGTCGTACTCGGCGAGCTCGCGCTCGATCGTCGCGTAGTTCGTCTCCGGGTCGCTGCCGTCGAGCGGCGCGAGGTCCAGGACGTGGACGAGCAGCCGCGTGCGCTCGACGTGCGCGAGGAAGTCGTGGCCGAGGCCGGCGCCGCCGGCGGCGCCCTCGATCAGGCCCGGGATGTCGGCGAGCACGAGCTGGCGGTCGTCGCCGTCGAGCGTGCCGAGCACCGGCTCCAGCGTCGTGAACGGGTAGTTGGCGACCTTCGGCGCGGCGCGCGTGAGCCGGCCCAACATGGAGGACTTGCCCGCGTTGGGGAGCCCGACGAGGCCGACGTCGGCCAGCAGCTTGAGGCGCAGGTCCAGCCAGAAGTCCTGGCCCTCCAGGCCGCGCTCGGCGAAGCGCGGCGCCTGGCGCGTGGAGCCCGCGAACTTCTTGTTGCCCTTGCCGCCCGAGCCGCCGCGGGCGACGACGACGCGCGTGCCGGGGACGACGAGGTCGTGCGTCTCCGCCGTGTCCTCGACCGTGACCTGCGTGCCGGGCGGGACGCGGACGACCAGCTCCTCGCCGTCGGCGCCGTGGCGCAGCGCGCCCTCGCCGTGGCGGCCGCGGCCGGCCTTGTAGTGGGCCTTGCGCTTGAACGACTGGAGGTCGCGGTAGGAGTCGTCGCAGAGCAGCACGACGTCCCCGCCGTGCCCGCCGTCCCCGCCGTCGGGGCCGCCCTTGGGCACGTGGGCCTCGCGGCGGAACGACATGCAGCCGTTCCCGCCGCCGCCCGCCTGGACGTAGATGCGTGCCTTGTCGTACAGCATGTGTCGCAGGGAAGGTAGCCGGGAAGGAGCGTGAGATGGCCGCAGACCGTGTCTTCCTGATCACCGGCGCCAGCTCCGGCATCGGCGCGGCGACCGCGCGCGCCGCCGTCGCGGAGGGGTTCCGCGTCGTGCTCGGCGCCCGTTCCCTGGACAAGCTGCAGGCACTGGCCGGCGAGCTCGGCGGCGAAGACCACGCCGTCGCCGTGCGCTGCGACGTGACCGAGTGGGGCGAGAACGAGGCGATCGTGGCGAGCGCGCTCGAGCTCTTCGGCCGGCTCGACGTCGTCTTCGCCAACGCCGGCTTCGGCGCCAGGCGCGGCTGGCTGGAGGAGACGCCGGAGTTCTGGAAGTCGATGGTGCTGACCAACGTCCTGGGGGCCGCGTACACCGTGCGCGCCGCGATCCCGGCGTTGAAGGCGAGCCGCGGCCACGTCCTGCTCACCGGCTCGGTCGCCGGCCGCCGCGCGCTGCCCGGCTCGCTCTACAGCGCGACGAAGTGGGCGGTGACCGGCATGGGCGAGGCGATCCGCGCCGACCTCAACGACACCGGCATCCGCACGACCCTGATCGAGCCGGGCATGGTCGACACGCCGTTCTTCGACAGCCCGGGCGAGGGCCGCCTCCAGCCCGAGGACGTCGCCCGCGCGGTCCTGTGGGCCGTCTCCCAGCCGCCGCACGTGGACGTCAACGAGATCCTGGTGCGGCCGACGGCGCAGCCGACGTGAGGCCGCGCCGCGCCGTCCGCGTCCTGCTCGTGGACCCGGACGGGCGGGTGCTGCTGTTCGGCGCGGTCGACGAGGACGACGGCCGGCGCTTCTGGTTCCCGGCGGGCGGCGGGCTGGAGGACGGCGAGGACGAGCGCGCGGCGGCGCGGCGCGAGGTGCTGGAGGAGACCGGGCACGTGCTGGAGGACGTCGGCGTCGAGGTCTGGCAGCGCCGGCACGCGTTCACCTGGCGCGGCGTGGACCACGACCAGCGCGAGCGGTGGTTCCTGGCGCGGGTCCCGGCGTTCGCGCCGCGCGGCGCGGGGCTCACCGCGGCCGAGCGCTCAGACCTGCTGCCGCCGCGGTGGTGGTCGCTGGCCGAGCTGGAGGCGACCGCGGACCGGCTGGTCCCCGACGACCTCGCGGCGCGCCTGCGGGCGTTGTTGTAGTTGTTGTAGGCGTCAGGCCGGCGGCGCCGCGCCGTCGAACATCGTCCGCAGCGCCGCTGTGAGGTCCTGGGCCGTCGGCGCCTGCGCGGGGTCGATGAGCATCTGGCCCATGAGGCCGATGAGGATCGCCTGCAAGAGCTGGCCGACCTGGACCTGGGCCGGGTCGGTGACCTCGACGCCGTCCGGGGTCCCGAACCACAGGCGGCTGAGCTCGCGGTGGGCCATGCCCTGGACCGACGCGAAGAACGCGCGCACGGGCTCGGCGTGGTCGACCTGGGACAGGCTCTCGAACGTCGCGTTCCAGAGCGGCCGGTGGGTCGCGAACTGCTCGAGGATGCGGGTGAAGACCGCCTCGAAGCGGGCGTAGGGATCGGCCTCCGGCGTCGACGCGCCCATCGCGGCGTCGATCGCGTCGGCGAAGTCCTCGGTCGCGCTCATCAGCGCGGCGTTCAGGAGGTTCTCCTTGGAGCCGTAGTGGTAGCCGATCGAGGCCAGGTTGGTCCCGGACGCGGCGACGATGTCGCGCGCGGTCGTGCGGGCGTAGCCCTTCTCGTAGAGGCAGCGCTTCGCGCCGTCCAGCAGGTCCTCGCGGTGTCCCACGCGGGTGAGTCTAGTGGCTCGATCCATTCATACGTACGTCCTATACAAGCGTATGAATCTGGTGTAGGTTGCCCGGCCATGACCCCTCTCCCCCTCCGTCCTCGCTCCGACCGCGGGAAGTGGCTCGGCCTCGCCGTCCTGCTCCTGGCCGTGCTGCTGGTGGCCATGGACGTCACGATCCTGTACTTCGCCGCCCCCTACATCAGCGCGGACCTCGCGCCCTCGGGCACGCAGCAGCTGTGGATGCTCGACGTGTACGGGTTCGTCCTCGCCGGCCTGCTGGTCACGATGGGCGCGCTGGCCGACCGCGTCGGCCGCCGGCGCGTGCTGCTGTGCGGCGCCGTGGCGTTCGGCGTCGCGAGCGCGTGCGCGGCGTTCGCGACCACCCCGGACCAGCTCATCGCGTGCCGCGCGCTGATGGGCGTCGGCGGCGCGACGCTCATGCCGTCGTCGCTCGCGCTGCTGCGCAACCTCTTCCCCGACGACGCCGAGCGCCGCAAGGCGGTGGCGATCTGGACGGGCGTCGTCAGCGGCGGCTCCGCGCTCGGCCCGCTGCTCGGCGGCCTGTTGCTGCAGCACTTCTCGTGGGGCTCGGTGTTCCTGGTCAACGTGCCCGTCATGGTGGCCTTGGTCGCGGTCGCGCCGCGGCTGCTGCCGGAGTCCCGCGACCCGGCCGGCGGCTGGCTGGACTGGCCCAGCGCCGCGCTGTCGTTGTGCACCATGTTGCCGTTGGTGTACGGGTTGCAGCGCGCGGCGGTCGACGGGGTCGCGCTCGTGCCGGTGCTGTGCCTGGCGGGCGGCCTGCTCGTCGGCGTCGCGTTCGTCCGCCGTCAGCGCGCGCTGCCGTCCCCCATGATCGAGCTGTCGCTGTTCCGCAACCCGCGCTTCAGCGGCGCGCTGGCGGTCAACCTGATGGCCATGCTCGGCCTCGTCGGCTTCGCGTTGTTCACCACGCAGTACCTGCAGTCGGTGCTCGGCCTGTCGCCGCTGACCGCCGCGCTGTGGACGCTGCCGGCGCCGCTGTCGGTCGGCGTCGTCGCGCCGCTGGCGATGGTGCTGGCCCAGCGCGTGCGGCCGGCGGCCGTCGTCGCGGGGTGCTTCCTGTTGGCCTTGGTCGGCTTCGCGGTGCTGACGCGCGTCCCGGCGCACGACGGCCTGGCGGTCGGCCTGGCCGGCGCGGTCATCACGACGATGGGCCTGGCCGGCGCGATGACGCTGCTGACCGACCTGATCCTCGCCGCGGCGCCGGCCGAGCGCGCGGGCGCGGCGAGCGCGGTGGCCGAGACCGGGCAGGAGCTCGGCGGCGCGATCGGCGTCGCGGTGCTCGGCAGCATCGGTGCCGCGGTCTACCGCGCCGACGTCGGCGACGGCGTCCCGCGCGCGGCGCACGAGACGCTCGGCGGCGCCGTCGAGGTCGCACGGACGCTGCCGGGCCGGTCGGGAGACGCGCTGCTCGCCACCGCGCGCGAGGCGTTCACCCACGGGCTGCATGCGGCGGCGGTCGGCGCCGGGGTGACGATGGCCATCGCCGCCACGGTCGCGTGGCTCACGCTGCGCGGCGTCGCGCCGCACGCGACGGTCGAGGAGGACGCGGCGGCGCCCACGCTCGCGGCCATCTCCTGACCCGTGTCGCCTGGCGTCCCGTTACGGGACACTCGACGACACGGATCGCGCCACGGCGTGGCCGCTGCCTTGCGCTCCGCGTTCGCCAGTGCGGCGCGCACGCCGGCCGACGCGGATCCGCGCTACCCCCCCGTCGCCGCGGGCTTGCGCTGCGCGCTCTCCAGCGCGGCGCGCATCGCCTCGCAGCACGCGTCGCGCTCGTCGGGCGCGATCTGCATCCAGCCCACGCCGCGCACCGCGCCCTCCAGCGCGAGCAGCGACGACAGGCAGTCCCGCGACCCGGCCTCGTACAGGCGCAGCCACGCCTCCTGCGCGCCGACCTGCCGGAGCGCGTCGCCGTCGGCGACGCCGATCGCCCGCAGGTCGTGCGCGAGCGCCGGACCGATGTTGACCACGTCCTCGAGGCGGTCCGCCATGTGCGGAATGGTACCTGGGTTCCGGCGATCTAGGCGCGCTCGGCCGCGGCCGCCGCGGCGCGCTCGGCGTCGTGCCTGCCGGCGAGGACCAGGACGAAGAAGCTGAACGCCGCCCCGACCAGCGCGAAGACCGAGCCGAGCGCGAACGCGTGGCGGAAGCCCTCGGTGAGCGCCAGCTTCTCGCCGACCGCGCCGATCACGTCGTTCGTCTTCTGCGTCGCGACCGTCGCCAGCAGCGCCAGGCCGATCGACCCGCCGACCTGCCGCGAGGTGTTGACCAGCCCCGACGCCAGCCCGGCCTCCGGGCCCTTCACGCCCTGCGTCGCGGCGATCGCCACCGGCACGAAGCTGAAGCCGATCCCGGCGGCGGTCACGACCGACGGCACGAGCACGTCCGCCAGGTAGGAGCCGTCGGCCGAGACGTGCGAAAGGCCGATCATGCCGACCCCGATCAGGACCATCCCGAAGGTCAGGACCTTGCCGGGCCCGAGCCGTCCGACGCCGCGGCTGGCCAGCTGCGACGTCACGACGATCGCCAGCGTCATCGGCAGGAAGGCCAGACCGGCCTCGATCGGGTCGTAGCCGAGCACCTGCTGCAGGTAGAGCGACAGGAAGTACCACATGGCGAACGCGGCGGCGCCCATGCACAGGACGACGACGTTGGCGCCGGTGACCGGGCGGTTCTTGAAGATCCGCAGCGGGACGAGCGGCGCCTTCGCCAGGCGGCCCTCGATGAGCACGAACGTCGCGAGCAGCGCCAGCCCGAGCGCGATCGTGATCAGCGTCCGGGACGAGCCCCAGCCGTGGGTGTCGGTCTCCACGATCCCGTAGGTCAGGACGACGAGGCCCGCCGTGACGGTGAGCGCGCCCATCAGGTCGAAGGACTTGCCGGCCCCGGCGGCGCGGCGGCCGCGCGCGACGACGCGCAGCGCGGCGATCGCGGCGATGATGCCGATCGGGACGTTGATCAGGAGGATCCAGCGCCACGACAGCGTCTGGGTGAGGAGGCCGCCGAGCAGCGCGCCGGTCGCGCCGCCGACGCCGCCCATCGCGCCCCAGAGCCCGAGCGCGCGGTTGCGCTCGGCGCCCTCGGTGAACGTCGTGGCGAGGATCGACAGGGTCGCCGGCGCGACGACCGCGCCGCCGAAGCCCTGCGCGGCGCGGGCGGCGATCAGCATCCCGGACGACTGCGCGATGCCGCCGAGCAGCGACGCGAAGGCGAAGAGCAGGAGCCCGCCGGCGAAGACCTCGCGGCGACCGATGAGGTCCGCTGCGCGGCCGCCGAGCAGCAGGAAGCCGGCGAAGGTCAAGGTGTAGGCGTTGACGACCCACTGCAGGCCGGTGGAGGAGAAGTGCAGGTCGCCGCGGATCGACGGCAGCGCGACGTTCACGATCGAGACGTCGAGGATCACCATGAACTGCGCGAGGCAGCACAGGACCAGGACGAGGGTCTTGTTGCGCGCGGCGGCTGCCGCCGCCGCGGCGTCGGAGCCGTGGGGAGAGGACATCGGCGACAATTGTTGCACACGCAACAGTTCACCGCCGGTCGATGACGGCCTCCATGATGACGGTCGTCCGGGTCGAGACGACCTCGGGGCGGCGGCGCAGCCGGTTGATGGTGTCCTGCAGGTGCGCGGTGTCGCGGACGCGGACGCGCGTGATGACGTCGAAGTCGCCGGCGACCGTGAACGCCGACAGGATCTCGGGGACCGCGCGCAGCGAGCGGAGCGCGTCGGCCGGCGGCTGCTTGCCCTCGAAGCGCAGCTCGACGATGGCCTCCAGGGTCCAGCCCAGCGCGACCGGGTCGACGATCGCGGTGTAGCCCTTGATGACGCCGGCGCGCTCGAGCTGGTCGACGCGGCGCTTGACGGCGGGCGTGGAGAGGCCGACCTCGCGGCCCATGTCGACCAGGGTGCGACGGCCGTCGGCGACGAGGAGCTGCACGAGCTGGCGGTCGAGGTCGTCCATGGAAGAAGTGTGCGCGTTGGAGGGTCCGCGCGCAACTTCGTTTCGCGTACGCGGAAGATGCTTCGGTTGTTTGTTCCTGGTGGGCTGGTCGCGGGTGTAGCGTCGGCCGCGTGTCCTCGTCTTCAGATGGCCCGCCCCTCGGCCTCGCCGGCACCGACGCGATCGCGCTGGGCCGGCTGTCCCAGGAGCTCGCGACCGCGTGGGCGGGCTTCCGCCACGCGCGCCCCGACCAGCCGGACGGCGGCGCGCCGGTCCGCGATCTGCTGGCCGAGCCGCTGCCGGCCGCGGGGATGCCGCTGCCGCGGGCGATCGACGGGGCGATGGCGATCCTCGACAGCTCGCTGGCGCAGTCCCGGCCGCGGTACTTCGGGTTCGTCGGCGGGTCCGGGCTGGAGAGCGGCGTGCTGGCCGACGCGCTGGCCGCGTCGTTCGACATCAACATGGCGTCGTGGTCGGCGGCCGCGAGCGAGCTGGAGTGCCAGGCGACGCGGTGGCTGGCGGCGTTCGTCGGGTACCCGGCGGCCGACGGGCACTTCACGAGCGGCGGGACGGTGTCGAACGTGTCGGCGCTGGCCGCCGCGCGGCAGCGGGTCGTGCCCGACGCGCGGCGGGTCGGCTACGGCGGGGCGCGGTTCGGGATCTACTGCTCGGCGGAGGCGCACGCGTCGATCGTGCGGGCGGCCGAGCTGCTGGGCGTCGGGTCCGAGGCGGTGCGCGCGCTGCCGGTGGGTCCGGATCGCGGGGTCGTGGTGGAGGCCGTCGCGCGCGCGATCGACGCCGACCGCAGCGCCGGTGTGATCCCGCTGGCGGTCGTGGCGACCGCCGGCAGCACGCTGACCGGCGCCGTCGACCCGCTGGACATGCTCGCCGACGTCTGCGCGGCGCGCGACGTGTGGCTGCACGTCGACGGCGCCTACGGCGCGCCCGCGGCGGCGACCGCGACGGCTGGCGGGTTGTTCTGCGGCATCGACCGCGCCGACTCCCTGACCGTCGATCCGCACAAGTGGCTGTACCTGCCCAAGGCCTGCGGCGCGCTGCTGGTCCGCGACCCCGACGTGCTGGAGGAGACGTTCGGCCACGCCAAGTCCTACATGCCGGACGACGACGAGCTGCCCAACGCGGTCGACCGCACCCTGGAGTACAGCCGCCCCTTCCGCGCCTTCAAGCTCTGGCTCGCCTTCAGAGCGCACGGCGCCGACACCTTCCGCGCCGCCATCGAGCACAACCTCGCCCACGCCCAGTTGTTGTACCGGTTGATCGAGTCCCACCCGGAGCTGCGACCGCTCTGCGGTCCCCCACCCCTCTCCGTGGTGCCCTTCCAACACCTCCCCTCCGACAACCGCGACATCAACCTCCACAACACCAACCTCGTCCGGCGACTCCAGCGCGAAGGCCGCGTCTGGGTGGCGTCGGCCGTCGTCGACGGCGCCGTGTCGATCCGGCCGTGCTTCGTGAACTTCCGGACGACGGACGAGGACGTGCACGCGTTGGTGGACGCGGTGGTGGAGGCGGGGAGGCGGGACTGACGTCTGGTCAGTCCGGCGCGATCAGCCCGAGGCGCTGGACGTAGCGCCGGTCGGCGTCCGCCTGCTCGATCGTGAGCCCGACCCTCTGACACAGCGCCAGGCTCCGGGTGTTCTCCCGCGCGACGATCGCGCGGACGACCGGGTCGCGGCCGGTGTCGAACACGTCCGAGAACGTCACCTCGGCGAGGTAGCGGCCCAGCGTCACGGGGCGGCCATCGCCGAGATCGACGTCGGGCAACAGCGCCCCGCGCACCTCGGTCGTCACCGCGGCGACGATCCAGAGCGTCGAGGTGAGCGCGCGGTCGCCGGCGCGCGTCAGCTCCGACTCGTGCGCCGTGACCGCCAGGAGGCCGCGCTCAGGATCTTCGAGGCCGATGATCCTGTGGTCGGTGTGACGGCGGCGCGCGGCGTGCCGAGCGATGAGCCTGTCGCGGATGAACCGCTCGACCTCGTCCTCGTACCAGGGACCGGTCGAGCACGCGAACGCGCGCAGCAGCGAGCGATCATCGTCCTCGAGGTACCGAGCGCTCGGCGTCGGCAACGCGTCCGTCAGGTCGAGGCGCCGATCTTGATCCGCTGGGGTCGCCGGATCGTCGGGCTCGCCGCCAGGGCCCGGGTCACGTCGACGCGCGCGGCATCCGAAGGCAACGGCTGCTCGAACGGGCTCTCGTCGCCGCCCAGGTCGATCGCCGGAGCGGTCGTGAGCAGGGTCTTCCCGGGCGCGACCCGCTGCCAGCGCATCGCGACGACCTCGCCCTCCCGTGCGGCGATCGTGGGCGCCAGGTCCGCGGTCGGCAGCGGCAAGGTGGTGTCAGCATGGTCGAGCCGGAGGTCCGCGATCTCGCCATGCAGCTTGAGGATCCACGCGAACAAGGGCTTCTCGATCTCCGCGTCGTCGCTGATCGCGCTGCGCTCGTCGCTCGTCGTCTCGATGATCTGCCGCAGAGCCGGGCCCACGTCGCTGGCCAGCGTGCCGACGAGCGCCTCGCGCAGGCTCGACGTGCGCTGCCAATGCTGCGCGATGCATGGCGCGACCCGCTCCCGCACAGCGATCTGCTCGATCTGCCCGGCACGGACGGCGACCTTCAGCGCCGCCGCGTCGTCCCCCCGCCGGTGAAGGCGAACCGCATCGAGATTGCACGCGGAGTACAGATGCAGCGAGCCGGTCATCAGACCGCGTTCGCCCCTCAGACTCGTCTCGATGCCGAGCGAGATCACACCCTTCCGGCTCAACGTCCGAAGCGCGGCCTTCGTCGTGATGGGGCCGACAGGCTTGTACTCAGCAGCGATCTCGTCGGCGGACACGAAGGGAAGCTCGGCGAGCACACACCCATTGTATCCCGGCGGCGCATTTTGCGCTACCGGACGACTGGGCGGCCGCAGACGGCGGCCGCGGCCAACCTGGACGGCGCCGACAGGAGATTGGACACGCGTCACTCGGACCGGCGCGACGGCGGAGGACCGGCGGCGACAGAGACGCCGCCAGCACCTCACGACCGATGCGACGGCGATCGCAACGCCACTGCCGCCGACCGCGGCCAACCCCGCCGGCACCCTGCGAGGCAGTGGAGGCGTGTCAACCGACCGGCGCGACAGCGGAAGATCGGCGGCGGCGGTCGCCTTAACGACGACGCGCCCCGCCAAAAGGCAGGGCGCGTCGGAAACTCGATGGAAGCCGGCGGCCTAAGCCGCTTCGTCCGGCAGGACCGACACGACGCGGCCGCGGCGGCCCGTCTTGAAGTCCACGGTGCCCGCCGCCTTCGCGAACAGCGTGTCGTCCTTGCCCATGCCGACGCCGGCGCCGGCCTTGAAGCGGGAGCCGCGCTGGCGGACGAGGATCTCGCCGCCCGTCACGACCTGGCCGGCGAAGATCTTGACCCCGAGGAACTGGGGGTTCGAGTCGCGGCCGTTCTTGGAGGAGCCGAGGCCCTTCTTGTGTGCCATGCCTCTACCCCTATCCCTTCGTGATCTTGGTCACGCGGATGCGCGTGAGCTCCTGGCGGTGGCCCATCCTGCGACGGTAGCCCCGCTTGGGCTTGAACTTGTTGACCCGCAGCTTGGGGCCGCGAAGGTGCTCGACGACCTCGGCGGCGACGGACGCCTTGCCGAGCTTGTCCCCGAACAGCGCCTCGTCGCCCGCAAGCAGGAGCGGCTCGAGGTCGAGCTTGGCGCCGGCTTCGCCAGGCAGCCGCTCGACGACGAGGGTCTGGCCCTCTTCGACGCGGTACTGCTTGCCGCCGGTCTTGACGATCGCGTACATGGTCTCTCGTTACTCCGAAGAAGTCGCTTCGGCCTTGACAGCCGAACGGCGCCGTCCGCCTCTGCGGCCGCGGCGCCGAGACTTGGATTCTAGCGAGTCGGCGCCCGCGCCGTCCTCCGGCTCCTCGTCGTCACCGTCGAGCAGGGTCGCGACGGCCGCCGTGCGGCCCGCCTCCTCGATCCGGACGAGCTTCTTGGTGCCCACGTAGCGGCCGCCGTTGACGACGCTGATGATGTAGCCGTCGATCTTCGCGACGGCGTCGTCGACCTCGTACATGTGGGGCTCGACGATGTTCACCAGGACCTCGTCGCCCTCCTTGAACGGGATCGCGCGCTCCTCGATCTCCTGGCTCAGACCCTCCTGCACGATCGCGAAGTGGTCGAGCGGCAGGCCCTCGGAGCCCTCGAAGTGGAAGATCTTCCCGGTCTCCTCCTCCAGCGCGTGCAGCACGCGCGCGCCGTCGCCGGTGAACTTCGCGCTCACGCGCGGGTTGACCTGGACCAGGAACGCCTCGATGCCGCGCTTGGCCCGCGCCGCGATCTCGCGCAGCTGGCGCTCGAACTCGATCGCGATCGTCTCCTCGGACTTGATGACGCCCTCGCCGTGGCACGTCGGGCACGGCCGGGACATGATCTCCCGCACGCCCTCGGTCACGTTCTGGCGCGTCATCTCGACCAGGCCGAGCTTCGAGATCTCCGCCGTGAACGTCTTCGTCCGGTCCTCGTCCAGCGACTTCCGGAGCGTCTTGAGCACGGCGTCGCGGTTCTTGGCCCGCGCCATGTCGATGAAGTCGATGACGATGATCCCGCCGATGTCGCGCAGCCGCAGCTGGCGGACGACCTCCTCGGCCGCCTCCAGGTTCGTGCGCGTGATCGTGTCCTCCAGCCGCGCCTGCTTGCCGCGCCCGACGAACGACCCCGAGTTGACGTCGATGACCGTCAGCGCCTCGGCGTAGTCGATGAGCAGGTAGCCGCCGCTGGGCAGGTCCACCCGCTTGCTCATCAGGCCGTCGATGACCTTCTCGACGTCCCACGCCTCGAACAGCGGCTTGCTCTCCTGCCACAGCTCGACGCGGTCGACGAGCTCCGGCGCCGTGCGCGAGAAGAACGACACCAGCCGGTGGTGCTGCTTCTCGTCGTCGACGATCGCCTTCTCGAAGTCCGCGCTGAAGATGTCGCGCACGACGCGCACCGACAGGTCCGCCTCCTGGAACACCATCGCCGGCGCCGGCGTGTCCGCCACGCGCTTGTCGAGCACCTCGTGCAGCTTGAAGAGGTACTGGAGCTCGCGCTCGAAGTCCTCGCGCTTGGCGCCGTGCGCCGCGGTCCGGACGATGGCGCCGCCGCCGTGCAGGTCGAGGCCCTTGGCCTCGCGCCGCAGGCGGTCGCGCTCCCGGTCCTCGAGGCGCTTGGAGACGCCGACGCCCTCGCCGGTGGGCGTGTACACCATGTACCGCCCGGCGATCGTCAGGTCCATCGACAGGCGGGCGCCCTTGGTCTTCAAGGGGTCCTTGACGACCTGGACCACGACCTCCTGGCCGGGCTTGAGCAGCTCGCCGATCGACTTGCCCTTCGAGCCGGCACGCCCGCGGCGCGCGACCTCGACGCCGGGGATGACGATCTCGTCGACGTGCAGGAAGCCGTTCTTGTCGAGGCCGATGTCGACGAACGCGGCCTCGAGACCGGGCAGGACGTTGTCGACCTTGCCCTTGTAGATGTTGCCCACGATGGAGCGGTTGCCGCGGCGCTCGAGGTAGAGCTCCGCGACGCGCCAGGCGTCGGTCTGCGCCGCGCCGGGGGTCTTGGCCCTGGTGGAGCGACTGCGGCCGGTGGCGGTGGTGCCGCTCTTGGCGGCGGCCGCGGCCGGGGCTCCAGTGGCCTCCATCAGCGCCACGCGGGTCTCCCCGCGGTCCACGCTGACGAGCACTTGCTTTCTCACGATGAGTAGGTCCTTACCAGTTCAGTGGCTCATGATGCGGCCCTTGGTCGCTGCGCTCATACGTCCTTGGACGTAGATCGCCTGCAAGAGGCCGATGGCCAAGAGGGTGGACACCACCGACGAACCGCCGTAGCTCATGAGCGGCAGCGGAATGCCGGTGATGGGCATGATCCCGAGGGTCATGCCGACGTTCACGAAGACCTGGAACAGCAGCATCGCGACGATGCCGCCCGCCATTACGGCGCCGAACAGGTCTTTCGCCATGGTCAAGATGCGCAGCCCGCGCCATATCAGCAGCGCGTAGAGCGACAGCACGAGCGCTGCGCCGACGAAGCCCCAGCGTTCACCCACGACCGCGTTGATGAAGTCGGTGTGGTGCTCGGGCAGGAAGTTGTCTTTGGTCTGGGTCGCGTGGTCGCCGCGGCCGGTCTTCTGACCGGAGCCGATGGCGATCAGCGACTGGTGCTGCTGATAGCCGGCCTTGTTCGTGTCGGCCGACGGATGCAGGAACGAGGTGAGGCGGTCCTTCTGATAGCCGTGCAGCACCTCGACCCCGGCGGCGGGAGCGATGACCAACACCATGGAGATGGCCACCGCGCCGAGCGCGACGAGAGCGAGGAAGTGCCGGACCGGGGTCCCTGCGAAGAAGAGGATGGAGAGCGAGATCGCGCCGTAGACCAGCGCCGACCCGAGGTCGGGCTGGACCATCACGAACGCGGCCGGGACCAGCGCCAGCAACATGATGCGGGCGGTCGTGTCCCACTCGTTCAGGCGCCGCGCGCGGTCGGCCGCGAAGCTCGCGAGCACGATCACCAGCAGCACCTTGCCGAGCTCGGACGCCTGGAACTGGAACGGTCCCAGCGCGATCGAGCGCTGCGCGCCCTTGGCGACCGAGCCGATGACCTTGACCGCGAAGATCGAGGCCATCAGGAACCCGTAGATGTACCAGCGGCCGCGCCGCAGCAGCGAGTAGTCGAAGCGGAGCAGCGCCAGGGACAGGATCCCGCCGATGACGAAGAAGATCGCCTGGCGCTTGAAGTAGTACTCGGGGTCGCCCGCGATGTCGTCGACGGTCGCCGACTTGATCGCCGTCAGCGAGCACGCCGCCAGGCCGGCGACCGCGAGCACGAGCACGAGGTCGAACGGCAGGGCCGCGCCCTGGACCTTGACGCGGTCGCGCGGCGGCACGTCGTCGATGTCGCGCAGCGGTGTCGAGGCGGCGCTCACCTGTCGGTCGACTCCCCTCGCACGATCTTGGGGTTGACGCCGAACCACTTGGACATGATCAGGCGGACGATCGGCGCGGCCGTGGCGGCGCCGAAGCCGCCCTTCTCCACCGTGCAGATCACGAGGATCGGCTTGTGGTCGGGCGTGCCTGCGTAGGAGTAGCCCACGTACCAGGACTGGTCCTCCTCGATCTGCGAGGGACCGTAGAAGCGCTCGGCGGTGCCGGTCTTGCCGAAGATGGGGTACTTGCTGCGCGGCCAGCCCTGGTCCCAGACGGCCTTCGAGGTGCCGCCCTGCTTGTTGGCGGCCTCCGACAGGCCCTCCATGATCGCCGAGCGCCACGCCGGGTCGATCTTGACGCTGCGGCGCGTCGGCTTGTCGATCTTCTGGACGTAGCCGCGGCTGTTCTCGACCTCGGCGCCGAAGTGCGGCGTCACGACCCGGCCGCCGTTGATGATCGTCGAGTAGGCGACGGCCATCTGCAGCGGCGTGGCCTGCAGGCCGCCCTGGCCGACGGCGAAGTTGGACTCGTCGCCCGGGTTCCACGACGTGGAAAGGAACGCGTACCCGCAGCTGGCCTTGTGCTGCTCCTTGCGGCACTTGCGCTCGGCGTCCTGCAGCTTGCGGATCTGCTGCGGGCTGGGGATGTTGCCGGCCGACTCGTCGGGCAGGTCGACGCCGGTCTTGCGCGCGACGCCCAGCTTGTGCGCCCAGTTCTGCAGCGGCTGGCTGGGCAGCTTGTCGTACATCCGCTTGCCGAGGTCGTAGAAGTACGTGTCGGACGAGACGCGCAGCGCGTCGATGAGGTTGATCGAGCCGTTGGCCACGTCGCCCGCGTTGCACGCCTTGTCGATCGAGCGCGCGCCCGTCTTGTAGCAGCCGGTGTCGTCGAAGGTCCGCCCGACGGTCGTCGCGCCGGAGTCCAGGCCAGCCAGCGAGCTGATCGGCTTGAAGATCGAGCCGGTCGGATACGCCGACTGATCGGCGCGGTTGACCAGCGGGTGGTCGGTGCCGGCGTCCAGGAACTTGGCGGCGTAGGCCTCGTCGGTCGAGTAGCGCCCCGGCTGCGCGTCGCGCGGGTTGTAGCTCGGGTTGGAGCCCATCGCGTAGATCGAGCCGTCGTTCGGGTTGAGCGCGACGAACGCGCCCGGCCGCCCGCCGCCGACCTGCTCGAGGTCCTTCTCCCCCGCCTGCTGGAGCTCGAGGTGGAGCGTGAGATGCAGCTTCTCGCCCTGCTTGGGCTCCTTGGCGATCGTCGCGCGGCGGCGCTCGCCGGCGGCGTTGACGTCGATCCGGTACTCGCCGTCGTCGCCGCGCAGGTACTTGTCGTACGTCGCCTCCAGGCCGCTCTGGCCGATGTCGGTCCCCGGCGCGATGCCCTTGAAGGCCTTGCTCTTGATCTGCGTGCTGTTGATCTGGCCGATCGTGCCGAGCACCTGGGCGGCCAGCGTGTTCTGCGGGTACTTGCGCAGGTACACCGACTCGACGTCGATGCCCGGGAAGAGGCTCTGGCGCTCCTCGATGTAGGTGCGCTGCGGCGGCGGGACGTCGGTGCGGATGCGGACGTTGGCGTAGGGCACCTGCACGACGCCGTCGACCACGCGGTTGTTGATGGTCTTGGACGACATCTCCAGCACCCTCGACAGGCGCTTGAAGATCGTCAGCACCTTGCCGGTCGCCACCGGCCGCGCCGGCGCCGTCCCGGCCTGCTTGGTGCCCTTCGTCTTGCCCAGCTGCTTGACGAGCGTGGCCTTGCGCGTCGCCCACTGGCCGGCGTGCTGGCCGTAGGCGGCGATCGCGTCGCGGAACGACAGCGGCAGGCTCGCGGGGTTGATCGAGACGACCGTGCCCTTGCGGCTGGTGACCAGCGCCAGGCCGCTGGCGTCGACGATGTCCCCGCGCGGCGCGGCGATGCGCTCGGTCCGGACGCGGTTGTCGCGCGCCTGGGCCAGGTACTTGTCGCCATCCAGCACCTGGAGGTACCAGAGCCGGAAGAAGATGATCCCGAACAGGGCGAACGCGAGCACGCCGGCGCCGGCCACGCGGAGCGCGAGCTGCGGGGTGATCGGCGGACGCCGGTCGTTGGCGGGATCGAGCGGCATCAGGGGCGGCTCAGCGGGGACAGGCCGCCGGTGGTGTAGGCGCGGCGGCGACGGCGCCGCGGGTCCTCCGGCAGCGCGGGCGCCATCCAGCGGCGCACGAGCGCGAAGACCGGGATCGAGATGATGGCGTTGAGGACGATCGTCGCCAGGATCACGCGCAGCAGCAGGAAGCTGATCGGCGCGTCGATGCCCAGCATGTAGTTCAACAGCCCGTAGCCGAACGTCGTGATCGCGGTGGCCATCGCGCCGACGATCAGCGGGACCACGACGGCCTGCGGGTCGCGCAGCTCGCGCAGGCGCCCCGCGCCGTAGCCGACGACGATGCACGTGAAGCTCGTCAGGCCCATGGTCTGCACGAGCGCGGAGTCGAAGAGGAAGCCGACGAAGAAGCCGAAGATCGCGCCGTTGATCGACCCGCACATCAGGCCGACGGCGGCGACGACGAGCGGCGTCAGGTCGGCGCTGACGCCGAAGATGACGACCTGCGACACGGCGGCGACCTGGAGCACGACGACGCCGACGCAGAGGACGGCGAGGCGCAGCACGAGCTGTGGCGTCGGCACGCTCATCAGCGGTTGTCGTCCACCCTCTTGGTCAGCACCTGGACGTACTCGATCTGGCGCGGGTCCACGAACGGCTTGACGTGCGGCACCTGGTTCAGCGAGCCGGGGTTCTCCACGCGCGAGACGCGCCCGATCGGGAGGTCCGGCGGGAAGACCGACGGGATGTCGTTGCGCCGCGAGACCGTGCCGGTGGTGACGACGAAGTCGCCGGTCCGGATGTTGGCGCTCTGGGCGACGTTGTCCATGATCAGGTCACGCGGGTTGCCGGGGCTGGGCTTGACGGTGCCCGAGACGTCCCCGTCGGCGGTGTTGGCCGCCAGGGCGATCGAAGAGTCCGTGATGAGCCGGACGACGGCGGAGCCGGGGACGACCGAGTCGACCTTGCCGATGACGCCCGCGTCGTCGGAGCCGTCGCCGTCGGCGGCGATCACCGGCTGGTTGACGGCGATGCCGTCGTTCGAGCCCTTGCTGATCGTGATCTTCGCGAACCACAGCGTGGGCGAGCGCGTCACGACCCGTGCGGTCACCGGATGGTAGGGCGACAGGTCGTTGGGCACCTGGTCGAGGCTCAGGAGACCGCGGAGCTTGGCGTTCTGGCGGACGGCGGCCTCGGCCCGGACCGCGTCGTTGCGGTAGCGGTCGCGCTCGGAGCGCATGTCCTTGAGGTCGCCCTTCGCCGAGACGGTGTCGCCGACCCAGCCGAAGGCGTCGCGCACGGGCTTGAGGCCCTGGCTGGCGCCGTCCTGGATCGGCGAGACGACCGTGAGGATGCCGCGCTGCACGTTGTGCAGCGCGCCTCCGGCGGGCTCGCGGAAGTAGGCGGTGAGGAGGATCAGGGAGCTGACGACGAGCAGCCCGAGGACTGCACGGCGCCGGCGAACCGTCTTGTCGTACATGTCGTACGCATCTCCGAAGCTTTTGGTCTCCCCGGCGCGGCGCTAACGCGGCCTGCGCCGGTTCCTCGAATTCTTGTTCGTCCGGTGGATCACCTCGAACTCCTCGAGCGAGCGGCCCGACCCGACCGCGACGCACGTCAAAGGCGACTCAGCCAGATGGGACGGCATCTGCGTCTCCTCCCGCAGGCGCTCGTCGAGCCCCTGCAGCAGCGAGCCGCCGCCTGCCAGCATGATGCCGCGATCCATGATGTCGGATGCGAGCTCTGGAGGCGTCCGATCCAGCGTCTCCTTGACCGCGTCGATGATCTGGGACAGGGGCTCCTCGAGCGCCTGCCGGATCTCCTCGCTGGTCAGCACGACGGTCTTGGGCAGGCCCGACACCATGTCGCGCCCGCGGATCTCGGCCTGGACCTCTTCGTCCATGGGGTAGGCCGAGCCGATCTCCAGCTTGACCTCTTCCGCGGTCTGCTGGCCGATGAGCAGCTTGTACTCGCGCTTGGCGTAGTTGATGATCGCCTCGTCCAGCTCGTCGCCGCCGACGCGGATCGACTGCGAGACGACGATCCCGCCGAGCGAGATCACCGCGACCTCGGAGGTGCCGCCGCCGATGTCGACGATCATGGAGCCGGTCGGCTCCCCGACCGGCAGGCCGGCGCCGATCGCGGCGGCCATCGGCTCCTCGATGAGGTACGCCTGACGCGCGCCGGCGCTGAGGCAGGCCTCCTCCACCGCGCGCTTCTCGACCCCGGTCACGCCAGAGGGAACACAGACCACGACGCGCGGATGCGCCCAGCGGTTCTGGTGCACCTTCTGGATGAAGTGCCGGAGCATCTCCTCCGTCACGTCGAAGTCGGCGATGACGCCGTCCTTCAGCGGGCGGATGGCCTGGATCGTGCCGGGCGTGCGGCCGAGCATGCGCTTGGCCTCGATGCCCACGGCGTGGACCTCGCCCGTACGGGAGTCGATGGCGACGACGGAGGGCTCGGACAGCACGATCCCACGCCCACGTACATAGACGAGGGTGTTCGCTGTGCCGAGGTCGACCGCCATGTCGCGGCCACCGAAGCCGGTGAGATAGCTGAAGAAGCCCATGCCGGAGGGGAACGGATCGCCCGTAAAGGATGCGAGCGCCCCGCGGATGTGGCGGGGCGAACGGGCGAGCCGCGAGGCGGAGTCTAGCGGACGGATGGGTCCCTTCCGTCATGGCGAATGCAGCTTTGCAGCGGCGAAAACGCTGCAAAACACACGTCGCGCCATAATTCTCCTGTAACTCTGGAGGCCTACTTGACGGTCAGTGCGACGGACGCCCGGGCCGCCCGGCCGTCGGCGGCCACCGCGTAGACGTCGATCCGGTACGTGCCCTTGGGCGCGGCGTGCCGGCCGAGCCGACCGTCCCATTTGAGGCTCCCACGGCCTTCCCGCTCCGCTGCGCGCCGGATCTCGACGGTCCGGCCGCCGTGCTTGACGCGCAGGACGACGCTCGCGGCACGGCCGAGGGCGAAGCCGACGGTGACGGGCCGGCCGCTGGTCGAGGTGATCTTCCTCAGGCTCAGGGTGAGGATGAGCCTTGCCGTCTTCTTCTTCGGCTGAGGCTGCAAATTGGGGTTATTCGTTGCCGCGGGAGCCGCCGGCGCCGGATTTGGGACGGCGGCCGCGGGCGTGGTCGACGTCGAGGTCGAGGTGCTCGACGTCGAGTCGGCGTCGAGGGTGGTCGAGGCCTGCGTGGTCGTCGTCGACGTATCGGCCGTGCCGGTCCCGGCGATCGGGAGCGCGTACGTGCCGCCGCCGGCGTCGTGGATCCGCAGCGTGGCGGCGCGGGCGCCGGCCGCGCTGGGCGCGAAGCGCAGGCGGACGGTGCAGGTCGCGCCGCCGCCGGAGGCCAGCGTGGTCCCGGTGCAGCCGTCGCTGGTGACGAGGAAGTCGTCGGGCGCGTCGCCGGCGGTGTCGACGCCGGTGATCGTCAGCGGCGCGGCGCCGGCCG
>DATDMD010000200.1:0-4823 GCA_036518975.1 Baekduia sp.
GCCGGCGTCCGGGAACGGGCGCTCGGAACGCAGGACGCCGGCGAGCGCGAGCAGGCGGTCGGCCGCGGCCAGGACGGCGTCGCGGGCGACGGGAATCTCAGGGGTCAGAGAGGCGGCGGGCCGGTTGGCACGCCGGACGGCGTGCTCGAGCCCCGCGGCGACGGTGCGACGCCGGCGCGAGGCGCGGCGGTCGGGGGAGGTGCGCGGGAGGAGCATGAGACCAGCATCCATCCGCACCCGTGCCGCCGGTATCAGGATTCGGCACCCTCGCGTGAAGATTTCGTCGAGATCGCGTCGCGCGCCATCCGCGAGGCCACGTAGAGCAACAACAACGCGAAGAGGATCTCGGTCGCCCGCTGGGGGATCGCGTTGACGATCGCCACGCCCCCGATCGCGCCCGGGATCGCCAGCAGGCCCAGGAGGAGCGCCTCGCGCGTGCGCAGGTTGCCGTAACGCCGCTGGTTGGCCGCGCCGACCAGCGCCACGGGGATGATCGCCAGCAGCGACGTCGCCTCGGCGTCCACCTGCGGGAGGTTGAGGAACAGGACGAGGCCCGGGACGAACAGGATCCCGCCGCCGACGCCGAGCATCCCGGCGACGACGCCCGCGACAAACCCGACCGCGATGGCGCCGCCACTCATGGGATCAGGAGCGTGATCGCCGCCACCACCATCAGCCCCGCGAACAGCAGCGACACGACGCGCGGGTCGACGCGCTGCTGCAGCCACGTCCCCGCGAGGACGCCGCCGACCGCCGGCACGCCGACCATCAGGCCGTCGTCGACGTGGACCTTCCCGTAGGCGCCCTGCGTCAGCATCGCCGCCGCCGCGATCACCACGATCGCGGCCAGCGACGTCCCGGTCGCCTCGCGCGTCCCATACCCCAGCCACAGCACCAGCAGCGGCACGATGACCGTCCCGCCCCCGACCCCGAAGAGTCCGCTGAACAAGCCGGCACCGGTACCGATCAGGGCCAGGCGCAAGGCGCGTTGCGCGCCACCGGCCGGCGGGGGGTCAGGGCGCGGCATGCTGCGATGATAGGTCCGTGCCTCCCGCCGCGACCCTCGATGACGTCCTCGCGCCGCTGCTGGCCGATCCCGCGCGCGCCGCGGTCCTGCTGGACATCGACGGGACGCTCGCCCCGATCGTCCGCCACGCCGACGACGCCCACGTGCCGGAGCCGACCCGGCTGCCGCTGATCAAGGTCGCCAAGCGCTACGGCCTCGTGGCGTGCGTGTCCGGACGCCAGGCGACGACCGCCCGGCGGATCGTGTCGCTGGGCTCGATCACCTATGTGGGCAACCACGGGGCCGAGATCCTGCGCGGCGGGCAGACCACGCCGGAGATCGCGCCGGAGCTGGCCGAGTGGGCGCGCAAGGTCCGGGCGTTCGCCGACCGCGAGCTGCGCGGCGAGCTGCTGCACCGCCTGCGCGTCCGCGGCGAGGACAAGGACATCATCTTCGGCTTCCACTGGCGCGGCGCCCCGGACGAGGAGGCCGCCGAGGCGGCGGTGCGCGACGTCGCCCGCCGCGCCGAGGAGGCCGGCTTCGTCACGCACTGGGGCCGCAAGATCCTTGAGGTCCGGCCGCCGGTGGACTTGAACAAGGGGTTGGGCGTCAGCGCGCTGCTGGAGTCGACGCCGGTCGACGTCGCCCTCTACGCGGGCGACGACCGCACCGACCTCGACGCGTTCGACGCGCTGCGCGCCGCGGTCGCCGACGGGACGCTGCGGTCGGCCGTGTGCATCGGCGTCGCCAGCGACGAGACGCCGCGCGAGCTGGAGGAGGCCGCCGACATCCTGGTCGACGGCCCGCTGGGCGTGCGGGGCGTCCTCGAGACGCTCGCGGGATGAGGTTCCGCGACTTCCTGCGCGCCACCGTCCTGCTGAGCGGCGGCGCGGCGACCGCGCTCGGCGTCCTGACGCTCGTGGCCGCCACCCGCAGCCAGGACGACACCGTCGCGCTGGTGGCCACCGGCTGGTGGGTCGCCGCGGCGCTGATCGGGTCCTGGGTCGGCCGGCGCAACGAGGTCAACCCGCCGATCGCGAGGCTGCTCGCCGACGCCAAGGCGGGGACGATGATGCCCGAGATCCGGCCGGGGTCGACGATCGTCAACCGGCTCTGGCCGCTGCTCGTCGTGGTCCTGGCGGCGGTGGCGCTGTCGTTCATCGGCCCGCAGATCCCGGGGATCGCCGCCGGCTTCACGATCATCTGGGCGCTGGCCTGGCGCCGGCAGGAGTCGGCTGTGGCGGCGATCGAGGAGCGCGACGGCGTCACGTTCTTCGTGGAGCGCACGTCGCCGTTCCGGGCGGTGCAGTTGATCCGCCTGCCGGGGTTCCGGCGCGAGCGGCCGACGATCAACGGCGTCGGCCCGACGCCTTAGAAGATCGAGGCGATCCCGGCGATCGCCGGCGCGAACAGCAGGGCTGGCAGGAAGTTGCCGACCTTGACGTCCTGGATGTCCAGGAGCTTGAGGGAGAGGCCGACGATCAGGATCCCGCCGGCGGACGTCAGCGACAGCAGCGCGTCGCTGCCCGGGGTCAGGATGGTGTCGAACAGCCCCGCGCCGAGCGTCAGCGTCCCCTGGTAGACGAGGACGCTGACGGCGCTCAGCGCGACGCCCCAGCCCAGCGACGCCGCGAGCGCGACCGAGGCGAAGCCGTCGAGCAGGGCCTTCGTGTAGAGCGTGTCGTAGTCGCCGGCCAGCCCCGCCTGGATCGAGCCGACGACCGCCAGCGCGCCGACGCAGAAGACGAGCGACGCGGTGAAGAAGCCCTCGGAGACCGTCGAGGGGTGGTCCGGGTCGTGGGTGGTCAGCGCCCGCTCGGCGCGGTCGCCGACGGCCTGGAGGCGGTCCTCGATGCGCAGCGCCTCGCCGGCCAGCCCGCCCAGCAGCACGCCGCCGAGGACGAACAGCGAGTTGGTGTCGCGCCACGCCAGGGCATTGTCGATCCCGATGACCAGCACGACGAGGCCGAGCCCGTGGAGGATCCGGGTCTGGAGCTGGTGGGTGAGGCGGCCGCCGACGAGCTCGCCGATCAGCGTGCCCAGGAGGATCGCGCCGACGTTCACGAGGGTGCCGGTCATGCGAGCGCGGGAGAATGCCACGACATGGCATCGCTGGACGTCCTGATCGTCGGCCTTGGGGCCACCCACGGCCTGCGCGCGGCCGAAGACGAGCTCGCCGGCTCGCTGCTGCGCGCGGGCGCGGACGTGATGCTCGTGCGCGCCGAGCGGCCGCGCGAGGTGCGGACGCTGGCGCTCACCGATCTCGTCTGGGCGCGCGCCGCGCGGCGGGCGGCGGTGGAGGCGCTGTCGGCCGCGTCGCCGCGGGCGGTCGTCTACGCGACGACGACCGCGGCGCTGCTGTGGCCGCAGGCGGGCGCGATCCGGTTCGACGCGCCCGCCGCCGGCAACCGGCCGGGGCGCCACGGGGTCTGGCAGCGGCCGGTCGAGCGCAAGCGGCTGGCGCAGGCGCCGCTCTTGATCCCGCAGGACCCGGGGGCGCTGGTCGAGGCCGGTTCGCCGCCGACGCCGAGCGTCGTGGTCCCGATCCCGGTCGAGCCGTCGGGGGACGGCCGGCCCCAGGCGCGCGACGTCGCGGCGCTGACCTACGCGACCAACCCGTACAAGAAGGGGCTGGACCGCGTCCTGGCCGCCTGGGACGTCGCGGGCCGCGACGGCGAGGAGCTGGTCGTCGCGGGGCTGCGCGGACCGGACCGCGAGGGCGTGCGCTACGCCGGCACGCTGGAACCGGACAAGTACCGCGCGTTGCTGCGGCGCACGCGCGTCTACGTGACCGCGCCGCGCCGCGAGGACTACGGGATCGCGCAGCTCGAGGCGCTGGCCGACGGCGTCCGGGTCGTGACGACGCCGGCGCCCGGGCCGTACGCCGCGCTGCCGCTGCTCGCGGGCGTCGGCGCGCAGGACGGCGCACCGGTGGGCTGGGTGACCGACCCGTCGCCGGCGGCGCTGGGCGCGGGGATCCGCGCGGCGCTGGACGACCCGACGCCGGACCCCGTCTACGCCGAGCGCGCGCTGGACGCGATCGCGCCGTTCCGCCGCGCCGCGGTCGACCGGACGGTCGCCGAGGAGCTGCTCCCGCGCCTGCTGCGCCAGGGTAGGGTCGCGCCATGAGCGCTCCCGTCGTCCTGATCACCGGCGCGACGCGCGGCATCGGCGCCGCCGCGGCGGTGGAGCTGGCCCGCCGGGGCGCCGAGGTCGCGCTCGTCGGCCGCGAGCCGGAGCGCGTGCGCGCGGCCGCCGACGCGGCGCGGGCGGTCGCGGGTGGCGCGCCCGTGCACGAGCACGTCGCCGACCTCGCACGCGTGGACGAGGTCCGGCGCCTGGCCGCCGAGGTGCTCGACGCGCACCCGCGGATCGACGTCCTGGCCAACAACGCCGGGGCGATGTTCACGTCGCGACATGTCACGCCCGACGGGTTCGAGCAGACGTTCGCGCTCAACCACCTCGCGCCGTTCCTGCTGACCGAGCTCCTGCGCGAGCGGCTGGCCGGCGGGCGCGTCGTCACGACCGCCAGCGACGCGCACACCGCGGCCGAGCTGGACCTCGACGACCTCCAGTTCGAGCGGCGCCCGTTCAAGCCGATGCGCGTCTACGGCACCACCAAGTTGATGAACATCCTGTTCACGCGCGAGCTGGCGCGGCGGGCGCCAGAGCTCACCGCGACGTGCTTCCACCCGGGCGTCGTGCGCACCGGCTTCGGCAAGAACGACGGCCTGCTCTACCGCGCGGGCCTGACCGTCGCCGGGCCGTTCTTCCGGTCCCCGGAGAAGGGCGCGCGGTCGCTGGTCTGGCTCGCGCT
>DATDMD010000201.1:0-24808 GCA_036518975.1 Baekduia sp.
CTGCGTCTTGTCGACGCCGAGGTCGGCGAGTCCGTTCTGGATCTTGTCCAGCGCCTGGTTGAGGTGCGTCGAGATGGACGCCGACTGATCGGAGATGCCGCCGACGACGAGGCAGAAGATCAGCACGCCGATGGCGACGAGCCCCAGCAGGACCAGGAGCGCGCCGCCGATGCGCGGGACGCGGTGGCGCTCCAGCCAACCCACGGCGGGCCCGGCGACCGCACCCAGCACCGCGGCCAGGAGCACCGGCATGACGATCGTCGACGTCTGGTCCAGCAGCCAGATCAGCCCGACGACGACGAGCACGAACCCGACCAGCAGCCACGACGAGAAGCCCAGGTCCCGGAGCCATGTAGGGGACGAGAACTGGACGTCGCGATCGGACGGCATCGCTCAGCGCTCGTTCCCGGCGGGTCTCATGATGCCGGCGATCTTGGAAGGCCGAGCGCGCCCGCGCATCACCCTGCTGGGATGAACATCGATATCACCCACGCGGTATGAGGAGGACGGGCACGGGCGCGCTTACGCTCGGTCGGCGATTTCAAGCAGCTTGTTCCCCACCATCAGGAGTGACCGATGACCGTTTCCGGCGAGACGCTGCGCTCCATCTCGACGCCCGACCGCGTCGACAGCCGAGTCGGGACGCTCGAGTCCGTCGACGGCGTGCCGACCCACGAGACCGCGGAGCGCGTGTACGACCACCTCGACTTCGCGCATGCCCTCAACGCCTATCTCGACGGCTTCGCGGGAGCCTCGACGTACGCGATCCGCAAGGGCTTCCACGAGCTGGGCGTCGAGGACAACGAGGTCCTGATCTTCTCGGAGCTGATGGGCTCCGAGTCGGTGTTCCTGACCGCGAACGCCGACACGGTCTACTTCCTCAGCGTCGTCGACCTCACGTCGGGACCGATGGTCGTCGAGACGCCTCCGCAGGCGCTCGGAGTGATCGACGACATGTGGTGGGGCTGGATCATCGACTTCGGCCTGCCGGGTCCGGATCGCGGCGAAGGCGGCCGCTTCCTGCTCGTCCCGCCCGGCTACGACGGCCCGCTGCCCGACAGCGGCTACCACGTCGGACACTCGCCCACCTCGCGGGCGCTCGTGCTCGGGCGGTCGTTCCTGACCGACGACGACCCGGCGCCGACCGTGGCGACGATCAAGCGCACGACGAAGATCTACCCCTACGCACCGGGCAACTTCGGCACGAGCATCGCGACGCTGCTCGAGGGCCAGGTGCGGCCCGCGCGAGCGGCGCAGGTGCCCGAGACCGTGTTCGTGGAGGGAAGCGGCAAGGCGTTCAACACCGTGCCGCCGAGCGACTTCGGCTTCTTCGAGCTGATGAACCAGGCGGTGCAGGACGCGCCAGCCGGCAGCACGGACGCCGAGCTCCTGGGCCAGCTGGCCGCCATCGGGATCGTCAAGGGCGAGCCGTTCGCACCGGATGAGCGGATGCGGCACACCCTCGAGGACGCGGCCGCCGTCGGCGCCGAGACCTCGCGGACGCTGTTCTTCGACCCCCGAGGGCCGGAAGGGTTCACGTACTACGAGGACTCGGCGTGGTTCAACCCGCTGTGGGTCGGCGGATACACGTTCGAGACGCCGCCGCCGCTCGTCACCGCCGACGGGATCAAGCCGTTCCCCGCGACCGGCGTGCGAAAGCTGCACTCCCGGACCGCGTTCCTGTACGCGGCCACCGGCGTCACGCCCGCGATGTGCATGCGGCTCACCGGCGTCGGCTCGCAGTACCTCATGGCGGCCAAGGACGCCGACGACGATCCGCTCGACGGCGCGAAGAGCTATCAGCTGACGCTCCCACCGGACATCCCGGCGGCGCGGTTCTGGTCGATCACCCTCTACGACAACCAGACGCGCTCAATGCTCCAGACCCCCCAGCGCTTCCCGCGGGCCGGAAGCCAGTCCTACCCGACGCCGGCGGCGACCGCGAACGACGCCGGCTCCACCACCGTCGTGTTCGGTCCGGAGCCCTCCTCGGACACCCCGGAGAGCAACTGGATCCAGACGACGGAGGGCAAGGGCTGGTTCCCGATCCTGCGCCTCTACAGCCCGCTCCAGTCGTTCTTCGACAAGAGCTGGCGGCCGAGCGAGATCGAGCCGTTGGCCTGAACCGGCCCGGACGAAGCAGTCACGCTCGTGGCCCGCCGTGTGACGGTCCGTCATAGTCGTGATGCGGCATCGGCAGGTCCGAGACGTTCATCGCCCACGGAGCCCCGTACGCTTCGAAGCCGGAGATCATCGGCGGCGGGAACGTCGGGTCGGTGAAGGCGCCGACCGCGACCCCGAGGACGTCCGGTGCGGTGGAGATCTCCCAGTAAACGGTCGAACCGCACTCTGGGCAGAAGTGATACGTGGCTCCACCGCTGTCGCAGGAGCGGAACGTGGCCGGCTTCCCGCTGTCGCTGGGGAACGTCCACGTCGTCGATCGGCCTTCGATCGTCACGTGCTCGATCGGAAGCCGCGCCTGCACGCTGAGCACGCTCCCCGTCCGCCGCTGGCACTCGTAGCACTGGCACAGGGATATGCGCTCCGGGTCGGGTCCCTCGTACGTGACGCGGAGCTGTCCGCAGTTGCACGAAGCCGTACGCGTGGCCATGTTGTTCCCTCCTGTTCGCCGGGACCTCCAGGCGAGCGTAAGGTGCGCGCGCGCCGATCCTCGTCACCCCGCTGGTATGAAATCGGCGCGATCTCGTCCAGTGTGGATGACGCGCCGCGTGGAGGAAGGAGCGACCGTGGGTGGCTGAAGCTGTCCTGGGAGGGCGAGATCTTCGGCGTGGGCATGTTCGAGGCCATGGCCGACACTCAGCCCGAGCATGCCGACGAGGCCACGGCGTGCGCGACGATGGAGTGGTTCAACATCCATCGCCTCGAGGAGTTCGGCTACGCGGCCGGCGTGCACGTCAGCCTGGAGAAGGCCGAGAAGCTGGGCTGCGAGGGCGCGGACCTGGTGCGCAAGCACTCGTTCGAGGAGGTGGGGAAGCTCACGGTCGAGGAGACCCCGGAGGCCGACAAGATGTACGAGCACCTCGGCAAGGGCGCCGCCACGCCCGAGCTGAAGGCCTTCGCGGCCGACCTCGTCGCCCACGAGAACGCGCTGCGGGACTGGGTCAAGTCCGAGCTGGACGGCAAGTCCGACGGCGCGGAGAAGGTCTTCACCTATCCCGAACGCAACGGGATCTCGCGGGACGACGCAGTCACGCCGCGGAAGGTCCGCGAGGAGTCCGGCGGCGACCAGCAGCAGCTGGTGCTCGCGTTCTTCGACACCGAGGACGCCGCCGACCAGGCGGCCAAGGCGCTGAAAAGCTGGGAGAAGGCCACCGAGTACATGAAGGTCGACGCCATCGGTGTGCTCGTCAAGGACGACAAGGGCCAGGTCAAGGAGTCCAAGCTCGGCAAGCGCGCCGGCAAGCGCGGGATGGGCATCGGCGTCGCGCTCGGCGTCGTCGCGGCGATCCCCACGGGCGGCCTCTCGCTCGCCGGAGGCGTCCTGGGAGGCACCGGCGGAGGCGCCGCCATCGGCGAGTTCTTCCACAAGGGCCTGAAGATGAGCGACGAGGACACCGCCCGGATCGCCCACGAGCTGGACGCCGGTCACGCCGCCGTAGGCGTGCTGAGCTGGGACTCCGACGCCGAGGCGGTGGCCAAGAAGCTCAAGGAGCTGGGCGGGACCCCGGAGACCCACGAGGTGGCCAAGCTGACGGCCGAGGTCCACTAGACACCGAACGGGAAAGATCTACGCCGGAGCCCGCTCGCCGAACTGGGGGCAGAAATGCGCTAGACGTCCGATAATGATGCTAAGACTGTGGCAGTCTTAGCAGCATTAGCATCACATTGTCGCCATTCCCGCCGTGCACTCGTTCGCCGACCTCGCCATCTTCGACAGTCAGCCAGCCCGTGTCGGCGTACTGCTGAGCGACATCGACACCGGGCGTGGACGGCAGGAGCTCTTCGCCGATCAGGTGCCTGAACTGCTGTCCGCGCTCGCCACGCAAACGCGCGTCGCCTCGATCCGCGCCTCGAACGCGATCGAGGGCATCGACGTCGACGAGGATCGCGCCCAAGCACTGGACAAGGCCGATGCGCGATTCCGCAACCGGAACGAGCAGGAGTTCGCCGGCTACCGCGATGCGATCGACGGGCTGATGAGCCGCCCCACCGCGGAGCCGATCTCAGTACCGCTCATCCTCTCGCTGCATCGCCAGATCTACCTCTACTCCGGCGGCCGCGGCGGCAACCTCAAGAGCGACGACAACCTCATCGTCAGGTACGGCGATGACGCGCGGCGCATCGTCGTCTTCGAGCCTCCGCCGTGGCAACAGACCGAGGGCCTGCTCACCGAGCTGGTCGACCGCTACAACAACGCTCAGGCTGAGCGGGCCGCCCACCCCATCGTCCTCCTCGCCGCCTTCGTCGTGGACTTCCTCGCCATCCACCCGGTCGCCGACGGCAACGGACGCGTCGCCCGCCTCCTGACGACCAGCGAGCTCCTACGGCTCGGCTACGACGTCGCCCGATACGTCAGCGTCGAACAACGCATCTACGAGTCAAAGAACACCTATTACGCCGCACTCCGCCAGTCACAGGAGCAGTGGCGCGACGGAAAGCACGACATCTGGCCCTGGACGACCTACCTGGTCCAGGTGCTCGCCGAGTCATACAAGGGCTTCGAGGACCGCGTCGCGGCCGGCCGCAAGAACAGCACCATGAACAAGCAGGAGCGCGTGCGGCATCACGTGCTGCAGGTCGGACCAGCGGAGTTCCGACTCCGCGACCTGCGGCGGGCGCTGCCAGGCATCAGCGATCCGACGTTCCGCCTGGCTCTTGGCGAGCTCCGCGACCAAGGACTCGTCGTCGTCGAGGGCGTCGGGCCGGGCGCGGTGTGGAAGCGCCTGCACGACTGAAGCCCGACACCATCATCGGCACACGTGCCGCGCCGAGCTGCCCGGCGGCGTGCGCGAGCGCGGGCAGCCGCTGCGCGTCCCCGCGCGGGCTACCAGTAGCGCTCCCCGGCCCCCAGCTGGCGCACGCCCAGGACGCAGCCCTTCTGGACCTCCGTGTGCGCGGCGCCGTTCTGCAGGTCCAGGCTCTGGCGGTACATGTTGCGCTTGGCAAAGCTCATGTAGGGACCCGCGACGTCCGCGCTGAAGAAGTTCTGCCACGTGCCCATCCCGGTGAAGGTGCAGGTCTCCGGGTAGTGCCAGCGCTCCTCGCGCAGATAGGCGGAGGCCGACTTGCCGCCGGGCCGCAGGCTCGTGAGCCGGCGGAGCTCGCTCATCGTCGGCAGGCGGAAGCCGCCGGGGACGTCGCGGCCGGCCATGTCGAGGAAGCTGTTGACGATCGCGACGCCGCTGACGTAGGTCCAGACGAGGTGGTGGCCGTTGGGGTCGGCCTCGGTGTCGATCAGCACGTGCTGGTAGCCGACGCCGGTCGCAGCGGCCGGCAGCAGCGGCGGCCGGTGCGCCTGCTGGCTGGCGAACGCCTGCTCCTGCGCCGCGACCATGCGCTTGACGAGCTGCATCGTGTCCCACTTCACGTCCAACGCCGTGGTGGCGGTGAGGTGCGACTCCTCGAGCTCGACGCGCAGCAGCAGCAGCTCGGCGGCGACGCCCTGGTAGTAGTCGACGACCGTCTGGACGCGCTCGCTGGCGGCCGTGTCCCAGAAGCGGCTGCCGCTGTGGCGCTCGGCGTTGCCCGCGCTGTCGATGACGTCGTGCGCGTTGGCGTCGTAGATGAGGTGGTTGAGATGGTCCTGCTGGTTGGAGAGCTCACCGATGAGGGCCAGCAGCTCGGCGCGCTTGCGGCTGCGCAGCTCGGCGGTCGTGATCGACCCGTTGGTCAGCTCGCGCAGGCGGGCCTGCGCCGTCCGGACCTTGGAGACGATCGGCGACGCGGCCAGCCGCACGTTGTTGAGGCGCACCTCGGCGAGCTGGTTGGCGATCGACTCGACCTGGCCCTGAAGCCGATCGACCTTGGTGTTGATCTCGTCGAGCTTGGCGTTGATCTCGCGGAACTTCGCGCTGGTCGCGTCCTCGAAGCCCACCGCGGCGAGCGCGGCGCCGAACCCGTCGCCGCCGATCTTCGCCACGGCGCCGCCGGCGAGGTTCGTGAGGATCAGCGAGGCGACCGACGACAGCGGCGAGGCGGCGGCCTGGGCGGTCCGCGCGGTCGGCGCGGGCGCGGGCGCGGGCGCGAGCGGCGCGGCGGAGGCGGCGTTGGGCGTGGCGGTCAGCACGACGGCGGCGAGGAGGCCCGGCAGGCACGAGGCGAGGATGCGCATGGGCCGGTTGTCGGACGCCGACGCGCCAGCTTGAACTAAGTTAAGCCGATGCTCCAACATCGCTCGGTCCGGGCCGCGGAGATCCTGGCGGCCGCCCGCGAGGTGCTCGAGGAGGTCGGCTTCGACGGGCTGCGGATGCGCACGCTCGCGACCCGGCTCGGCATCACGGCGCCGGCGCTCTACGCGCACTTCCGCGACAAGCGCGAGATCGAGAACGCCCTGATCGCCGAAGGTCTCCGCGAGCAGGGTGCCGCCCTGGCGCAGGCCCGCGCCGCCGAGCCGGCGCGCGACGAGACCGAGACGATCTGGGCCGGCTTCCGCCAGTGGGCCCTGGCCAACCCGGCGCTGCACAAGCTGATCGCCGCCCGCGCGCTCGACTTCGACGACGAGGAGGTCGCCGCGGCCGAGGCGGTGGGCGTCGCCAACGTCCGGCGCTCCACCGGCGGCGACCGCACGGCCGGCGTGGCGTTCTGGGCGTTCGCGTTCGGGATGGTCGAGCTCGAGATCAGCGGCCGCGTCCCGCCCGGCTACGACCTGGACGCGGCGTGGACGTACGGCCTGCGGGCGTTGACGGCGGCCCTCGCCGAGCCGCCCGACGGCCGCTGAGCCACCCGCGGCCGGGCGCGCACGCACGGGCGGATCACGCCGGTCGATGCCGGGTACGGGACGGCCATGCCCGTTTCGGAGAGCGCCGCTCAGCGTCGAAGAGGCCGAGTGCTCGGGATCGTCGGCGCGGTCGTAGCCGTCGTCGCGCTCGGAGCGCCGCCGAGCGCAGGCGCGGCGGGCGAGGTGCCGCGGGTCGGCTCGTCCGGCGGGCTCGGCGTCGACGTCGCCTCCGACGGCTCCGCCGCGCGGATCGACGACGGGCAGCCCCTGGCCGTCCGCCTCGCCGCGCCTGGCGCCCCGTTCGGGCCGCCCGTCACGGTCGACGCCGCCGGCGGCTACCTGGCGACGGTCAGCGCGGGGCCCGGCGGCGCGGTGCTGGTGACGTGGAGCGGGGGCGGGCTCGACGGCGCGCTGATGGCCGCCTACCGACCGCCGGGCGGCGTGTTCGGCGCGCCGGTCCGGCTGCAGGTCGGGAGCCCGCCCGGCGAGCAGACGCCGGTGAGCGCGTTCGACGCGGCCAGCGACGCGACGTTGGCCTGGGCGTCGGCCCAGCCCGATGAGGACCGCCTGCTCGTCCGGACGCTGAGCGCCGCCGGTGCCTGGGGCCCGGTCCGGGCGATCCACGCGCCGCGGGTCTTCCGGCCGTCGCTGGCGGTCGCCCCCAGCGGCGGCGCGGTCCTCGCGTGGCGCGAGGACGGGCCGCGCAGGAGCTCGACCCGTGTGGTCGCGTCGCTGCGCCCGGCCGGCGGCGAGTTCGGGCCGGCGCGGACGCTCGCCGGCATCCAGCGCAACCCCGACGAGCCGGCGGTCGCGATCAACGAGCACGGCAGCGCCGCGGTCGCGTGGGTCGAGCTGCACCGCATGACCACCTTCGCCGCGGCCGCGGCGTTCCGGGAGCCGGGCTCGACCCGCTTCGGCAAGGCCACCAACCTGAACCCGGCCGGGACCGAGGGCGCGTCGCCGACCGTGTCGATCGCGCCCGACGGCCGCACCGTGCTGTCCTGGGCCGACTTCCACTTCAACACGTCCGATGTCTGGGCGCGGATCCGGACGCGCGACGGCCTCCTGCGACCCGCGCACGAGCTGTCGCGCCACGCCGAGGGCAACACCGGCGGGGCGGCCCTGGCGACGACGCCCGCGCTCGTCGGCTGGTACGAGCGCAGCCACCACCACACGTCGTCGCTGCGGACCGCGGCCGCGCGCGCGGACGGCACGTTCGCGCCGCCACGCACCCGCTCCGGCCCGTTCGCGTACGGCGACGAGCCGCTGCTCTTCGCCGACCCGGCGGGCCTGGCGTTCGTCGACCCTCGCGGCCGCCTCGTGCGCGCCGCCGGCTAGCAAGTCTGCGCTCATCGGTCCAGCCCCCGCTGGCCGTCCGGGCCCTTCGGCGTCGGGTCCTTCGCTGTGACGCTGGATCGACATGCCACGCGACATGCCTTTCGGAGCGGCCGGTGCGGGTGAGCCGGCGCTGCCACGTGCGCACCATCACCATCGACAGCATGCCGACCAGCCGCTGACCCCGGCGAGAACTGGAGACTCCGCATGGCCGTCCCCCTGACCAACCAGCACCCGCCGTTTCGCTTCCTGCGCGCCAGCCACGCGGCCCTGACCTCGCGCGACCTCGCCCGCAGCCGCGAGTTCTACACCGAGGTGCTCGGCCTCGTGGTCAGCGACGAGGACGAGGACACGCTGTACCTGCGCGGGCTCGAGGAGCGCGCGCATCACAGCCTCGCGATCACGCGCACCCGCGACGAGCCGGCCTGCCTGCGCGTCGGCCTGCGCGTGCACGACGACGGGGACCTCAAGCGCGCCAAGCGGACCTTCGAGCACCGCGGGCTGGCGTGCCGCTGGGTCGACGACCCGTTCGCCGGTCCCGTGCTGCACACCGTCGACGCCGCCGGCACCCCGCTCGAGATCGTCGCCGCGATGGACCACGAGCCGCGGCTCGACACGCGCGTGCGGCTGCACCACGGCGCGGGCGCGCGGCGCTTCGACCATTACCAGATCACCGTGCCCGACGTGCAGGAGGCCGCCGTCTTCTACACCTCGCTCGGCTTCCGCGTGGCCGACTACATGACCAAGGGCGACCACCCGGTCGGGGCGTTCCTGCACGTCAAGGACACGCCCTACGACGTCGTCTTCCTGGAGCGCGACGGCCCCGCCCTGCACCACTTCGGCTACGTCGTGCCCGACGTGCAGTCGATGCTGCGCGCCTGCGACGTCATGGGCGAGCTCGGCTGGGGCGACAACGTCGAGTTCGGCCCGGGCAAGCACTCCGTCGGCCACTCCTACTACGTCTACCTGCGCGACCCCGACGGCCACATGGTCGAGCTGCTGCTGCCCCCGATCGTCTACATGGACGGCGACGACCCGCCGACGAGCTTCGACGTGCTGACGGTCAAGAGCCCCCAGGTCGCGTGGGGCCTGCCGCCGCGCGCGTCGTGGTTCGCGCGCCGCACGCCCTTCGTCGACGCCACGGTCACCCAGCCGGAGGGCGGCGGAGGCGACGGCATGTCGCTCGAGACCTACCTGAAGGCCACCGAGGGGCCGGCCCCGGGCGACGCCCACGACCGGGCGGCCTGAGATGGCGCGCGTGCCGTACCCCCAGCGCGACGACTACCCGCCCGCCCACCGCGCCGCCTACGACCGCATGCTCCGCGAGCGCGGCGACCCGCCGCTGAACGTCTTCGCCGCGCTGGCCAACCTCCCCAACCTGCTCGACGCGCTGCTGACGTTCACGCGCGAGATGCGCGAGGGCGCGGTCGTCGAGGCGCGGCTGCGCGAGCTGGCCATCCTGACGGTGGCGCAGACCACCGGCGCGACCTACGAGTTCCAGCACCACGCCCACAGCGCCCTCGCCGCCGGCCTGCGCCCCGAGCAGATCGAGCAGATCGCCGGCGCCGACGCCGACGCCAAGGACGCCTTCGACGATGCCGAGCGCGCCGTCGTCCGCTACGCCCGCGCGGCGACCGAGTCGCTCACGGTCCCCGACGCGACCTGGGCCGGCCTGTGCCGGCACTTCCCGGTGCGCGAGGCCATGGACATCGTGATGGCCGTGGCCTGGTACAACGCCGTCGCCCGCGTGCTGCTGCCGCTGGAGATCGAGCTCGAGCCGGGGTTCACGCCGGCCGCGGGCCTCGCCGGGCCCGCCGACTGAGCCGCCTCAGGTGTCGTACACCAACGTGTGCTTGTACAGGTCGAGGTCGTCCTGTTCGCGAGCCTGCACGGCGCCCCGACCCGCACGTGGCCGGGGCGACGGCGAAGGCACCACGCACAACATCGTGCTGCCGCCCGGCATCACGGCCGAGCCCTACCGCGAGCTGCTCGCCGGCGCGCTCGACGCCGTGCGCGCCTTCGACGCCCGGGCCCTCGTGGTCTCCCTCGGCTTCGACACCGCCACCGGCGACCCCGCCGGTGGTCGCGGTCCCGGAAGGCGGCTCCGCCTGGCTCGACGGCGCGGCACGGTGACGGCACGCCAGTGGTGAGTGCGAGCGCGCCGGGTCGCGTTCAGGCGCCCGCCGCCGTGCCGACGACCGGCTCCGGCCCGGCCGCGGCATCCGCGGCGTCCGCCGCGTCCGCCGCCGGCCGCGCGCGCTTCCAGAAGAAGTCGAGCGCGACCGCCAGGATCGCGATCAGGACGATCGCGACGAAGGTCCCCGGGTCGTTGCGCAGGGTGTCGATCACGAAGAACACCAATACGATCGCCGTCACGCCGATGGCGGCGAGCACGATCGCGGCGTGCGCGCCGGTGTCGGCGCGACGGCGGTAGCCGGCCAGGGCCACGAGCAGGAAGACGACCAGCGCGATCGCGCTGCCGACCGAGGCGATCGCCGACAGGTCCACGATGTTGGCGACGATCCCGACGACCACCGCGGTGATGATGAGCCCCGAGTGCTCGCCGAGCCTGGACTGCGCGCCGAACAGCGGCGGGAACTGCCCGGCGGCGGCGAGCATCCGTGTCAGCCCACCCGAGGCGTAGAGCGTCGCGTTGACCGACGACGACGTCGCGAGCAGCGCCGCGATGGCCATCATCGCGAAGCCGGCGTCGCCGAGCGATGGCCGGGCGGCCTCGGCGATCGCCGTCTCGCCGTAGCCCACGACCTGGTCGACCGGGAGCGTCCCGAAGACGCCGAGCGAGATCAGGACGTAGAGCCCGGCGGTCAGGCCCAGCGCCGCGTACATCGCGCGCGGGAGCTCGCGAGCGGGGTCGGCGAGGTCCCCGCCGGCGAAGCTGATGACGCTGAAGCCGAGATAGGCGAAGAACGTCAGCGCGACGCTGGCGACGATGTCGGACACCGACGGGTAGCCGCTGAACGCGAGCAGGCTCCAGTCGACGTCGGTGATCGTGACGACGATGAACACCGCGAACACGGCCAGCAGCGCGAGCACGATGAGCGTCTGCGCGCGGTCGACGATCTTCGACCCCACGACGTTGACCGCGAGCGCCGCGAGGATCACGGCGGTCGTGAACACGTGGCCCCAGATCGGCGCGGCGTCGTTGCCGAAGAACAGCGACGACGCGTAGCTGCCGAACGACACCGCCACCATCGCGCAGACGATCACGATCGCGGCGATGTACCCCAGCCAGGACGCGATGCCGACGAGGCGCCCGTTGCCGAACCCCTCCATGAGGTAGGCGATGATCCCGCCCGACGACGGGTACCGGACCCCGAGCTTGACGACGGTGTAGCCGAGCAGGGCGGCGACGACGCCCGCCAGCAGGAACGAGAGCCACACGGCCGAGCCGGCGACCGTGCCCGCCTCGCCGAGCAGCGCGAAGATGCCGGCGCCGACCATCGCCCCGACGCCGAGGAAGACGGCGCCGCGGACGGTCATCGTGCCGCGTGGTGTGTCGTCGCCGGCCATCGCCTCGACCGCGCCCCGTCAGTCCGGCGGCGGCGGCGCCGCCGGAAGATCCGTCGAGGACATCGCGCCTGTCAGACCGGCTGCTGCTGGCCGCCGTAGGCGGCGAGGCCGTAGATGATCATGATGTCGATCGCGAGGATCGCCAGCGACCAGAACGGATAGCCCGGGATCGACAGCAGCGCGGCGATCGAGCTGAGGGCCGCCATGCCGATGCCGAGCCAGCGCCCGAACGAGCGGCCGTTCCAGATCGAGAACGCGGCCAGCATCTGGATCGCGCCGATGACGAGCGTCACCCAACCCCAGGTGTTGAGGTTGCTGAGGATGTACTTCTGATCGTTGACGAAGAAGTTCGAGTTCCCGATCGCGGCGATCCCGTAGATGATGTTCAACACGCTGACGACGGCCATCATGATCCCGGCGAAGAGCACCCAGCCGGCGCCCTCGGCCGTGGTGTGCATCCCCGCCGCCGACGCGGTCCGCGCGCCACCCGTCCCTGACTGCTGCATCCCGGCGTCCATCATCGACATGCCCGACCTCCCGTACCGTTCGATGGCGACGCTCGCGTCGATGCGAGCGCCGACTGCAAGCGTGGTCGCGGAGCCCGGCGGTGGCAATCGCGCCCGCACCACAATCGCGGTGGGGTACGCGCCCGATCCGGTGGCCCGCGCGCGCGGATCGGCGTATCGTCGTCCCATGGCAGACAAGGTCTACGTCGACAACACCGAGGCGACGACGGCCTGGAACACGGTCCTCTTCGACCGGTTCAGCGAGTATCGCCACATCTTCGTCGCGGCGCTGAAGCGGTTCGGCGACGTCGCGATCGCCACCGCGCCGCCGAGCCGCGACGACCGGATCCTCGACGTCGGTTGCGGCTTCGGCGACACCGCCCAGCAGCTCGCGGCGGTCGCGGGGCCGGGCGGCCACGTCGTCGGCGTCGACGCCGCCGAGCGCTTCATCGAGGCGGCCCGGGACGAGGCGGCGGCGGCCGGTACCGACAACGTCGAGTTCCGCGTCGCCGACGTGCAGACCGAGCCGCTGGGCGGTCCTTACGACTACGCGTTCGCGCGCATGGGCACGATGTTCTTCGCCAACCCCGTGGCCGCGATGCGCAACGTCGCCGGGTCGCTGCGCCCGGGCGGCCGCCTCGTCATGGTCGTCTGGCGGCGCAAGCTCGACAACGAGTGGATGTACCGCTCCGAGCAGGTCGTCGACCGCCACGTGCCCAAGCCCGACGCCGAGGAGTCGGACGCGCTGACCTGCGGCCCCGGCCCGTTCTCCATGGCCAACGCCGACACGACGAGCGACATCCTCGAGGCGGCCGGCTTCGAGCAGACCACGTTCCGGCGCGTCGACATCGACATGTTCGTGGGCCAGGACGCCGCGGAGGCCGTCGAGGTCTCCCTCGCCCTCGGGCCCGCCGCCGAGACCGTCCGGCTGGCCGGCGACGACGCCGAGCGGGTCCGCCCGCTGATCGAGCAGGACCTGCGCGCGCTCGCCGGCGAGTACCGGACCCAGTCGGGCGAGATCGTCGCGCCGGCGTCGGCGTGGGTCGTCAGCGCCAGCGTGCCCGACGCGCGCTGACGGCGCCTACGCGCGGTCGGAGGCCGTCGCGGCGGCGCGCGCCTCGATCGCCTTGACCGAGCCCGCGAACGCCTTGTTGAGGACGCCCTTGCCCACGGTCCCGACGACGACGCCGAGGACCCTGCCCCGGAGGTTCTTGCCCTCGCGCACCACGACGTAGTCGATGTCGGTCTTCCCGTCGGGCCGCCGCGTGAACGTGTAGGTGTGGCCGGAGTTGCCGCCCCAGGTGTTCGAGTCGACCGTCTTCAGGACGACGCGATCGGGGTCGGACCAGTCGTATTGGAGGCGCTCCCAGACGCCGCCGGAGCCCTCCGTCACGTCGGCGTGATGGGCGCTCTCGGAATGCACCTGGAGGTCCTTGTCGGCGCTGTTGCCGAACAGCTTCGAGCGGCCCGGCCCGAAGTCCGTGAGGCCGGCGACGTACTGCTCGGGCGTCGCCGTGGTCGTCTGCTTGAGGTGGATCGTGGACATGGGCGCTCCTGGCCGAGGGGTGATCGCTGACGTGCGCAGGTTCAGCATCGCTCCTGCATGAGCGCCGTCGCGCCCGTATCCGCCCCTGGCGGACCCCCGGGCGCGGCCGCGCGTCCGCGTGCTAACCGGTCAGCGGGATGTCCGCCGCCACGACCGTCCCCCCTGCCGCCGGCGACTCGACGCGGAGCCGCCCGTCGTGGGCGGCGAGCCGGTCCGCCAGGCCCAGCAGCCCGCTGCCGTCGGGCCGGACGCCGCCGATCCCGTCGTCGCGCACCTGGAGGTGGACGGTGCCGTCCGCGACGTGCGCGTTGACCGTGGCGTGGCGGGCGTGGGCGTGCTTGGCGACGTTGGTCAGCGCCTCGGCGATGACGAAGTACGCGGTGGCCTCGACCGCGGCGGGGAGCCGGCCGACCGCCACGTCATTCCGGACCGGCACCGGCATCCGCGAGGCCAGCGAGTCGACCCCGGCGCGCAGCCCGCCCTGGGTCAGGACCTCCGGGAGGATGCCGTGCGCGAGCTCGCGCAGCTCGACGTTCGCCTGCTCGGCGTTGTCGAGCGCCTCGCCCAGGAGGGCGGCGAGCTGCTCCGGCTCGCCGGCGTGCAGGGCGCGGTCGGCCAGCTTCAGCGTGACGATCGTGGAGACGAGGCGCTGCTGGGCGCCGTCGTGCAGGTCGCGGACGACCCGGCGGCGCTCCTCGTCGGTGGCGGCCACGATCCGCCCGCGCGACGCCGCGAGCTCCGACCGCGCCTGGATGTTCGAGATCGCCGTGGCGACCAGCTCGGTGAACTGCCCGATGCGCTCCTCGGTGTCGGCGGGCAGCCGGGGCTGCGGCGAGCGGGCGACGATCACGCCCCAGAGCCGTCCGCCCACGACGATCGGCGCGCCGGCGCCGGCGCCGGCGCCGTCGTGGTCCGCGGAGCCCTCGATGCGCGCCGGCCGCCCGGTGCGCTGCACCCGCCCCGCGACGTCGTCGCCGTCCAGCGCGCGGCAGTCGCCGGTCGGGACGGGCGGGTCGCGCTCGTTGGCGTTCGCGAGCACGGTCACCGCCACGCCGTCCTCGTAGCGGAACACGCCGGCGTCGTCGACGTGCAGAACCCGGCTCACCTCCTGGGCGACCGCCGCGAAGACCTGCGCGGGCGGCGACTCGCGCGCCACCAGCGTCGCCACGCGCCGCAGCGCGGCCTGCTCGTCGGCCAGCCGCCGCACCTCGGTCCGCGCCTCGGTCTTCGCGATCGCCACCGCCACGAGCTCGGTGAACGAGGCGAGGCGCGCCTCGGTGTCGGGCGGCAGAGCCTGCGCGCGGCGGGAGCCGGCGGCCATCAGCCCCCACAGCCGGCCCTCGACGACGATCGGCGTCCCGACCGCGGAGCGGATGCCCGCGTCGCGCATGCCCTCGGCGAGCGCGCCGGTGGCCTCCGCGTAGTCGTCGAGCCGGGCCGGGCGCCCCGTCTCCAACACGAGCGTGGCGAGGTTCGTCTTGTCCCCGAGGGGCCACCGGCTGCCGACGGGGAGGACGTCCCCCGCGGTCGCGACGAACGTGACCGTGCCGTCGGACTCGTAGCGGCCCACGTTCGCCATGCCGACCGACAGCAGCCGCTCGACCTCGTTGGCGACCGCCGCGAACACCTCCTCGGGCGCCGCGTCGCGCGCCACCAGCGTCGCGACCCGGCGCAGCGCCGCCTGCTCGCCGGCCAGCACCTGCAGCTCGCCGCCGCGGGTCTCGGCGGTCAGCTTCGCGTCGCGCAGCTCGGCGTCGATGCGCCGGCGCTCGGTCACGTCCCGCGCGGTGACGTACACGACGCGCTGCCGCGGCTCGGCACGGCCGGTCCACTGGAGCCAGCGCACGGAGCCGTCGGCGCAGAGGCAGCGGTTCTCGAACTGGTCGACCGGGTGCCCGGCCACGACGCCCTCGAACACGGCGCGCGTGCGCTCCTGGTCGTCGGGGTGCACGAACCGCAGGAACGGCTCCGACAGCGCCTCGGCCCGCGGGTAGCCGAGCGTCTGCTCGAACGCCGGGTTGACCGCCTTGAGGCGCCCGTCCAGGTCGGTCACGCACATCACGTCGAGCGACAGCTCGAAGATCCGCTCCACCTCGCGCTGGGCGCGCCGCCGCAGCGTGATCGCCCGCCCGATCGCGAACACGATCGCGGCCACCGCGAACGGCCAGATCAGCGCCATCCAGGGCAGCAGCGACTGCAGGCCCGACAGCGGGTCGCGGCTCACGTCGATCCGCCAGTGGCGGCCGAGCATCTCGAAGCCGGCGCTCGCCCGGGTCGCGCCCAGCCGCCCCTCGATCGGCCGGCCGTCCGCGGTGATCGCGACGTTCCGGGTGTCGCCGGCGAGCGTCGTGCTGAACCAGCCCTGCGGGACGAACGCGACCAGGTAGCCGCGGCTGCCGGGGCCGTGGGAGAAGCTCGCCGCCTGGAGGAGGAAGAACCCCGGATCGCCGCCCAGCGCGCTCGGCCGGCTGGCGCCGACGGCGAAGATCCGCGTGGGATCGCGGATCGCCGCGGCGAGCGCGGGGACGGACGTCAGGTCGACCCCGGGGCGCAGCTCCGGACGCGTCTCGCTCGTGAACGTCGCGGGCAGGTACGACCGCGCCGGCGGCGCCCGGACGACGCGCCCGGACGGCGTCAGCCGCGTGATCGGGACGCCGCGCCGGCGCTCGTACCGCGCGCGCCCGGACGCCGGGACGCTCTGGACCCACAGCACGTCGTTGAGGCCCACGCTGGCGGAGGTGGCCTGCGCCCAGCGCGCGAACCGCGCCTGCCCCGGCGGCGCCTCCTGCGCCAGCACGACGGCCAGCCCGGCGACGTAGGCCCGCGCGCGGCCCAGCACCTCCTGCGCCTGCACGGCCTGGACCTCCGCGCGCCGCTGCGCCGCGCGGTCCCGATCCCGGCGGATCGTCGTGCTCGTGAGGACGAAGCCGCCGACGCCCAGGATCACGATCAGCGCGAGGAGCGGCACGCCCGTGGATCTGGAGGAGCGGGCCCAAAGATGCCGCGACACGCCGTCCATCCTGAGTTACCGTACTCCCGAGACGCCCGCGAAGCCCGATTTCCCATGACCCGCCGAGCCGGATGGTCAGCACTTCTCATGGGCTTGCTGGCTGCGACCGTGGCGGGTTGCGGCGGCACGCCCCAGCGCTCCGAGGCCGACCTCCGAGACGTCGGGTTGGCCGCGGTGATCAAGGGCCTGGACAACCCCTACTTCGTGACGATGCGCGCCGGGCTCGTCACGGCGGCGCGCCACGACGGCGCGCGGCTCCAGGTCGCGGCCGCCCCGACGGGGCTGGAGGACACGACCGCGCAGGCCTCCGAACTGGAGTCGCTCGCGGCCCGCCATCCGGGCTGCTACGTGGTCAACCCGATCACCCAGACCAACCTCGTCGGGGCGCTCGCCCGCGTCGCCGGCCACGCGCCGATCGTCAACGTCGACTCGGTCGTCGACCCGGACGCGGCGAAGGCGGTGGGCGTCGCCATCACCGCCTACGTCGGCACCGACAACCGCGCCGGCGGGCGGCTGGGCGCCGACGCGATGGCGGCGCTCGCCGGCCCCGGCGCCAGGATCGCGGTGGTCACGGGCATCCCCGGCGACCTCGGCAGCGGCCAGCGCGCCGCCGGCTTCACGCAGGGCGTCCGCGGGCGCTTCCAGGTGGTCGCGTCGACCGCGGCCGACTTCGAGCGCGACAAGGCGCGGCTCGCCGCGGCCGACCTGCTGCGGACCGACCGGCGCATCGACGGCTTCTTCGCCGTCAACGACGTGATGGCGCTCGGCGTGGCCGACGCCGTCACGGCCGCCGGGCGCCAGGGCGACGTGAAGGTCGTCGGCTTCGACGGCATCCCCCAGGCCCTCACCGCGATCGAGCGGGGCCGGCTGTCGGCGACCGTCGCGCAGTACCCGTACACGATGGGCCAGCTCGCCATCCGCGCCTGCCTGGCGGCGCTGCGGGGCGACCGCGTGCCGCGCACGGTCGACGCGCCCGTCCAGGTCGTCACCCACGCCAACGTCGCGCGCGCACAGGCCGCCTTCCCCAGGCCCGTCGAGCGCGTCGAGGACCCGTTCGCGCGATGAGCCTCCGGCGCGCCCTCACCGCCGTCGTCGCCGTCGCCGCGCTCGCCGGCGCCGCGCTCGCCGGCTCCGGGTGCGGCGGCGAGTCGGGCGCGCAGGACCACGAACCGGCCAGCGTCGGCGTCGTCATCAAGGGCCTCGACAACCCGTTCTTCGTGGCGATGAAGGAGGGCGTGGTCGCCGCCGGGCGCGACCGCCGGGCGCACGTGCAGGTGAGCGCCGCGACCGGGCTCCAGGACACGGCCGGCCAGGCCTCGAAGCTCGAGGCGCTGATCGCCCAGGGGCTGGGGTGCTACGTCGTCAACCCGACCACCCAGTCCAACCTCGTCCGCTCGCTCTCCCACGTGCCGGACGGCACGCCGATCGTGAACATCGACTCACCGGTGGGCGCGGACGAGGCGCGCGCGCTGGGCATCGACATCTCCACCTACATCGGGACCGACAACCAGGCGGCGGGCGCGCTCGCCGCCGACACGATGGCCGGGCTCGTCGGCCGCGGCGCGCGCGTCGGCGTGATCGGCGGGACCTCGGGCGACGCGACGAGCGCCGCGCGGGTCGCCGGGTTCGGCACGGGGTCGGAGGGCCGCTTCCGCCCGCTGGAGACGATCGACGCCGACTGGAACGAGGACAAGGCGGCGCTCGCCGCCGGCGACCTGCTGCGCAGCGACCCGGGCATCGCCGGGATCTTCGCCGCCAACGACCAGATGGCGCTCGGGGTCACGCGCGCCGTCGCCGACGCCGGCCGCGAGGGCGCCGTCGCGGTGGTGGGCGTCGACGGCATCGAGGAGGCGCTCGCGGCCGTCCGGCGCGGCGCGCTGTCCGCCACGGTCTCCCAGTACCCCTACACGATCGGCGCGCTCGGGGTGCAGGCCTGCCTCGCGGCCGCCTCGGGCCACGCGCTGCCGGCGCGGGTCGACGCCCCGATCCAGGTGATCACCAAGCGCAACGTGCGCCGCGCGCAGGCGCGGTTCCCGCAGCCGGTCGAGCCGTTCGAAGGCCCCTTCGGCTGACGTCGAGGCTTCACCCGCTTCGCATGATGATCCGGGCCGCACGACGACCCAGACTCCCCAGCGACGGTCGTCCTCCACGGACGATCGGCACCTATACGAATGACCCAGCCCACCGTCGCGCTGCCGTTCGACCTCTTGGAGTTGAAGCTCCGGCCGCCCCACCTCGGCCGGCGCAGCGTGTCGCGCACGGCGCTCGTCGAGCGCTTCGACGACCCGGCGGCGCCGCCAATCGTGGTGGTCTGCGCGGGCCCCGGCTACGGGAAGACGACCGTGCTCACCCAGTGGGCCGACGCGCCGGGGCAGCGGCCCTTCGCCTGGGTGTCGGTCGACCGGCACGACAACGACCCCGTGACGCTCCTCACGTACGTGGCGGTCGCGCTCGACCGCGTGTCGCCGATCGACGCCGGCGTGTTCGAGGCGCTGGCGTCACCCGGCGCGTCGATCGAGGGGACCGTCGTGCCGCGCCTGGGCGCGGCGCTGGCGACCGTCGACGAGCCGCTGGTGCTCGTGCTCGACGACGTCCACGAGATCGACAACCGTCAGTGCCTCGACGCCATCGCGGCGCTCGCTCGCCACGTCGGCGACGGCTCGCAGCTGGCGCTCGCGGCGCGCGACAACCTCGCGCTGCCCCTCGGCCTCCTGCGGACGCGCGGGCTGATCTCGGAGGTCGGCGCCGACGCGCTGCGCATGGGCGAGGACGAGGCGCGAGAGCTGTTGGAGGGCACCGGCCTGGACGTCGCCGACGACGACGTCGCCGAGCTCGTCCGGCGGACCGAGGGCTGGCCGGCCGGCCTGTACCTCGCGGCGCTGTCGGCGGGAACGACCCGGCTCGGCCCCGGTGACGTGGCACAGCTCACCGGCACCGACTCGTTCGTGGCCGACTTCCTGCAGACCGAGCTCCTGGCGCACCTGCCGCCCGGCGAGCTGCCCTTCCTGCTCCGGACGAGCATGCTCGAGCAGCTCTCCGGGCCGCTGTGCGACGCCGTCCTGGCCTCGAGCGGCTCGGCGGAGACGCTCGCGTCGCTGGAGCGCTCCAACCGGTTCGTCGTCGCGCTGGATCGGACACGCGAGTGGTACCGCTGCCACCCGCTCGTCCGGGAGCTCCTCGCCGCGGAGCTCGTGCGCTCCGAGCCTGAGCTGGTGACGCCGCTGCTCGGCCGCGCGGTCGACTGGTGCGCGGCCAACGGCCAGGAGAGCGCGGCGATCGGGTACGCGCAGGCGGCCGGGGACCGCGATCGCGTGGCGGGGCTCATGGAGCGGTCGATCCAGCCCGTCTTCCAGAGCGGCCGCGTCGCCACGGTCGAGGCCTGGCTCGGATGGCTCGACGCGCACGACGGGATGGGCCGGCATCCGGCCGTGTCCGTGATCGGCGCGATGTTCTACGCCGTGATCGGCCGGCCCACGGCGTCGGACCGCTGGGCCGACGCCGCCGAGCTGGGCACCCACGCGGGGCCCCTGGTCGACGGCAGCGACTCGATCGAGTCCTGGCGAGCGCTGCTGCGCGCGTTCCGCTGCCGCGACGGCGTCGAGACGATGCGCGCCGACGCCGCGCTCGCGGTGAGCGGGCTGGCCCCGAGGAGCACCTGGCATCCGGCCGCGCTGGTGCTCCTGGGCCTGGCCGAGCTCCTGAACGGCTCCGCCGAGACCGCCGACGACCACTTCGCCGACGTGGCCGACGAGGCGGTCGACCTCGGGGCGGCGGACATGCTCCCCGTCGCGCTCGCCGAGCGGGCCATCGTCGCGATCGGCCGCGACGAGTGGGTGCGAGCCGACGAGCTCGCCGAGCATGCGATCTTCGTCGCGCGCCGGTCACGCCGGGAAGAGGCCGCCCTGAACGCGCTGGTCTACGCCGTCGCGGCGCGGATCGCCGTCCACTTCGACCGAGCACCGAGCGCGCAGGAGCTGCTGACGAAGGCGCAGCGCCGCCTTCCGCAGCTGACCCACGTCCTGCCGATCCCGTCGGTGCAGGTCCGGCTCGAGCTGGCCGGGACGTACCTCGCGCTGGCCGACCAGGCCGGCGCCCGCACCATGCTCCGGGAGATCGAGGCGATCCGCAGGCGGCGACCGGACCTCGGATCGCTGCGGCGGCAGGCCGACCAGGTGGCGTCCACCCTGACGACCGCCGGCCGCGACGCTCCCGGCGTCTCGACGCTGACGGCCGCCGAGCTCCGTCTCCTGCCGTTGCTGACCACGCACCTGACGTTCAAGGAGATCGCCGATCGGCTGCGCCTGTCCCAGCACACCGTCAAGTCGCACGCCATGGCGGTGTACCGGAAGCTGGGCGTCACGTCGCGCAGCGGCGCGGTGGACCGGGCACGCAGCGTCGCCTGCTCTGATCCGGCCGCGCGCGACTCATCCTGTCCGCGCGATGCGGGCGCGCCGCGGCGGGTGTTCCATGGAGGCATCCGCAAGCAGGGGACGACATGATCGAATATCAGGAGCGGCTGCGCTGCCTCGCCCTCAACGACGACAACTTCGTGTCCTCGGTGCTCGGCATCGCGCAGGACACGGTCGACGTCTCGCGCCTGGATCCGAAGACGCACGCCCTGGTGAGGCTCACGGCGCTGCTCGCCGTGGACTCCGCCTCCAGCTCCTACAACTCGAGCGTCGAGGTCGCGCTCGCCGCCGGGGCGAGCTTCGACGAGATCGTCGGGCTCCTGATCGCGATGGCTCCGGCGATCGGACTCGCGCGCGTCGTGTCGGCCGCGCCGGAGCTCGCGCTCGCGCTCGGCTACGACGTGGACGCGGCGCTGGAAGCGCGGGACTGAAACGGCCAACAGCGGTCGCGCTGCTGGCCGTCCGGTCGTCGGCGCTGATCGATCAGACCGCCGCGGTGTCCGCGGCCTGAACCGCCTCGTCGGTGAGGTCGTGCCGCTCCGTCGTCCCGCCGAGCTGCATCAGCTGGTCGGAGATCGCGGGCGCGCTGTCGAAGGGCGCCAGCACGCCGACGGCCGCCTTGCCGGCGTTCAAGTCGACCGTGAGGCGCGCCTTGTCGGCATCGCTCAGCCCCAGGCTCTTGTGGTGCAGCGCCCCGACCGCCATGCCGCCCAAGACCGCCGGGCCCAGCAGCGCCGAACCCAGGACGCCGATCACGCCGCCGATCGCGGCGCCCTTGCCGGTGCTGTGGGCGCCGATCTTGTCCTGCTTGAGCTTGCCGCCGGCGTCGAGGACCAGGATGCCGATGGCATCCCGTTTGGCGACACCGGACTCCTTCAATGCCACTGCCGCGTTGTCGGCGGCCATCTCGTCTGGGAAGACGGCGAGCACGAGTTGCCGATTGGCCATGGTGGGTCCCTCCTGGGATTTAGGGCAGATGTCCTGCCGTTTCACCGTCGCGCGGTCGCGTGCGCCCCACAACGTCCGATTCGGATGAGGCCGCCGCGTCCGGCGGTGTGAGGTCATCTGATCAGGGGGATGTCGCGCGGCGGCGACCCTGGTGCGATGGCGGCATGCACCCGCTGCGTAGGCTCTCGAAGCACACCTGCCTCCTGGCGCTGGCGATCGGCCTCTGCGCGCTCCCGGCGGCGGCGTCCGCCTCCTCGACCAGCGTCGACTACGGCCCGATCTCGCACAAGGGCCTGCGCAGCCTCGGCCCCGCGTCGACGAGCACGAAGCTCACGCTCCAGTTGGGCTTCATCGCCAACCAGTCGGGCATCGCCGACGCGGCCAAGGCGGCCAGCAGCCCGACGTCGTCCACCTACGGCAAGTACCTCTCGCTGTCCTCGCTGGCCAGCAGGTACGGCGCGTCGTCGTCCAAGCGCAACGCCGTCGTCAACGCCTTCAAGTCGTTCGGCGTCACCGCGACGGTCGACGCCACCCGCCTGCGCGCCACGGCCACGATGACGATCGGCAACGCGCAGAAGCATTTCGGCACGAAATGGTCGGTGTACGTCACCAGTGGGGGCTCGCACGTGGCGATGCCGGTCAACACCCCCAAGCTGCCCAAGGGCATCGCCGGCAACGTCGACACCGTGGCCGGCATGCGCGACACGCTGACCCAGGGGTCGTCGTCCGCGTCCGCGACGGTCGCGAGCGCGGCTCCGGATGCCCACGCGGCCCAGGCCGGCGCGGTCTTCGGCGGCACGCCGACGCGCACCGGCAGCGTCGGCCCGTCGTGCATGGCCGCCGACTACCCCGGAGCGCTGCTCTCGACCTCCGGCCTGTTCCCGAACCAGATCGTCACCGCCTACGGCATCGCCCCGCTGCAGGCCGCCGGCCTCATGGGCCAGGGCATCCGCGTCGCGATCGTGGGCAAGGCGCCGACGCCGGCCAACGACGTCAGCACGTTCCGCTCGTGCTTCGGCCTGCAGGGCACCGCGCTGCAGATCCACAACGGGGGCAGCATCCAGCCGATCCTCGAAAGCTCGCTCGACGCGATGACGCTCTCGACGGTCGTCCCGCAGCTGGCCAGCTTCGACCTCTGGGTCCAGTCGCTCTCCGAGAGCTCCGACGACGGCGACGTCGAGGGCTTCCTGAAGCTGATCGCCGCGCCGGTCCAGGCCACCACCAGCGGCAAGGCGCTGCCGGACGTCATCTCGGTGTCCTACGGCGAATGCGAGTCCACCGTCGCGCCCTACACCGCATCGCGCACGCTGGTCGAGCGCGAGCTGGCCGCGGAGGCCGCCCTCGGCATCACGGTCGTGGTGGCCGCCGGCGACACCGGCTCGTCGGCCTGCGCCCGCGGCGTCCCGGCCTCCCAGCTCACCTCCGCCGACATGCAGGCGCAGGCCACCTGGCCCGCGACGTCGCCCTGGGTGCTGGCGGTCGGAGGAACGAACCTGACGCTGCAGGCCGACAACTCGATCGCCTCCACGGGACCGTGGAACGACACCACCTACGGGTCGCCGTACCAGAAGACGGCCGGCGGCGGCGGTGGCCAGAGCACCTTCGTCAAGCGGCCGTGGTGGCAGCCCGCCCAGCCGTTCGCCAACTCCACGTACCGCATGGTCCCGGACGTCGCAGCGTTCGGCGACGAGAGCCCCGGCTATCCCATCGTCTGCTCCAACGGGGTCAAGGGCTGCACGGGATCGGGCCAGAGCATCGCCTTCGTCGGCGGCACCAGCGCGGCGACGCCGCTCGTCGCCGGCATGGTCGCGCTCTGGAAGCAGCAGGCCCGCAACCAGGGCCTCCCGAACCCCGGGTTCGTGCCGCCCCTGCTCACCGCCATGGCGCAGAAGAGCCCGCAGGCGTTCGTCGACGTCGCGCAGGGAGGCAACGCGCTCTTCGGCGGCTCGTGCTGCGCGGCACGGCCCGGATACGACCTCGCGACGGGGTGGGGATCGCCGCTGGCCAACGCGGTCGCCGGGCTCCTCGCCGCGCGCGGCTGAACGCCGGGCCGGGCCGGGCGGGCGGGCCTCAACCGGCCATGCCGGCCTGGGCCTCCGCGAGCCCGGCCTTGAGCTCCTTGGCGCTGGCGCCGTCGATGTGCGCGATCGACTTCCGGACGGCGTTGGCGAGCGCCGCGTCGACCGCGCCGGCGCCGGCGGTGTCATAGACGGCGATGACGCCTCCCGAGCCGGGCGGCAACGCCGCGTCCATCTTCTCTCCGATGCCGCTCTCGAGCCGGTGCTTGGCGAACTTCCCGACCGTCGCGCCGGCGGCCGCTCCGACCGCCGTCGCGGCCAGCAGCGGTGGTGCGAGGAGGCCGACGACGAGCCCCGCGCCCCCGCCGAGCTTGGCGCCCTTGCGGCCGAGATGGTCGCCGCTCTCGATCACGTGCACCTCGCCGTCCGCGTCCTTCTGGACCACCACCACGCCCTCGACCGTGATCCGCTGCTCCCCGGCGAGCTTCAGGATGGCGTCGAAATCTCGCCGCGCGAGGTCCTCGAAGAGGTAGGCCGCGATCAGCACGTCTTTGCGCTCGTCGCTCATGGTCACGCGCCTCCTATGCCGTGACGCCGCGGACGGTGT
>DATDMD010000202.1:0-13530 GCA_036518975.1 Baekduia sp.
GGCCGCCGCAGCCTCCGCCGTCTCGGCCGGCGCGGCCTCCGCAGCCGAAGCCTCCTCGGCCGGCGCAGCCTCCGCCGTCTCGGCCGGCGCGGCCTCCACCGTCTCGACCGGCGCCGCCTCCGCAGCCGGCGCCGCCGCGGCCGGCGTCGGCTCGGGCTCCGGCTCGAGGTCGGCCTCGACCTCGGAAGCGCCGACGGTTGCCGGCACGAGGCGGAGGACCTTCGCGACGGGGCCCTTGGTGCGGACGTCGCCGCGGGCGAGGGCGACGGTCGGTGAGAGCTCGCCGGTCAGCAGCGCGCGGCCGGTGTCGGCGTCCATCGAGAGGACGACGTCGGCGCGGAGCTTCGTCGCCCCCAGCTCCACGCGCGGCGTCTTGTGGGCGCGGACGTCGAGGGTCACCGTCGCGTCTGGCTGGCGGAACGCGAACTGGACGACCGCATCGGCCTGGCGCAGCTGCTCGCGACGAGCGCTGTTGTACACCAGGTTGTTCAGGATGCCGCCGAGCTGGTCGTAGACCTCGGCGTCGGACTCGAAGTGCGCCATGGGCCGCGCAGGCTACCGGCCGCGCGCGGCCCTTGGCGCGTCGGGCTGCCCCTACTCCTTGCCGAGCAGCAGCGCGATGCCCTGGCCGCCGCCGATGCAGAGCGTCACGAGGCCGTACTGGTGACCCTCGCGCTCCATCTCCGACAGGCACTTCGTGGTGATCGCGGCACCCGTCGCGGCGATCGGATGGCCGAGCGCGATCGCCCCGCCGTTCGGGTTGACCTTCGCGGGATCCAGATCCAGGTCCTTCATGACCGCCAGCGCCTGCGCGGCGAACGCCTCGTTGAGCTCGATGACCCCGATGTCGTCCAGCGACACGCCGGAGCGCTCGAGCACCTTGCGCACGGCCGGGACGGGGCCGATTCCCATGATCTCGGGGTCGACGCCGCACGACGCGTACGCCAGCACCCGCGCGCGGACCGGCGCCCCGAGCTCCGCGGCCTTCTCGTCGCTCATCAGCACGAGCGCCGCGCCCGCGTCGTTCATGCCCGACGCGTTGCCGGCCGTGACCGTGCCGCCCTCCTTCTTGAAGATCGCCGGCAGCTTGGCCATGCCGGCCGCGTCAGCGTCGTGGCGGATGTGCTCGTCCTTGAGGAAGTCCACGACCTCGCGCTTGACCTTCACGCTGACCGGCACGACCTCGCCGTCGAACTTGCCGGACCGCTGCGCCGCGCTCGCGCGCCCGTGGGACTCGACCGCGAACGCGTCCTGCTCGTCGCGCGAGATGCCCATGCGCTCCGCGAGGTTCTCGGCCGTCACGCCCATCTTGATGTCGTGGAACGGATCCGTCAGCGCGCCCTGCACCGGGTCGATCACGGGCGCCGGGCCCATCTTCGAGCCCCAGCGCGCGTCGGACAGCCACATCGGCGCGCGGCTCATCGACTCGGCGCCGCCGGCGAGCGTCACGGACGCCTCACCGGTCTGGATCGCCTGGCACGCGCTGACGAGCGCCTGGACGCCCGTGCCGCACAGCCGGTTGACGGTGAACGCCGGCGTCTCCTTCGGCACTCCGGACTTCATGCCGACGACGCGCGCCATGTAGGCGTCCGCCGTCTCGGTGTGGATGACGTTGCCGAACACGACGTGCTCGATCTGCTCGGGCGCGATGCCGGCGCGCTCGATCGCGGCCTTGGCGGCGGTAGCGCCCAGGTCGCTCGGCGCGACGCCCGCGAGGGACTTGCCGTAGGACCCGATCGCCGTACGGGCGGCCGAGCTGATGACGACGTTGGTCAAAGCGTTCCTCTCCATCTCATTTCCCTGGTCAGGGCTGGAACACTAGACGGGCACGCGTTGCGGATCACGCGCGGTTTGCAACGGCTTCGCGGCGTGTGTGAGAAGACTTTGAGGAAAACGTAACCTTCCGTCATAGCCCCCGTTAGAGTGGCCGGAGGACAACTACTGTGGAAGCTTCAGCGCTATCCCATCCGGTCGGACTCGGCCGCGTCTCGCTCGCCGGCCCGCTGCTGCGGCTGCGCAGCGACGAGCAGCTCGTGGCGCTGTTCCGCGCGGGGCACGACGAGGCGTTCGGAACCATTCACGATCGCTACCGCGCCCGGCTGTTCGCCTACGCGCGCCAGATGCTCGGCGGCTCGCGGTCGGACGCCGAAGACGTCCTGCAGGATGTCTTCCTGCGCGCGTACAACTCGCTGCGCGGTGACCGGCGCGAGGTCGCGCTGCGGGCCTGGCTCTACCGCGTCGCCCACAACCGGTGCATCGACCAGCTGCGGCGGCCGGCCCCGGCGCCGGAGGACGTGTACGACGTCAACCGCGGGGCGTCGAAGGATCTGCTGGACGAGGCGGAGCGGCGCGAGGACCTGCGCCGGCTGATCGCCGACGTCCGCGCGCTCCCCGAGCAGCAGCGCAGCGCGCTCCTCATGCGCGAGATGGAGGGCCTCTCCTACAACGAGCTCGCCGACGCGCTGGGCGTGACGGTGCCGGCGATCAAGTCGCTGCTCGTCCGGGCGCGCGTGGGGCTCGTCGAGGCGGTCGAGGCGCGCGACACCGCGTGCGTCGAGATCCGCCACGACATCGCCTCCGCCTTCGATCGCGGCGTGCGCGCGAGCGGGCGCTCGCGCAAGCACCTGCGCGAGTGCGCCGGCTGTCGCGAGTACCGCGGCGCGCTGCGCGGCGTCGAGAAGCGGCTCAACGGTCTGGCGTTCCCCTCGGGGCCGCTGACGACCGTGATGAAGGTCTTGGGGATCGGCGGCGCGGGGTCGGGCGCGGCGGCCGGCGGGAGCGCAGTGGTCGCGGGCGGCGGTGGCGCAGCGGCGACCGTCGGCGGCGGCGCGATGGCGGCCACGGCGACGAAGGTCGTCGCCGTCGTGGCGGCCGCGGCGGTGGTCGGCGGCGGCGCGGCGACCGTCGAGAAGAAGGTCGACCAGCGCACGCACCGGGCAGCGACGCCGGCGGCCGTCGTGCACCACGCGCCGGCGACGACCGCCGTGGCCGCGGCCGGGCCGGACACGCAGCTGCGGGTGGACCGCGGCGTGGCGCAGCACACGGCGACGACCGCCGCGGTGGCCGACCACGCCGCGACGCGCGCGCCCCGCGTGACGAAGCTCCTCGACGACCCGTCCGGACCCCTGGCGTCGCCCGGCACGGACGCGCCGAAGGTCGAACCGACGACCGGCGGCATCGTGGCGCCCGACGAGACGGCCCCCGACGCGACGCCGACCGACGCGACCGCCTCCGACCCGGGCGGCTCCGGCACCGCCACAGCGGGAACCGGGACCTCGAACGGCGCGGCGAGCACCGTCGCCCAGGACGACGCCGCGACGACCGACGGCACGACGACCCCCTCTTCGAACGCCACCTCGACGTCGACCTCAGGGTCCACCTCGGGGACGACGACCTCAGACACCTCGTCGCCGGGCGGCACCCCGACGCCGGGCACCGTCGCGCCATACGGGACCGTCTCGCAGACGCCGTCGGCGCCGATGGCCCAGGGCGCCTCGGCGCAGCCGAGCCAGCAGCCCGCGGGCTGAGCGGACGGTCGCGGCGAGCACGCCGCGTGCCGTGAGGGCCGCGCGACGGTCGCGGCGAGCACGCCACCTCGCCCCGCGGGCTGAGCGGACGGTCGCGGCGAGCACGCCGCCTCGCGCCTCGCCCCCACCCCGCCACCCCGCGCGACGCCTGTCGCACCACCCTCCCGCGCCTCGCGACCGCCACGGGCATCTCCGCCGCCACACCACGCGCTAGGGTCGCCCGATCGAGTACCTCGCGACACTGGACCATGAAGAGCTGTACGTGCGGCGGGGGCCGCGGTCCGGGCTCAACACGATCGTCGCCGTCCACTCGACGGTGCGCGGTCCGTCGCTCGGCGGGTGCCGGATGTGGACGTACGACGACAACCGCGCCGCGATCCGAGACGCGCTCCGCCTCAGCGAGGGCATGACCTACAAGTCGGCCGTGGCCGGGCTCCCGCTCGGCGGCGGCAAGGGCGTGATCGTCGTCAAGCCCGGCGAGCCGCTCGACGCCAAGCGCCGGCGCGCCGCGCTGCTCGACTTCGGCGAGACCGTCGAGCGCCTCGGCGGCCGCTACGTCACGGCCGAGGACGTCGGGACCTCGACCCGCGACATGACGGTCATCGCCAAGGCGACGTCGCACGTCTCCGGCCTCTCACGCCAGTCCGGCGGCTCTGGCGACCCCAGCCCGTTCACGGCGCTCGGCGTCCTGCACGCGATCCACGCCACCGTCGAGCGCGCGTTCGACTCGCCCTCGCTCAAGGGCCGCAGCGCGGCAGTTGTAGGCCTTGGCCACGTCGGCCTGCGCGTCGCCCGGCAGCTCGCGCGCGCCGGCGCGCGGCTCGTCGTCGCCGACATCGACCCCACCAAGAAGGCCGAGGCCGACAAGCTCGGCGCCAGCTGGACCACGCCGGCCGAGGCGATGACCGCCGCGGTCGACGTCCTGGTGCCCTGCGCGCTCGGCGGCGTGCTCGACCACGAGTCCGTCCCGCGCCTCCAGGCCCCGGCCGTCGCCGGCGCGGCCAACAACCAGCTCGCCGCCGCCGACGTCGCCGACCTCCTGCGCGAGCACGGCGTCCTGTGGGCACCGGACTTCGTCGCCAACGCGGGCGGGATCGTCAACATCGCCGTCGAGCTCGACCGCGGCGGCTACGACCCCGACCGCGCCAAAACGCGCACCGCCGAGATCGGCGACACGCTGCGCCGCGTCTACGACGACGCCGCGTCCGCCGGGACGACGCCGCTCAGCGCCGCGATGGCGCTCGCCGAGGCCAACCTCGGCCGCGGCTGACCCCGCGCGCGACCCAGACCTAGACCAGGCCGTCCGACGACGGCCGGCTCACCGGCGCCACGGGCGCCGCCGACGCGGCCGCCAGGCGCTCGCGCTCGGCCAGCGCCTCTTCGAGCGTCTCGTCCGGCCAGTGGCCGTGCTCGTCGAAGAAGGCGCGCGCGTCGTCCTCCTCGTGACGGTCCTTGTCGCCGTTGCGCGCGACCCAGAGGATCCAGATGACCCCGGCGGCGCCGGCCACGCAGATGAAGATGCCGTAGGCGTTCGCGAGCATGCGCGCCGACCAGGGTAAACGACGACGCGCCGTCGCCGCCGCGTCAGTGCGCGTGGCGTCCGATCTGCGCGAACCACTCCGGCCGGGCCTCGACGCCCGGCCACACGCGGCCCTCCTCGCGCAGCTTGTCGAGGTGCGCGTAGAGCGTGACGGTCGCCGGCAGCCGCAACTCGTCCGGCACGTCGTCCCACGCGGCGTCCAGCAGCGCGTCGATCGACCGCGCGCCCCCGTCCAGCGCGGCGGCCAGCCGGCGCTCGCGGTCCAGCCGGTGCGCGACGTACTCCCGCAGCTTCGCGTCCGGGTCCCCCACAACCGGCCCGTGGCCCGGCGCGAGCACCTTGAACCCCCGCGCGCGCAGCCGCTCCAGCCCGTCCAGGTACGCCGCCAGCGCCCCCGGGTCCGGCGCGATGAAGACGCTGCCCGAGCCGAGCACGGCATCGCCGGCGAAGCACACGTCGGAGCCGAGCGCGAAGCAGACGTGGTCCGGCGCGTGGCCCCGCACGACGATCGCCTCGAACGGCCCCACGCGCGCGCCGTTTTCCACGTCCGCCCACACCGGGGTCCCCGCCGGCAGCAGCGGCACCGCGCCGGCGTGGTCGGAGTGCCCGTGCGTCAGCACGACGCCCCCGATCCCGCCCCGCCCGCCCGCCACGAGCACCACGGCGGCCACGTGCGCCTCCAGCGCCGGCCCCGGATCGACGATCCAGCACGGGTCCCGGCCGACGATCCACGTGTTCGTCCCGCTCAGCGTCAGCGCCGACGGGTTGTCCGCCCGGACCAGCGCGACGTCGTGCTCGGCCAGCGGATCGGCGCTCATGCCGCGCAGGCTACGAGGCGCAACCGCAACCTAGACCCGCGCGTGGTCCGGCACGAGCGGGCGTCGCGCCCACACCAGCACGACCACCGCGACGCCCAGGGCCGAGACCGCGTACGCCCACCGCGGCGACAACGCCGCGGTCACCACGCCGCCGAGGATGAACCCGACGCCGGGCGCCGCCGAGGCCGCGCTCTCCAGCAGCCCTGCGGCCCGCGCCTGGTACTGGTCCTCGACCGCTTCCTGCAACGCCGTCATCACCGCCACCCACTGGACGCCGTTGCCGATCCCGCCGACGACCGACCCCAGGCACGCGATCAGCAGCGTCGGCGACACCGCCATGATCCCGTAGCCCAGGCCGATCGCCGCGGTCGACGCCAGCACCAGCGTCCCGAGCGACTGCCCGCGCATCCGCGTGAACAGCGCCGACCCCAGCACGATGCCCACGCCCCACGCCGCCATCAGCACGCCGAACCCCAGCGCGGTCGAGTCCAGCGACTCCTTGACGTAGACGACCTCGATCGGGACCACCAGCGCGAAGAAGACGATCGCGACGGCCTCGCCGGCGATCAGCCGCCCGACCGTCGGGTGGTTGCGCACGTAGCTCAGCCCGTCGGTCACCCGCGCCCTCCACGACTCGCGCGGGCCCTCCTCGTGGCGCGGCAGGCGCCGCGCGCTCAGCAGCAGCAGCACGGCGATCGCCGCGAACGACGCCGCGTCCAGCCACAGGGCGGTCGCCACGCTCCACTCGTGCACGACGACGCCCGCGGCCACCGGCCCCGCCGCCTTCGTGACGGCGAAGATCACGTTGATGAGCGCGTTGCCCTCCCGCAGCAGGCCGACGGGGGTCAGCACCGCCGCGATCGCGCCCCGGGACAGCCCTCGAGCGGTCAGCGCCAGCAGCCCGTCGCCGAACGCGAGCGCGAGCACCACGCCCAACATGAAGGCGTCGCCCGACACCGTCGCCAGCGCCGCGAACGCGCCCGCCTCGATCAGGTAGAGCGCCGGCAGCACGCGGCCCACCGGCCTGTGGTCGAGCCCCGCGGTCAGGGCCGGCGCCAGGAACGCCGGGACGACCGACGCCACGACGAACAGCGCGGTCACCGCGAGCGCGGAGCCGGTCCGGTCCAGGACCAGGAACGCGAGCGCGATCAGCCCGAGGTTGTCGCCCAGCTCGTTGATGGCGTACGAAGTCGCGAGTGCGGAGAAACCCCGCGCGCTAAGCAGCCTCTGGACCGACGACACCGGGGGACTGTAGACGCCCGACCGGCCGACATGTCGGCCGCCCCGCGCTAAGGATTGACGATTTCAGGCCGATAAGCAGGGCGTAATGGGCCGTAGGACCCTCGTCGTCATGCAGGCAGCTCTGCTGGTCGCATCGCTCACCGGAGCGGTGCTGACGTCGCGCGTCTCCGACTGGGAGCCGATCGACCTCGTCGTGCTGCTCACGCTGGTGACGATCATCAGCGAGGGCTTCCCGATCGAGATCCGCTCGCTGCGGCTCTCGGGCTCGTTCACGTCGCTCGTTTTGGCGATGGCGCTGCTCGGTCCCGCCCCCGCGGTCGCGATGGCGATCGCGTCCCGGATCGTCGACGCGTCCCGGCGCCCGCAGGCCAGGCAGCACATGCTGGTCAACTTCGCGGCCTTCGCCACCTACCCGCTCGCCGGCGGCCTGCTCGTCCGCGCCCTCGGCCTGGACGGCCTGGACGACCTGAGCTTCGGGATCGCGATCTTCGGCGTCTTCTTCGCGACCAACCTCATCAACTTCCTGCTGATCGCCTCGGACATGACCGAGGACGCGTCGCTGCTCAGCCTGACGCGCAAGCTGTTCATCCCGATGCTGCCGTCGGAGGCGCTGGCCGGCGCGCTGACGGTCGCGGTCGCGACGATCTACCGCGAGGTCGGCTTCATGCCGCTGCTCGCGCTCGTCGGCGTGCTGTTCATCTTCCAGGTCTTGACGCGCGAGCTGCTGCTCTCCCAGGAGCGCGCCGAGCAGCTGGAGACGCGCTCGACCCAGCTCGCCTCGCTGCAGGTCGGCGTCCTGGCCGCGCTGGTCCAGACGCTGTCGCTGCGCGACCGCATGACCGCCCGCCACAGCGCCGCGGTGGCCCGCTACGCCCGGGCGATCGCCGAGGAGGTCGGATGCACCACGGCCGAGCAGGAGCTCGTCCACACCGCCGGCCTGCTGCACGACATCGGCAAGTTCGCGTTCCCGGACCGGATCCTGCTGGCGAACCGCAAGCTCGACGACGACGACTGGAAGATCGTCCGCACGCACCCGTATCAGGGCGCGCGCCTGGTCCGCCGGATCAACGGCTACGGGCCGGTGGCGGAGATCATCCTCGCCCACCACGAGCGCATCGACGGCCGCGGCTACCCGCGCGGCCTGACCGGCGAGCAGATCCCGCTCCTGTCGCGGATGATCTCGATCGCCGACACCTACGACGTGATGACCGCGCGCGACTCCTACCGCGACCCCGTGTCGCAGGCCGAGGCGATCGCGGAGCTGCGCCGCGTGTCCGGCGCGCAGCTCGACGGACGCCTGGTCGAGGCCTTCATCCGGGTGCTCGAGCGCAGCGGCCTCCAGTTCCAGCACACCACCGACGCGGACTTCGAGCGCGAGCTCGATTTCGACGCCCGCGTCCGCGGCTTCGCGCTGCCCGAAGCCGCCTAGCCGCGGCGCCCGCCGAGAAACGCCTGGTTTGCAGGCAGTTTGCGCGGCCGTCCGGCGAGCGTGGACCAGCTGGACGGCTTAGACACATAACCCAGCCTTGATAGGACATACGTCCAAAGGTTGGTCCGATACCCAGAAGTGGGGATGGCGCTATGGACGCCTGGCCCACAAGATTGCGGGCAGAACGACGAAACGGCGCCCTTGCTTGGAGGCAGGCGCCGATTCGTTGGTCTAGATCCGTCCGTCCGCAAGTCGCTGCGGTGGTGCGCAGCGCGAACATCACTGGGGGTGCAACCGTGTCTTGGAGCCGCTAGAAGTCACACGGCATTTGGCTCGAGGCGTTCTCGTGAAGAGGGCGCCTCGAGCCTTTAAGCGGCAGGCCCCGAACAATCTTGAAGTCGGATCGAGCACAGCTGGACGTTTGTGCGAGAGGATGCCCTCCAGTGGACCGCCCTTCCGCCCTCGACCTGGCGTTCGTGGACCTCGAGACGCCGCAAGCGCCGCTGCATGTCGGTTGGACGCTGAGGTTCGGAGGGGCGCCGGTCTCGGTCGCCGCGCTGCGTCGCCATCTGGACGCGCGGCTCGGCTCGGTGCCGCGGTTCCGCAGGCGACTGGTCGGCGGCCTCTGGGTCGACGACGTGCGCTTCGACCTCGCCCGCCACGTCTTCGGCGTGTCGGTGCCGGCGCCGGGCGGTCCGGACGCGCTGCGCGAGGTGGCTGGCGCGCTGCTGTCGCGGCCGCTGCCGGCGGACCGCCCGCTGTGGCGGCTCTATGTGGTCGACGGCTTCGCGGACGACAGCTGGGCGATCGTCGGCCAGGCGCACCACGCCCTGGTCGACGGGATCGCGGCGATCGAGGTCGCGCTGCTGCTCTTCGGGCCGGAGGCCCGCGGCGACTGCGAGGGCGGCGGCGCCGGCGCCTGGACGCCCTCCCCACCGCCGGGCGCCGGCACCGCGCTGCGGTCCATGGCCGGGACGCGTGTGCGCGCGGCGACCGGCGCGGTCCGGGAGCTCGCCGGCGCGATGTGGGACGCGGGCGCGCACCCCGACTCGGGCGCGCGCGCCACCGAGGTCCTGAGGACCGCCGCCCGCGCGGTCGAGGCGGTCACGGCGCGCGAGCCCGCGACGAGCCTGGAGCGCTCGGTCACCGCGCGGCGCGCGGTCGCCTTCGCCGACGTCCCGCTCGACGTCGTGCGCGCCGCGGGCGCCCGGCGCGGCGCGACCGTCAACGACGTGCTGCTGGCCGCGACGAGCATCGCGCTGCGCGCCGCGCTGCGGCGGCGCGGCGAGTGCCCCGCGGGGGTCCGGGCGCTCGTCCCGGTCAACGTGCGCGGCCACGACGGCGGCGACGCGGTCGGCAACGCGATCTCGTTCCTGCCCGTCGAGCTACCGGTCGGCGAGCCGGAGCCCGACCGCGTCCTCGCGGAAGTGCACGCGCGCACGACCACGGCCAAGGCCGGTGGCGACGCGGCCGCGCTCCAGGCCCTCGGCCGCGCCGCGGACGCGCTCCCGGGAGCCGGCCGGCGCGCGGTCGCGCGGGTCGCGGTCCGGGCGGTGCCGTTCACGCTCGTCGTCTCCAACGTGCCGGGGCCGCCGGTGACGCTCGAGCTGCTCGGCCGGCCGCTGCGCAGCGTGCACCCGATGGTCCCGCTGCTGCACGGCCACGCGCTGACGGTCGGCGCGGTGTCCTACGAGGGCCGGCTGCACGTCGGGCTGGCGGCCGACGCCGAGGTCGTGCCGGACGTCGTCCAGCTCGCGCGCGACCTGGAGGCGGCGTTCGGCGCGTTGAACGCCGCCCCGCGCGCGGTCCGGCCGGGCGGCGACGTGCCGTGGCGGACGCGGGCCCGGGCGCGGCGCGCCGGCGGTCAGCGCGCGGCGAACCGGTAGACCGGGCCCTGCTGGGAGACCACGTAGACGCGGCCCGCGGCGTCCTCGCCGAACGAGTCCAGGCCGGAGATCGTCTTGAGGCCGGGGATCGGCGCGTCGCCGGTCGCGTGGCCGGCTGACAGGCGCGCGCTGCGCAGCTGGCCCTTGCAGTAGTCGCCGTAGACGTAGCGGCCGTAGAGGCCGGGGACGGCCTTGTCGCGCACGACGTAGCCGCCGGTGATCGAGCACCAGCCGTCCTTGTGCGTCTTGGTGATCACGGGGAACTTGGCGCCGGGCGCGGGCTCGTCGAAGTTGCGCCGGCGGCCCTCCCACGGGCGCCAGCCGTAGTTGGCGCCGCGCGCGCTGCCCTTGGAGGTGAAGTCGATCTCCTCCACCGCGTCCTGGCCGACGTCGCCGATCGTGAGGTCGCCGTTGGCGCGGTCGAAGCTGAAGCGCCAGGGGTTGCGCAGGCCGTAGGCGTAGATCTCGCCGCGCGCGCCGGCGCGGTTGACGAAGGGGTTGCTCGCCGGGATGGTGTAGGCCTTGCCGTTGTTGGTGGCCTTGGGGTCGATGCGCAGGATCTTGCCAAGCGGCGAGGAGAGGTTCTGCGCGTTGCCGCGGGGCCCGTGCTGGTCGTTGGCGCCGCCGCCGTCGCCGGTGCCGACGTAGAGCAGGCCGTCGGGCCCGAAGACGAGCTGGCCGCCGTTGTGGTTGGGCTCGGGGTCGTCGAGGACGATCAGCGGCCGGGCGCTGGCGGGGTCGGCGACGTCGTCGGTGGCGCGGTGGTACTCGACGAGGTGCTCCTTCTGGTCCTTGCCCGTGTAGTAGATGTAGAACAACCCGGACTTGGCGTAGTCGGGTGGGAAGGCGAGGCCGAGCATGCCCTGCTCGCCGGAGTCGGTGACCTGGCTGGTGATGTCCAGGAACGGCGTGGGGAGCGTCTTGCCGCCGCGGACGACCCAGATCTTGCCGGCCTGGCCGACGACGAAGATGCGGCGGCGGTCCTGGGGCGGCGCAGTGACGTAGAGGGGCTGGTCGAAGCGGCCGACCTGGACGAGGCGGACGCCGCGGTGGGCGGCGGCGGTGGCGCCGGTGGTCGCGCCTGTCGTGGCCGGGGCCGCGGGCGTCCCAGGCGTCGCCGTCTGGGCGCCGGCGCCGTCGTCGTCACCGCCGCAGGCGACGAGCAGCGCGGTGGCCAGGACGGCGGCGAGCAGCAGGGCGCGGGGCATGCGAGCGAGCATGCCAGAGCCGGGCGGGCGGATGAGTCGGTCAGCCGCGGCTGGCGGCGGCGCTGCCGGCGATGTCGACCTGCGGGCCCAGGAACTTCGGCTGGGCGCCGGTCACGACGTCGGCGACGGCCTTGGTCCGGGCGAGCACCTCGCGGACGTCGGAGAGCGCGCCCTGCGCCCCATAGTCCTTGCCTGGCCCGGCCTCGAGTCCGTAGGCGGTCAGGCCGGCGCGATGAGCGAGCCACAGCGCTCGGGACATGTGGAACGGCTGGGTGACGATGATCGCGCTCTTGACGTCGAACACCTTGCGGGCGCGCACGACCGAGTCGAGCGTCGCGAAGCCGGCGTGATCGGTGAAGATCACGCGGTCGGGGACGCGGAGCCGGACGAGCTCCGCGCGCATCGCGTTGACCTCGTCGTAGTCCGGGCGGCCGTGGTCGCCGGAGGCGAGGACCTTGTCGACGCGGCCGTCGTGGTAGAGCTGCGCCGCGGCGCGGATGCGGTCCTCGAGCATGCCGGACGGTCGCCCGTCGGGCTGGACGAAGGCGCCGAGGACCAGCGCGGCCTGCGCGTGCGGCAGCGCCCGCGGATCGGTCTTCGCCCCGCGGCCGCCGAGCAGGACGACGGCGTTGGCGACGCCGACCGCGAGGGTCAGGACGGCGACCGCCGCCGCGCCGCCGATGGCTATCCGGACCAGTCCACTCCGGTTGAGCATGTGGAGCAGTCTACGGGGCGCCTGGCGCGTTCGCCCGGATCGTGGAGTCTCAGCGCGGGGCGAGGCCGGCGAGCAGCAGGTCGATCGTCCGCTCGAGCGTCGCGTCGTCGGGGGTGCGGCGGCTCACGATCGTGGCGTGGAAGATCCAACCGACGAGGAGCTCGGCGATGACGCGCCAGTCGGCGTCGGCGCGCAGCTCGCCGCGGGCGATCGCGCGGTCGTAGACGGGCTTGCCCTGCTCGAAGCGGAAGTCGGCGAACGCGCGGAGGCCCTCGGCGACGGCCGGGTCCTGGCTCGCCTCGGCGAGCAGCGCGGAGCCGACCGACGACGGCGAGCTCGGCGCGATCTCCGCCCGCACGAGGTGGGCGACCGCGATCAGGTCGTCGTGGAACGTGCCGGTGTCGGGCAGCGCGACGGGCGCGTCGTGCGAGGCCTGGGTCATCGCGTCGAGGACCAGCAGCGCCTTGTTGGCGTAGCGCCGGTAGATGGTGGTCTTGGCGACGCCCGCGCTGGCCGCGACACCCTCGACGGTGAGGCCCTGGTAGCCGGCGACGTCCAGCAGCCGCCGGGTCGCCTCGAAGATCGCGCGATCCGCGGCGGTGCTCCGTGGCCGTCCACGCGCTCTCGTGGCATCCGCCGACATGGCGGGACTCTACCTGCGGGCGCGACCGCGGGCACGCCGAGGCGCGCGGGGCGCGAGAATGACCGACGGTGTCCGCGCCCACGACGTTCTCCGCGACAGCCGTCCGGGTGCTCCTCGACGGCGACGTGCCGGCCGCACACGCCGGCCTGCTCGTCCGCGACGACGTCCGGCCCTTCGCCCTGGCGGGCCGCTGGGCCGGCGCGACCGCGATCGCCGGCGGCGAGCCGCTCCGCATCGCCGATCCCGAGGGAGACGACGTGATCGCGTTGCTCGACGAGCAGCCGCTCATGGAGGGCGAGGTCCCGGACGGGTTCGTGGGCGGCGGCTGGTTCGGAGCGCTCGGCTACCGATTGGGTCGCCACCTGGAGCCAACTCTCGGCGCGCCACCGCCGACGCCGGCCGGCGAGCGCCTGCCGGCGGCGACCTTGGCCTTCTACGACCACGTGCTCCGCCGCGACGCTGCGGGCGCATGGTGGTTCGAGGCGCTGTGGACGGAGGGACGCGCGGCGGCGCTGGAGACGC
>DATDMD010000203.1:0-73658 GCA_036518975.1 Baekduia sp.
CGGCGACCGCGACGCCGTCCTCCGCGCACGCGCGCGCCTGGTCCAGCACCGCCTGCGCGTTGGCGACGGGGTCGGCGATCGCGATCCGGTGCGTGCACGCCGCGACGCGGACGAGCCCGTGGGCGTAGATCGAGCGGAAGGTCATGCGCGCCGGGTTGTACCGCAAGTCGCGGCGTCACCCCGGCGCGCTGACGCGCGACGCCTCCGGCCTACGCCGCCGACCGCCGGTCGACCGCGGCCGGGCCGGTGGCGACGCCGCCCGCCGCCGGCTCCTCCACGGGCGCGTCCTTGATGTACAGGTACCAGTACGTCGTCGCGACGAAGATCACGGCGCCGAAGAAGTTCCCCAGGAACGCGAAGACCCAGTTCTTGAGCGTGTCGCCCCAGTCGACGCCCGGGACGTGGGCGAAGATCGCCGCCGGCAGGAAGAACATGTTGGCCACGACGTGGTCGAAGCCCATCGCGACGAACGCCATGATCGGGAAGAAGATCGCGAGGACCTTGCCGGCGATGTCCTCGGCGCCGAGCGCCATCCACACGGCCAGGCAGACGAGCCAGTTGCAGCCGACCGCGCGCAGGAAGATCTGCCAGTCGCTCTCGGTCACCTCCTTGGTCGTCGCGATCGCCGTCAGCCGCGCCAGCGGCGCCGGCGCCGTGATGACGCCCGTCTCCTTGGCCAGGAAGTAGGCCACGAACAACGAGCCGATCAGGTTCCCGATCAGGACCCAGAACAGGTTGAAGGACAACCGCCCGACCGTCACGCGCCCGCCCAGGACGGCCAGCGGGACGAGCGCCATGTTGCCCGTCAGCAGCTCCGAGCCGGCGACCACGACGAGCACCAGGCCGAGCGTGAAGACGCCGCCGGTCACCAGCGTCTGCACGCCGCCCCACAACTTCGGGTCCATCCCCGCGGAGGTCACGACCGCCAGCAGCCCCGCGAACGCGATGTACGCGCCGGCCAGGAAGCCCGCCACGAGCGCCTTGTCCCAGGAGAGCGCCGCCTTCGTCGTTCCGGTCTCGACACCGGCGACCGCGATCTCGGCGGGGGTCTTGAAGGACATGCGCTTGCCTCCTATGGCGTGATGGGCCTACTGGGGATGGACGACATCCATCTCGTGGTCGGGCTCGCCGCGGGTGGCGCGGCCGCGGTGGTTCAGCGCCACGGCCTCGTCGTCCCGCGCCGAGGACCGTCCTGCCCGAACCCAGGCAAACCGAAAACAGAGAGCGGCGCCCATGAACACGACGCTGGCGACGTTATCCGCCCACGCGCCCATGCCGCGCCCGAGGCGCAGCGCGAGGCCCGTCCGGGCCAGCCACTTCGCGCGGCGGAACCAGCGCGCGCCGTCGCCCTCCTCCAAGGCGGTGGCCAACCGTCCCAGGTGATGGTGGTTGATCTCCGACAGCAGCAGCTCGGCGGCCATCGCGCCGCCCTCGACGCGGACGAGCGCCTGGCGCGTCGGATGCTCCTCGGGCATGCCGGTCGCCACGAGGACCAGCCGGACCGTCGCCGCGCCGGTCAGCGTCGCGGTGGAGATGAAGATCGGGCCGAGGAACCCCTTGCTGCGCGACCACACCGGGACGGCCGTCGAGGCGAGCAGGACGCCGGTGTAGGACCCGAGGTAGCCGCCGACGATCGCGTTGGCGGCGCCGATCGCCTTCGCCTCGCGCCGCCGGCCGAGCAGGTCGGCGCCGATCGCCCCCGACCCGAGCGTCCCGAAGAGCGTCAGGCACCACGATCCCATCGACATCGGCGACCGCGGCTTGAAGACCCGGAGCATGTTGTAGAAGCGCCCGGACCGGCCCAGGTCCATGATCAGCAGCGGCGGCGACGGCGCCAGCGCGCCCAGCGCCACGCCGCGCGCCACGCGGGCCGAGCGCTCGTCGCCGGCCAGGTCGCAGGCCAGAGCGACGAACGACGCGCCCGCGGCCATCCCTCCGAACCAGAAGTAGAGCGGGACCTCCCACGTCCACACCGGCGGCTTCATCATCGGGCCCTGGACGACGTCGGGCGGCTCGCCGCCGCGCCCGCGCCGGTTGGCCTCCGCGATCGCCTCCGGGTCCGCCGGCTCCGGCCGGGCGTAGTGGGAGTCGCGCCGGAAGATGTTCGACCAGCGCGCGTCGCGCCACGCGCGCTGGTGCAGCGCGACGCCGGCGCCCTCGACCGCGCGGCGCCACGAGGCGGGCCCGCCGCCCACGCCGACCGCCGGGCGCATGTCGCGCTCGCCCGCGGCCCGGCGCTCGCGCTCGCGCTCGGCGGCTCGCGACGCCTCGGCCGCGGCGCCCGCGGCGTCGCGGTCCTCGGGACGCACCTCGCCCTCGGGAGCGCCGCCGACGCCCGTCGGGCCCTGCGCGTCGCTGCTCACGCGCCCGCCCTCCGCGCGCCGCGGCGCCGGCGCGTCTCGCCGCGCACGTCGCGCACGACCTCGAGGGTGCCGGCCGCGATCGCCACCAGCGTCAGCGCGCGGCCCGGAGCGCCCTTGCTGCCCGGCCGCAGGAACGCGGCGGCCACGCCGGCAGCGGCGGCGAGGCCCGCGGCGACGGCGGCGGCGGTCGCCGGCACGACGTTCTCCTGGATCGGCGAGTCGGCGTCGGCCGGCAGGCCGTAGCGCTCGGGCGGCTCGGTCAGCAGGAAGAACGCGCCGAGCCCGCCGGCGAGCTCGTGGTCCGGAGGGTCGCCGGCGCCGTAGAGGTAGGCGCTGTCCAGCCCGCGGTCGTGCAGCGTCGCGACGCGCCGCTGGGCCACGTCGACCAGCTCGTCGTAGGGGCCGAACTGGATCGAGTCGGTCGGGCACGCCTTCGCGCAGGCGGGCTCCAGGCCGTCCTCGAGGCGGTCGTAGCAGAGCGTGCACTTGCCGGCGCGACCATCCACCTGCTCTCGGTCCACGACCCCGAACGGGCACGCCGGGATGCAGTAGCCGCAGCCGTTGCAGACGTCGGGCTGCAACACCACCGTCTCGAACTCGGTCCGGATCAGCGCGCCGGTCGGGCACGCGTCCATGCAGCCGGCGTTCGTGCAGTGCTTGCACACGTCGGACATGAAGATCCAGCGGCTCATGTCCGCCACGGCCGCCGCGACGTCGACCCCTTCGACCTGACGCTCCTCGGCCATGGCGACCAGATCGGGCAGGTCGTCGGCGATCGCGTCCTGCAGCGGCGAAGGGTCCAGCAGCTCGACGAAGCGGACGTGGCGCCAGGTCGACGCGCTCAGCTCGCCGGTGTGGTCGTAGGAGCTCCCGCGCCGGAACTGCGAGCCGTCGGCGGGCAGGTCGTTCCACTGCTTGCACGCGACCTCGCAGGCCTTGCAGCCGATGCAGACCGTCGTGTCGGTGAAGAACCCCATCCGCTCCGCCTCCGGGCGGCGGATCGAGATCTCGGAGGTCGGGGCGTGGGGTGGAGCGCTCATGCGGGTCCCTTGAAGCTCGAGTCGGCGATCTTGGGCTGCTCCGCCGGGTGGTCCTCGTTGGCCCTCGAATGCCCGTGCGGCATCAGCGTGACGTTCGACGAGTCCGTGCGCGTCCGGCGGCCGGCGCGCACGTTGCACGTGAGCGCCTTCGTGGTCTCGATGTTGACGTTCGGGTCGCCGGACAGGTGGAGCAGGTCGTTGGCGCTGTCGCCCTGGGAGATGCCGTTGTACCCCCAGTGCCACGGCACCGCGATCTGGTGGATGACGTGCCCGGCGATCCGCAGCGGCCGCATGCGCTCGGTGACCTTCGCGCGCGCCTCGATCTCGCCGCGCTCGGTGCTCAGGACGAGCCAGCCGCCGTCCACGATGCCGCGCGAGGCCGCGAGCATCGGGTCGAGCTCGGCGAACATCTCGGGCTGCAGCTCCGACAGCCACGGCAGCGTGCGGCTCATCCCGCCGGCCGTGTGGTGCTCGGTCAGGCGGAACGTCGTCAGCACGCACGGCCAGCGCGGGTCGGCCGTCTTGTTGATGGGGTTGTCGGGCCGCTCCCAGCGGATCGCGATCGGGTTGGCGCCGATCGCGGGGTAGAGCAGGTTGCCGACCGGCGATTCGATCGGCTCGTAGTGCGTGGGCAAGGGGCCGTCGAGCAGCCCGGCGGACGCGAACAGCCAGGCGCGGCCGTCGCCCATCATGATGAAGGGGTCGCTGCCGCCGATGGCGTCCATCCCCTTGCCGCCGTCTTCCGGCGGCCGGTAGTCGGGCCGCTTGTCCACGGGGAAGTCCGGGACGTCGTACCCGGTCCACCGGCCCTGGTCCTCGTCCCACCAGATGTACTTCTTGCGCTCACTCCAGGGCTTGCCGTCGGGGTCGGCCGACGCGCGGTTGTAGAGCATGCGGCGGTTGGCCGGCCACGCCCAGCCCCACTCGGGCGAGACCTCGCCGCCCGGCCGCTCGATGTCGCCGGCCTCGCGGCGCCTGGCCTGGTTGACGCCGTCGGCCATGATCCCGCTGTAGATCCAGCAGCCGCAGGCGGTCGTGCCGTCGTTCTTGAGCTGCGCGAAGCCCGGCAGCGGCGCGCCGCTGGCGACGTCGTAGCCGTTGATCTCGCGCAGGACGTCCTCGGCGTGCGGCTCGCGATGGGGGCCGTGCTCGGCGTAGTCCCACTTGACGTTGAGGATCGGCCAGTCCTTCGGGTCGGTCGAGCCCGCGTACCGCGCCCGCACGCGCTTGGTCAGGTGGTGCATGAACCACAGCTCCGAGCGGGCGTCGCCGGGCGGCTCCAGCGCCTTGTCGCGCCACTGCACGAGCCGCTGGGTCTGGGTGAACGACCCCTCCTTCTCGACGTGCGTCGCGCCGGGCATCAGGAAGACCTCGGTCTCGATGTCCTCGGTGCGGATCTCGCCGGCCTTGACCTCGGGCGCGTCGCGCCAGAACGTCGCGGTCTCGATCTCGTTGAAATCGCGGACGACCAACCACTTCATGCTGCGCAGCGCGCGCCGCTGCAGGCCGCCGTTCTGGGAGCCGATCGCGGGGTTCTGGCCCATGACGAACAGGCCGTCCAGGCCGCCGTCGACCGCGCGCATCATGGTCGGGAAGTGCGCGTGGTTGCCGGTGATCTTGGGCAGGTGCCCGAACCCGTAGTCGTTGTCCGCGGTCGCCGCGTCGCCGAACCAGGCCTTCAACAACGAGATGATGTACTTGTCGAAGTTCGCCCACCAACCGCGCTCGGAGCCGCCCGTCGCGATGTACCGCTCCAGCGTCAGCTCGTCCTCCCGCGCGCGCGGCATGTGCAGGTAGCCGGGCAGCAGGTCGTACAGCGTGGGGATGTCGCTCGAGCCCTGGATCGTGGCGTGGCCGCGCAGCGCCATCACGCCGCCGCCGGGCCGTCCGATGTTGCCCAGCAGGAGCTGCAGGATCGCGCCGGCGCGGATGATCTGGACGCCGTTGGCGTGCTGCGTCCAGCCGACCGCGTAGCACAGCGCGGACGTGCGCTCGCGGCCGGAGTTGGCGATCAGCGCGTCGGCGACCTCCTGGAACGACTCGACCGGGATGCCGCAGATGTCGGCGACCATCTCGGGCGTGTAGCGCGCGTAGTGGCGCCGCATGATCTGGAAGACGGAGCGCGGGTGCTGCAGCGTGTCGTCGCGCGGGATCGGCCCCTCGTGCATGCCGACGCCGGTCGTGTCCACGAAGGCCGAGGCGGTGTGCTCGCGGATGCCGGCGGGCGAGGCGATCTCGCCGCCCTCGTAGCTCCACGACGAGCGGTCGTAGAGCCCGGTCTCCGGGTCGAAGCCGGAGAAGACGCCGCCGAGGTCCTCGACGTCCTCGAACCTGTCGTTGATGATCGTCGACGCGTTCGTGTAGTTGAGGACGTACTCCTTGAAGTACGACTCGGTCTCGATGATGTGGCGGATCAGGCCGCCGAGGAACGCGATGTCGGTCCCGGCGCGGATCGGGACGTGCAGGTCGGCGCTCGCGCCCGTGCGCCCGAAGCGCGGGTCGACGTGGATGACCTTGGCGCCGCGCTCACGCGCGCGCATCACCCAGCGGAAGCCGACCGGGTGCGCCTCGGCCATGTTGGAGCCCTGGATCAGGATGCAGTCCGCGTTCTGGAGATCCTGCAGGAAGGTGGTGGCGCCGCCGCGCCCGAACGAGGTCCCCAGACCGGGGACGGTGCTCGAGTGTCATATGCGGGCCTGGTTCTCGATCTGCACCGCGCCCATCGCGGTGAAGGACTTGCGGATGAGGTAGTTCTCCTCGTTGTCGAGCGTCGCGCCGCCGAGGTGCGCGAAGCCGAGCGTGCGGTCGACGCGCTTGCCCGTGTCGGGGTCGACGGTCTGCCAGCCGTCCTCGCGGGCGGCGACGACGCGGTCGGCGATCATGTCCATCGCGGTCTCGAGGTCGAGCTCCTCCCACTCGGTGCCGCGCGGGCGCCGGTAGAGGACCTTCGTCAGGCGGCCGGGCTGCTGGACGAGCTGGCGCGAGCTGGAGCCCTTGGGGCAGAGCGTGCCCTGGCTGATCGGCGATCCGGGGTGGCCTTCGATGTCGACGAGCTCGCCGCCGCGCGTGTAGACCGCCTGCGCGCAGCCGACCGCGCAGTACGGGCAGATCGACTCGGTGGCCTCGAGGCCGGCGATGCGCGCGCCGGCGTCCTTGGTCTTGCGCGAGACGGCGTGCGGGCCCATGCCCCAGTCGGCGACGCGGCCGACCACGGGCAGGTCGCGGATGCGCTCGAAGTGCTTCGGTCGGGCCACTTGGACTTCATGATGCCCGATCCACGGCAGTCGGCAAGCGTCTCTGTCGCGCCACGGTCAAGAAGTCGCGTGTCGCCAGGGGGCGGGCGGGGGTAGTGGGGCAGCGTGATCGCCGTCGCCTCCGACACGCGGTCGACGTACGACGCGCTCGCCGAGGTCTACCTCTGGGTCGCAGCGGTCGTCTTCGCGATCATCGCCATGGCCATCGTCTGGATCCTGGTGCGCCACCGCGGGGGTCGCGCGACGGCGCGCGCCGGGCCACGCGGGCCGGTCGACGCGCCCCGCACCGAGTCGCTGTACGCGGCCGGGCTGGTCGTCGTCGCGGCCGTGCTGATCGTCGTGACGTTCACGTCGCTGGACAAGGTGACCGGGCTGACGACGGCGGCGGCGCGGAACCCGGACGCGCTCCGCGTCGACGTCATCGGCGCGCAGTGGCAGTGGCGCTTCCGCTACCCCGCGTCGCGTCCCGGGCAGCCGGTGGTCGAGCAGACCGCGCCGGAGGGCACGCCGCCCCAGCTGGTCGTGCCGGTCGGGCGCGAGGTCCTGTTCAGCGGGGCGTCGCAGGACGTGCTGCACGACTTCTGGATCCCCGACCTCAAGTTCCAGCGCCAGATCTGGCCCGACCACACCGAGCGCTGGGCGCTGATCTTCCCGCACGCGGGCCGCTACGTCGGGGTCTGCGCGTGGTTCTGCGGGCTCTACCACCAGAACATGCACTTCGTCGCCGTCGCGCTGGCGCCGGCGGCCTTCGACCGCTGGCTGGCGGGCCGGCGCGCGGGGGCGGCGGCGTGAGCGCCGCGATCGCCCCACCGCCGCGGGCGGCGCTGATCGACTCCTTCATCTCGCTCGACCACAAGGCGATCGCGCGGCGGCTGCTGGTGTTCTCGCTGCTGTTCTTCCTGGCCGGCGGCGTGATGGCGCTGCTGATGCGGACCGAGCTCGCCGAGCCGGGCCTGCAGGTGGTGTCGACCGAGACCTACAACGCGCTCTTCACGATGCACGGCTCGACGATGATCTACCTGGTCATCACGCCGCTGTCGCTGGCGCTCGGGCTGTACATGGTGCCCTTGCAGGTCGGGTCGTCGCGGGTGGCGGCGCCGCGCGTCGCGCTGTGCGGCCTGTGGCTGTTCGTGCTCGGCGGCATCGTGATGGAGTCCGGCTGGCTGACGGTCGGCGGCCCGGGGCGGGCGACGTGGATCGGCGTCGCGCCGCTGTCGGAGCTGCAGCACACGCCGGGCGCCGGCCAGGACTTCTGGATCATCGGCGTGCTGCTGGCGACGCTCGGCGAGTGGCTGATCGGCATGTGCATCCTGGCGACGGCGCTGGGCCGGCGCACGCCGGGCATGACGCTGATGCGGATGCCGCCGTTCACGTGGACCATGGTCGGGACCACGTTGATGATGATCTTCGCGTTCCCCGTCCTGATCGTGTTGATGGGGCTGCTCTTCTACGACCGCCGGAACTGCTGCCTGTTCGACGGGCCGCAGGGGCCGCTGAACTACCAGGAGCTGTTCTGGTTCTACGGGCATCCCGTGGTGTACGTGATGTTCTTCCCGTTCGTCGGGGCGGTCGCCGAGGTCTTCAGCGCGTTCAGCGGCCGGCGGCTGTTCGGCTACGCGTTCTTCGTGGCGTCGACCGCGCTGCTGTTCGCCGCGCTGTCGTCGAGCGTGTGGGGCCACCACATGTTCACGACGGGGCGAATCGACGTCAAGTACTTCGCCGTGACCAGCCACGCGATCATCCTCGCCGCGGGGCTGGAGTACTTCGACCTGATCGGGACGCTGTGGCGCGGGCGGATCCGGTTCACCGTCCCGCTGCTGTTCGGCGTCGTGTTCCTGTTCCAGTTCCTGGTCGGCGGGCTCAGCGGGGTCTGGGTGGCGGCGCCGACGCTGGACTTCAACGCCAACAACTCCTATGTGATCGTCGCCCACTTCCACTACACCCTGTTCGCCGGCTCGCTGTTCGGCGCGTTCGCCGCGATCTTCTACTGGTTCCCGAAGTGGACGGGCGCGCTCCTGCGCGAGGGGCTCGGCCGGGTCCAGCTGGCGCTGCTGTTCGTCGGCACCAACATGACCTTCGCGCCGATGTTCGCGCTGGGCGAGGACGGCATGACGCGGCGCATCGCGAACTACAGCGCGGCGTCGGGGTGGGAGACGCTGAACACCATCGCGACGATCGGCTCCTACCTGATCGCGCTCGGCGTCCTGGTCTTCTTGATCAACCTGTATGTGTCGCTCCGCCGGCGGCGCGTGGCGGGCGCCGACCCGTGGGGCGGGCCGAGCCTGGAGTGGGCGACGAGCTCGCCGCCGCCGCCCACCAACTTCGAGGCGCTGCCCCCGGTGCGGTCGTTCGCGCCGCTGATGGACGCCCGCGCGGAGGTGACGCGGTGAAGGCCGGCGGCTGGGTCGTCCTGGCGGGATGGGGCGCGCTGCTGATCGTGATCGCGCTGGCGCAGCTGGCGTTCTCGTGGAAGACGATCGAGCTGGTCCTGCTCGCCGGCTCCGGCGGGGTCGTGGTCCTGGCGGGCGCCGCGACGGCGGTCGCCGAGCGCCGCCGCGGCGCGCGCGGACGGGGCGCGACCGAGGTGCTGCGCTGGACGTCGCTGCCGACGGTCGCGGTCGCGGCCGGCGTCTGCCTGATCGTCCTGGGTTGGGAGGTCGGCGTGTGGTGCCTGGGCATCGGCCTCGGCGTGACCGCGCTGGGCCTCTTCGGGGTGATCCGCGAGACCAGGACGGGGCGGCCGTGAGCGTCGCGGGGCTGCTGCCGGCCGCGGCGCTGGGCGTGGTGTACGCCTTGGGCGTCGCGCGCTGCGCGCGGCCGTGGCCGTGGTGGCGCACCGCGGCGGCGCTGGGCGCGGTCGTGGCGCTGGCCGTCGCGCTGGGGCCGCTGGACGGCCCGGCCGATCGCCACCTCTCCGCGCACATGGGCCAGCACGCGATCGTGGGCGTGCTGGCGCCGGCGCTCGTCGCGCTGTCGGCGCCGGTCCGGCTGGCGCTCGCCGCGACGCGGCCGCGCGGGCGCCGGGCGCTCGCGTCGCTCCTGCACGCCGCGCCGCTGCGGGCGCTGCTCGCGCCGCCGGTCGCCGTGGGGATCGCGGCGGCGACCGTCGCGCTGCTGCACCTGCCGTCGGTCATGGACGCGGTGGAGCGCCACGGCGCGCTGCACGCCCTCGACCACGCGGCGCTGTTCTGGACGGCGACGCTCTGCTGGGTCGCGCTGCTCGGCGTCGACCCGGTGCCCGCGGCGCCCGGCCCGATCGGCCTGCTGATCGCCGGCGCGGCCTGGATGGTCCCGATGGCCGCGGTCGGCGCGCTGTACGCCAACGCCGACCACCTCCTGGTGGGCGCCTACGCGGCGGGCGGCGACACGCTCGCCGGCCAGCGCGACGCCGGCACGATCATGATCCTCGGCGGCCCGCTGCTCCTCGTCCCGTTCGTCCTCGCCGCCGCCGGCCACGCGCTGTGGCTGGAGGAGGACCGCCAGCGCCGCCGCGAGCGCGCGGAGGGGCTGCGATGAGACGGCGCCGCGTCGCGCGCCGGATCCTGGTCGTCGCCGGCGTCGCCGCGCTCGGCCTCGGCACGGTCGCGATGACCGTCGACCCCTCCGCGTCGGACGCGCAGCGCGCGGCGAACCCGGCCAACGGCCGCGAGCTGTACGTCAGCGGCTGCTCGTCGTGCCACGGCCTCGACGCGCGCGGCATCAACGGTCGCGCGCCGAACCTGCGCGGGGTCGGGGAGATCGCCGCCGACTTCTTCCTGCGCACGGGGCGCATGCCGCTGGCCGCTCCTCACGACATCCCCGTCCGCGCGCACTCGTCCTACTCGGCCGCCGAGCAGGCCGACATGGTGGCCTACATCGGCACCTTCGGCGGCCCGGCGATCCCGACCGTCGACGCGGCCCGCGGCTCGGTCACCCGCGGCATGGCGACGTTCACCGAGAACTGCGCCGGCTGCCACCAGGTCGTCGCCCGTGGCGGCCTCGTCACGCCGAACACGGCCGCGCCGTCGCTCGCCCATGACGTCAAGCCGATCGACGTCGCGGAGGCGGTCCGGGTCGGGCCCTACGTCATGCCGCGGTTCTCGCAGAGCCAGCTGACCCAGGCCCAGGTGGACGACCTCGCCCGCTACGTCCAGCACATCCAGCACCTGTCGAACCCGGGCGGCTGGGGGATCGGCAACATCGGGCCGATCCCGGAGGGCCTCGTGCTCTGGGGGCTGGGCCTCGGCGTGCTCGTCATCGCCGCGCGCCTCGTCGGGGAGGGGACGTCGTCATGAACCTGCTCGCGCGGCTGCTCGCGCTCTGGGCGATCTGGCGGCGCGTGATCCGCGGCCGTCCGCTCCCGCTCCCGCCGCCGCCGGTCGACCCGCGGCGGCGCACGCTGCCCGAGGGCGAGCGCGCCGAGATCCTGGTGGCGTCGCTGCTCTTCGCCGCCGCCGGCTTCGGCGTCGCGTTCGTCGTGTTGTACATCACCTACCCGAAGACGACGCTGCTGGGCGCGACCGCCGGCCTCGCGCTCGTCGCGCTGGCCGTCGCGCTCATGGTCGCCAGCCTGCACGTCGTCCCGCAGGTGACCGAGGCCGAGGACCGCGGCGACCTCGACCACGGTCCGGAGGTCCAGGAGGAGGTCGCCCAGGAGCTGCGCGAGGGGACCGAGGGCGTCTCGCGCCGCGGCCTGCTCGTCGGCGCGGCGTGCGCGTGCGGCGGGGCCGTCGGCGCCGCCGCGCTGACGCCGCTGGCCTCGCTGGGGCCGCGCGTCGGCAACCGCCTCGCCGCCAGCCCGTGGCACGCCGGCCGCCTGCTCGTCGACGAGCACGACCGCCCGATCACCGCCGACCTGATCGCGATGGGCGGCTTCGTCACCGCCTTCCCGCAGGGCGCCGACAAGAGCGACCTGGCCGCCTCGGTCGTGGTCGTGCGCCTCCAGCCCAGCGACATGCACCCCAGCGCCGCGCGCGCCGACTGGTCGCCGGACGGCTACGCCGCCTACTCGAAGATCTGCACGCACGCCGCGTGCGCGGTCTCCCTGTTCCGCTCGCCGCTGAGCGACAGCGCGGGCACCCCGGCGCTGGTGTGCCCCTGTCACTACTCGACGTTCGACGTCACGCGCGGCGCCAAGGTCACGTTCGGCCCCGCCGGCCGGCCGCTGCCGCAGCTGCCGCTGCGCATCGACCCCGACGGGCAGCTGCGCGCCGCGGGCGAGCTCTCCGACAAGCCGGGTCCGGCCTGGTGGGGCGAGGGAGGCGCGCGCACGTGAGCATGCTGCGCCCGCCGCGCGCACGGTCCGAGGACCCGCTCGCCGAGCCGGTCCGGTTCGTCGACGAGCGCCTCGGCGCGGCCACGCTGATCAAGAAGGCGATGGCCTACGTCTTCCCCGACCACTGGTCGTTCCTGCTCGGCGAGATCGCGCTGTACGCGTTCATCATGCTCATCGCGACCGGCGTCTACCTCGCGCTGTTCTTCGTCCCCAGCCACGGGGACGCCGTCTACCACGGCAGCTACGGACCACTCCAGGGCGTGACGGGCAGCGAGGCCTACATCTCGACGGTCCGCCTGTCGTTCGACGTCCCCGCCGGCCTGCTCGTCCGCCAGGCCCACCACTGGGCGGCCCTCCTCTTCATCGGCGCGATCATCATCCACCTCATGCGCGTCTTCTGGACCGGCGCGTTCCGCAAGCCGCGCGAGCTGAACTGGATCGTCGGCGTGACGATGCTGATGCTGGCGATCCTGGAGGGCTTCGCCGGCTACTCGCTGCCCGACGACCTGCTGTCCGGCATGGGCCTGGCGATCGCCTACGGCGTCGCGCTGAGCATCCCGGGGATCGGCGGCCAGCTCGGCGTGCTGATCTTCGACGGGCGCTATCCGGGCGGCGCGGACTTCTGGCCGCGGCTGTACATCGCCCACGTCTTCATCGTCCCGGCGATCCTCGCGGTGCTGATCGCCGTGCACCTGGCGATCATCATGCGCCAGCACCACGCCCAGTTCCCGGGCCCCGGACGGCGCGAGCGCAACGTCGTCGGCACGCCGACGTGGCCGGGCTACGCGCTGCGCTCGCTGGGGTGGTTCGCGCTCGTGGCGGCCGTGATCATGCTGCTCGGCGGCCTGATCCAGATCAACCCCGTGTACCAGTGGGGGCCGTTCGAGACGTGGCGCTCGACCAACGGCGCCCAGCCCGACTGGTACTTGGGGTGGTTGATCGGCGCCATGCGGCTGATGCCCAACTGGGAGCTGCGCTTCGGCGGGCAGACATGGATCCCGAACCCCTTCTTCGGCGGCGCGCTGTTCCCGCTCGTCTGCTTCTCGATCCTCTACGCCTGGCCGTGGCTCGAGCAGCGGTTCCTCACCAGGGACTTCCGCCGCCACGACCTGCTGGACCGCCCGCGCGACAACCCGCTGCGGACCGCGATCGGCGCGGGGTTCTTCGCGGGGGTGTTCGCGGTGTTCATCGCGGGTTCGGCCGATCGCATCCTGGTGGCGACCGGGATCGCCTACACCACCCAGATCTGGATCTTCCGCGGGGTCGCGGTGATCGGCCCGTTCGTGGTCGGCCGCATCACCTACAACATCTGCCGGGAGCTGCGCGACACCGGCCGGCACCCGCTGCGGCGGTAGGCTCGCGACCATGCCGTCCGCCACGCCGATCCCCTCGCTGACCGCGCTGTCCTCCGGCGCCGGCTGCGGCTGCAAGCTGGCCGCGGCCGACCTGCTGCCGATCGTGATGGCGCTGCCCGCGGCGACCGACGAGCGCCTGCTGGTCGGGACGCCGACCGGCGACGACGCCGCGGTCTTCCTGCTGCGCGACGACCTCGCGCTGGTGCAGACGATCGACTTCTTCACGCCGCTGGTCGACGACCCCTATGACTTCGGCCGCATCGCCGCGGCCAACGCCCTGTCCGACGTGTACGCCATGGGCGGGACGCCGCTGACGGCGATGAACGTGGTGGCCTTCCCGCTGGAGGCGCTCGGCGGCGACGTGCTCGGCGCGATCCTGCGCGGGGGCCTGGACGTGGTGACCGCGGCGGGCGCGTCGGTCGTCGGCGGGCACTCGATCAAGGACGACGAGCCGAAGTACGGGCTGGCGGTGACCGGCGTGGTCGACCCGGCGCGGATCGTCACGAACGCGGGCGCGCGGGCGGGCGACGTTCTGGTGCTGACCAAGCCGCTGGGCGTCGGGGCGATCGTCACGGCGGCCAAGCGCGGCGCGGCCGGGCCGGCGCTGGTGGCGGCGGCGGTCGACGTGATGGTGGAGTTGAACGCCGAGGCGTCGCGCGCGGCGCTGGCGGCGGGCGTGCACGCGATGACCGACGTGACGGGCTTCGGGTTGTTGGGGCACCTGCACAACGTCGCGCGCGAGAGCGGGCTGGCGGCGGAGGTCTTTGCGGCGGCCGTGCCGGCGATCGACGGGGTCGAGGCGCTGCTGGCCGACGCGGGCGCGGTCTCCGGCGGCAGCGCGCGCAACGCGGAGTGGGCGGCGGGCTTCGCGACGATCGACGCCGGCGTGGCGCAGTGGCGCGCGCGGCTGGTGACCGACGCCGCCACCTCGGGCGGGTTGTTGGTGGCCTTGCCGGAGGACGCGGTGGGAGCGGTCCCCGGCGTCGTCGTCGGCCGCATGGTGGACGGCCCGGCCGGCACGATCGCCGTGCGTTGACCATGATGGTGGACTCGCAGCGCCTGGAGCGGCCCGGGGCCGGTGCCCCGAACGGCCTTCAAAGCCGTTGGCGGCGCCTCGACGGCGCTGGGAAGGTTCGACTCCTTCGCCGCTCCGTCCCATGACCCGCGGTCCGCTCACCCTCGGCACGGCCGGCCACATCGACCACGGCAAGACCGCGCTGGTCGGCGCGCTGACGGGGGTCGACACCGACCGGCTGCCGGAGGAGCGGGCGCGCGGGATCTCGATCGCGCTCGGCTACGCGCCGCTGGCGCTGCCGTCGGGGCGGCGGCTGTCGGTGGTCGACGTGCCGGGGCACGAGCGCTTCGTCCGGACGATGGTCGCGGGCGCCACGGGGATCGACCTGTACCTGATGGTCGTCGCCGCCGACGACGGGGTGATGCCGCAGACGGTCGAGCACACGACGGTGCTCGCCGCGCTGGGCGTCGACGCCGGCGTGGTGGCGGTCACCAAGGGCGACGTGGCGGACCCGGCGCGCGCCGTGGGCGAGGCGCGGGAGCTGCTGCCGGGCGCGGCGGCGGTCGTGCCGTGCTCGGCGCGGACGGGGGAGGGCGTCGCGGACGTGGCGGCCGCGCTCGACGCGGTCGCGTCCGAGCTGCCGGGTCGCGCGGGTCGCGCCGGTGGGGGAGTTGTCCTCCATGTCGATCGCGTCTTCACCGTGAAGGGGATCGGGACGGTCGTGACCGGGACGCTGTGGTCGGGCACGCTGCGGCCCGGAGCGGTCGTGGAGGTGCTGCCGGGCGGGCGCGAGGCGCGGGCGCGGTCGGTGCAGGTGCATGACGCCGACGTGGCGGCCGCGGAGGCCGGCCAGCGTGTGGCGGTCAACCTCGCCGGCGTGCGCCCGCGCGAGGTGGCGCGGGGCGACGTGCTCGCCGAGCCGGGCGTCGGTGGTGTGAACGAAACCATCATGTTGGACTGCGCGCTGGCGCTGGGCCCCGACGCCCGCCACGGCGAGCGCGTCCAGGTCCATCACGGCACGCGCGACGTCGCCGCGCGGATGGCCGACCTCGGCGACGGGCTGTGGCAGCTGCGGCTGGAGCGTCCCGTGTTGGCCGCCGACGGCGACCGCGTGGTCGTCCGGCGCCTGTCGCCGCCCGACACGCTGGGCGGCGGCGTCGTGCTCGATGCGCGCGCGGCGAAGCACGGGCGCCGGCGCGAGGTGCTGGAGCGGCTGGCGGCGCGGCGCGACGGCCGTCCGGAGCCGCGGCGCGCGCCCGTGCCATCACCGCCTCCGCACGCCTCCGCGCCGTCCAGCCCGCCGCCGGACGCGGAGCTCGCGGCGGTCGAGGAGCGCCTCCTCGCCGCCGGGCTGATGCTGGTCGCCGAGGCCGAGCTGCCGCCCGAGCCTCTGGCCGCCCTGCGCGACGCCGGGCGCGCCGTGCGGGTCAGCGGCCGCCTCTACGCCCACGCCGAGACCATCGCCGCCGCGAGGTCCCAGGTGATCGCCCTCATCGAGAAGCACGGCTCGACCTCCCTCGCCGAAGTCCGCGACGCGCTCTCCATCTCCCGCAAGCCCGCCCAAGCGCTCCTCGAGCACCTCGACACCCAGCGCATCACCCGCCGCCTGCCCGACGACCGCCGCGTGCTGCGCGCCCGCCGCGGAGCGGAGGCGTCGGCGTGAGCGGCGGCGATCCTCAGGTGCGCGAGGCTCTGCGGGCGCTGCCCGCGGTCGACCGGCTCGCGGCGGAGGTCGAGGCCGCGGTCGAGGGCGTCACGGCGGCGGAGGCCACCGTCGTCGCGCGCGCGGCCCTCGAAGCGCGGCGCGCCGCGTTGCTCGCCGGGAATGGCGCCGCCGCGCCGGCGTCGCTCTTCGACGACGCCCGCGCGCGGCTGCGCCCGTCGCCGCGGCGCGTCCTCAACGGCACCGGCGTCATCATCCACACCAACTTGGGACGGGCGCCGCTCGCCGACGCCGCGGCCGACGCGGTCGCCGAGGCGGCGCGGGGCTACGTCGACCTGGAGCTCGACCTCGCCACCGGCCGGCGGGGCGCGCGAGACGTCCATGTCTCCTCGCTGCTCGCCGAGCTCACCGGCGCCGAGGACGCGATGGTCGCCAACAACGGCGCCGCCGCGACGCTGCTGGCCGTCGCGGCGCTCGCGGGTCCGGGCGGGGCGATCGTCGTCTCGCGCGGCCAGCTCGTCGAGATCGGCGGCGGCTTCCGCATCCCGGACGTCGTGGCCCAGGCGGGCGCCCGGCTCGTCGAGGTCGGCACCACGAACCGCACCCGCGCCGCGGACTACGCGCAGGCGCTCCAAGCCGAGCCGGACGGCGCGGTGATCCTGCGCGTCCACCAGTCGAACTTCCGCACCATCGGCTTCGTCGAGGACGTCGCGATCGACGCCCTGTGCGCGCTCGGCGCGCCCGTCGTGGACGACCTCGGCTCCGGCGTCCTGGCCCAGGACGACGCGTTGCTCGCCGACGAGCCGCCGGCCCGCGACTCGCTCGCCGCCGGCGCCGCGCTCGTCTGCTTCAGCGGCGACAAGCTGCTCGGCGGCCCGCAGGCCGGCATCCTCGCCGGCTCGCGAGACGCCATCGCCGCCTGCCGCCGCCACCCGCTCAACCGCGCGCTGCGCGTCGGCCGGCTGCCGCTGGCGGCGCTCACCGCGACGCTCGCGCTCTACCGCGACCCGGCGCGCGCCCGCCGCGAGATCCCGGTCCTGGCGATGCTCGCCGCCGGCGACGCGACCCTGCGCGAGCGCGCCGAGCGACTGGCGTCGGCCGTCGGCGGCGAGGTCGTGGAGTCGGTCGCGCGCGTCGGCGGCGGTGCGCTCCCGCTCGCCGAGCTGCGCGGACCGGCCGTGGCCGTCGGGCCCACCGGCGCGGGCGCCGACGCGCTCGCCGCCCGCCTGCGCGAGCAGGACCCGCCGCTGCTGGCCCGCGTCACGGACGGGCGCGTGCTCGTCGACCCGCGGACGCTGCACGGCGACGGCGAGCTCGACCTGGCCGCCACCGCGCTGAAATCCGCGCTCGCACGCTGACGCGAAGCGCCACCCGCTCGGGCCGATCTGGCGGTTTTGCGTTGCCTAACAGTCGTCTGCCGGACATCGTGCGAAAGCGGGGCCGCAATTTCCGGCTACGTTGCCGCCCCCGTGACATCTGAAGGATGTATGCGAGCACGCAGCGCTCGCATCGCACCACGCCTTCAGCGCTCTGGCCATAACGGAGGAGGACGTACTCCAGATGCCCCAGGACCATCGCGACCCGCAGGTCGACCTCGTCAGGCGATACGCCCGGATCCTGCGCTCGGCGCCGGCCGAGGCGTGGCGCCACCACAGGACCACCAACGGGCCCGTGCGTCCGATGCGCGCCGTGGGGCAACCTCCGTCCGACCGCCCACCGACGCGCTTCGCGCGCAAGCCGGTTCCCTAGCGGCACCCTCGCCCCGACCCGCGGGTGCCCTGCGCGATCGTCACCGGCGCGAACTCCGGCATCGGCCGGGCGACCGCGGTCCTGCTGGCCCGGCGCGGCTTCGACGTCGGGATCACCTGGCACGGGGACGAGGCCGGGGCGGAGGCCACCGCTGAGGAGATCCGTGCGGCCGGTCGCGCCGTCGCGGTCCAGCCCCTGGACCTCGGCGACGCCGCGCGCGGCCCCGCGGTCGTCGACGGCCTGGCCGGCGCGCTCGGCGGCCTCGACGTGTTCGTCAACAACGCGGGGATGACGACGCCCCTGCCGTTCCTCGAGCTCGACCTCGCCACGTGGCGCCACGTCCTCGAGGTCGACCTCACCGGCGCCTTCACCTGTACACAGGCCGCCGCGCGCCGGCTCGTCGCCCAGGGCCGCGGGGGCCGGATCGTCAACGTGACGTCGATCCACGAGCACGTGCCGCTGCCCCAGGCCGCCGCTTACTGCGCGGCCAAGGGCGGCCTCGGCCTGCTGACCAAGGTGATGGCCTTGGAGCTTGCCGGCCACGGCATCACGGTCAACGCCGTCGCGCCCGGCGAGATCGCCACGCCGCTGACCGGCAACGACGACGTGGACCCGACGACGATCGAGCGCCCCGCGATCCCGGCCCGCCGGCCCGGCTCCGCGTACGAGGTCGCCGAGGTGATCGCGTTCCTGGCCTCGCCCGCCGCCGCCTACGTGACGGGCGCGTCCTACCGCGTGGACGGCGGCCTGACGCTGATGGCCGCCCTCCAGCAGCGCCAAGCGCCGTAAGGACAGCGCCGGAAGGTCCGGCCCGGCACGCGCCGAAGACCGCCGGACGGCCATGACCGATCTCTTCCGCAGCGTCGCCGAGCAGCCCGAGTCCCGCGCCCTCACGCGCGGGCTGTGGGTCCGCCGCGGCGTGCTGGCGCTGTTCGCCGTGGTCGTCGTCCTGGCACTGGCCGGCGTCGCGGGCCAGCCGGGGTCGACCTCGCGCGCCGACGCGCCCGCCGCCACCGTCGCGGTCGGGATGCCCGACGCGGTCCGCGGCGGCCTGTTCTTCCAGGCCAAGGTGGACATCGCCGCGCGCCGGGACGTCGAGCACCCGCGCCTGGTGCTCAACAGCGGCTGGACCGAGGGGATGCAGGTCAACTCGATCGAGCCGGGCGCCGAGAGCGAGAGCTCGCGCGACGGCCGCCTCGTGTTGTCCTATGACAGGCTCGCCGCCGGCGACACGATGACGATCTGGTTCCAGTTCCAGGTCGACCCGACCCAGCCGGGCCGGCGCGACTTCGGGCTCGAGCTCGACGACGCCGAGCGCCCGCTCGCCCGCGTCCCCCGGACGATCACCGTCTTCCCCTGAGGAGCCCGCCGTGGATCTCGTCCTGCGGACCGTCTTCGTCTACCTGCTGATCCTCGTCGTCACCCGCGCCGTCGGCCGCCGCGAGCTGCGCCAGCTCGGCCCCGAGGACCTCATCCTGCTCATCGTGGTCGGCGACCTCGTCCAGCAGGGCGTCACGCAGAGCGACGAGTCCCTCACCGGCACGACGATCGTCATCGCGACGCTCGCGCTCCTCACGGTCGGCAGCGCCTACCTGAGCTTCCGCTTCCGCCGCCTGCGCCCGCTGCTGGAGGGCGACCCCATCGTGTTGATCTCCGACGGCGCGATCCAGGAGCGCGCCCTGCACCGCCAGCGGATCAGCGACAGCGAGCTGGCCGGCGAGGCGCGCCAGAGCTCCATCGGGTCGCTGGACGACGTGCGCTACGCGATCCTCGAGCCGAACGGCAGCATCAGCTTCATCACGAAGTGACGGCCTCACGCTAGGCGGGCGCGCGGATCTGGTCCCGCTTGGTGACCGTCAGGTACGCCACGAGCGCCAGGATGCAGCCCAGGAAGAGGTACGACGTGCCGGTCGTGCCGAGGCCCAGGCCGCCGTACCTGTGGCTGTTCTGGGACAGCTCGTCGTGCAGGAACGCGACGACGGCGATCGCGCCGCCGAAGATCGCGATCGAGACCGCGTAGCCTCGCGGCGGGTGGTGACGATCGTGTGGATCGACAGCGTGCGCTCGAAGCCGTACCAGACGGCGAACACGACGGCGAGGATCGCGGCGCAGATCGGCGTGGTCGTGGTCAGCGGCACGTTGTAGTTGTCGCTCAGGTTGTCGGTGATGAGCGTGCCGAAGACGCTGATGACGACCACGGCCGCCCAGTAGACGACGGGGACGTAGCGCCGCAGCCGGAACTGCACGAGCAGGATCACCGCGAGCAGCGCACCGGTGAAGTACGTGGTGTTGATCAGCCCGAAGCCGAGGTTGATGTTGAGGTAGTCGGCCGCGGTCTCGCCGACCGTCATGCACATGATCTTGATGATCCAGAAGAAGAGCGTGACTTCTGGGCCGGTCGTCAGTCGTCCACCGGAGCGCCGCCGTAGACGACGAAGCTGACGATCCAGTACGCGACGTAGACCACCAGCAGCACGCACCCGTGCCACCGCTTGAGCCGCCCCGTGGACAGGAAGTACGCGGCGAGCGCCGTCATGCCGACGAGCACGGGCAGGTGCCAGCGCAGCACGTTGGGCCCGATGGCGATGGTCCCGCCGGCGAGGACGACGATGCCGAGCTTGCCGGTCACCGAGAACACCAGGCTGCCGATGACGTTGCCGATGCCGATCTCGGGCACGCCCTTCCGGATCGGCTCGACGGTGAGGAAGAGGTCCTCGATCGACAGGACCGCGGTGACGATGGTGGCCCCGAACACGGTGCCGTCGATGCCGTAGCGGTCGAGGATCTGGTTGGTCCCGGCGCTGACCGTCGCCGCGCCGACGATGATGCCGCAGATCGCCAGGCCGGCCAGGCCGATGTTGACCCAGCCGGAGAGCCGGCCCTCCTCGGCGAACAGGCTCATCGTCGCGACGGCCTGCGTTCGCGCCGGGCCCTCGTCCGGGTCGTCCAGGTCGTCCTCGTCGTCCTCGTCGTCCTCCGTCAGCTCCTCGACGATCTCGAGGTTGCGGAACGTCGGCGTCTCGTGCCGGAGCTCCCGGAACGCGACGTACGCGATGAACGAGGCGAACAGGAGGACCAGGACGACCGCGTCCGCCGGCGTGACCGTCTTGCGCAGCGCGACCACGACCATGACCAGCGGCGCGAGGGCGAAGATGACGATGTAGTCGCGGGGGACGTTGAACCGGGTCGGCGTGAGGATCGCGCCGAGCGCGAGCACGATGCCGCTGAACGACACCGCGGTCCCGAGCACCAGGCCGAGCGCGACGCTCTGCTCGTTGTCGATGTTCAACGCGACGCCGAGGACGATGTCGTCGAACTCGATCCCGGTGAAGATGATCGCCAGGAGGAAGACCGAGATCCGCAGCCCGCGCGCCGCGCCGACGAGCGAGCCGATCAGCCGCTCGGCGCTGTAGACCAGCAGCGCCGTGCCGGAGACGAAGATGAAGATCGACGTCATGCCCGCATCACCCCCGTGCGCGTGCCGACCGAAGCGCCCATCCTCCTGGACGCGCGGCCGCCGGACAAGCCCTGCGGGCTAAACGGGCGTGTCGTCGCGCTTCGCGGCCGCCGCGGCGCCGTGCCGCGACGACGGCGCGCCGGTGACCGCGTCGATCGCGCGGTGGCGTACGCGGGCCAGCCACCGGTGCTTGGAGTGGCGCTGGCGGGCGCGCTCCAGGCGCGTCGGCGAGTAGCGGCGCCGCGCCCACGGCGACCACGGCTGCGCCAGGCGCACCGCGCCGATCAGGCCGAAGATCGGGACGAACAGCGTCAACACGCCGAGCAGGATCCGGCCCTTCATGAAGCACATGATCGCCAGCGCGACCACGCCGGCCACGACGATCACCGCGCCGGTCAGCGAGCCCGGGTTGTCGAGGCCGAACGGCGTCGTCCCGACGACGACCAGCGCGCCGAACGCGATCACGATCACCGCGGCGTCGACCGAGCGCCGGCCCTCCTCCTCCCAGTACACGTCCTCGAGGTGGACCCAGAGCGCGAACTCGTCCATGGTGAACCCCGCGCCGACGCCGAAGCCGACCGCGGTGAGGTGCGCGAACGTCGTCCCGGGCGTCGCGGCGAAGGCCAGGAAGCCCGACAGCATCATCAGGCAGATGCCCCACACCAGGTGGTGGAGGTGGACGTCGCCGGTCCGCACGGAGCCCGGCCACCACGACACGCTGCGGCTCAGCCGGGCGCTGGTCCGGATCGCCAGGAACGAGACCACGAAGGCGAGCAGGACCAGGAACGCGGCCGCCGAGCCGTCCCGCGAGCGGTCGCCGAACGGATCCACGCTGACGAACGCGGTGTGCACTGGAAGACAGGTAAGCAGGTGTGGCCGGAGGTTCGGGTTGGTCGCGGGCGTCAACGCACGAGCAGGCCGACGTCGAGCGCGCCGGACGGGAACGCGGTCCCGGTCAGCCCGACCGCGCGCCACGGGCGGCCGTGGTAGTCCAGCGCGCGCAGTCCGGACGCGAACGGCGGCCCCGGCACCACGTTGCTGCCCGGCACCACGTGCCCGCCCAGGCCGAGCGTGACGTCCGCGCCGGTGAACCGATGAAGAAGCTTGATGTACCCCGTGTCGTCCTGCACGGCGAGCATGAAGCGCCCGACGACGGCACCGCCAGCGTCGCGGATCGCGCCCCTCGCGGGGCTGACGACGTACGGGCCGCCGACGTCGTTCACGACGCCGGCGTCGTTCCAGACCCGGACGCGCACGACGTGGTAGCGCTCGTCGCGGAAGAACCCGACGATCGCCGCCCGGACCGCCGCGGGGTCGGCTGCGGCGACGGCCGCCCGGAACGCCGGGTCCTGCTCGGCGTGCGCGATCGCCCTGTGCGCGCTCGGGCCGTCCTGCTCGGCGGTCAGCAGGCGCCGGGCGGCGAGCCCGATCGTCGCCGCCCGCGTGTCGCCCGGCGTCGGACCGCAGACGCTCGCCGGGATCGGCGGGAGCGTCAGCGCGACGACCGCGCGTCCGGCGGGGAACGTGGTCGCCGGGAAGGTCGCGCGGGCGCCGGCGGCGGCCGCCGGCCGGAACGCGGCGGTCGCCCCCGTGAGCTCGCCGACGAGGCCGGCGTAGTCGCGGTCACGGCTGACGGCCAGGACGTAGGTGCCGACCGGCCGGCCGTCGAGCCGGATCGTCCCGCGCGCCGGGCCGTAGGCGGCGGTCGTCCCGTAGCGGGCCAGGACGCGGCCGCCCGCGGCGACCTCGACCCGCGTGATCTGGTGCTTGATCAGCGGCGCGAGCGCGGCGCGGGTCGCGGCGGCGTCGTGCGCGGCGACCGCGACCGCCAGCGCGCGGGAGCGCCCGAGCCGTCGCTGCGCCGAGACCGTGTTGCGCCCGGTCGCGGCCTGGTCGTAGACGCGGCGGGCGATGGCGACCAGCTCCGCCTGGGCGGCCGCCGTGCACGCCGCCGACCGCGGCGCGGACGCGATCGTCGTGATCGCGCCGACGCCGTCCGTCCGTCCCGTCCCGCAGCCGGCGACCGTCGCCGCGCAGGCGGCCGCCGTCATCGCCATCCATGCGCCCATCGGCGCCCACGGTCGCACCGCGCCGCCCGCGCCACCAGGTCCCGGCCGGCGGTCCAACGGGACCCCAACCCGGCGCCAACGGGTCGCTCAGGGCGGCTTGAGGCGACGGCCGGCCGTTCAGGACGCGGCTAGCGCCGCAGACGCGGGCGCTGCGTCGTCGTCGACCTCCACCACCGGCTCCACCGGCAGCGTCACCGTGAAGCACGCGCCGCCGCCCGCCGCGTCCTCCGCGCGCACCGACCCGCCGTGCGCGGCGACGACCGCCGCCACGATCGACAGCCCCAGCCCCGCGCCGCCGCGGCCGCGCTCGCGCCCGCCGCTGTGCTGGCCGCGCCAGAAGCGCTCGAACAGCTCGGCCGGCCGGTCGGTCGGCAGCCCCGGCCCGTGGTCCCGGACGCGCAGCTCGACGACCGCGCCGCGGCGCGCGCTGGCGAGCTCCAGCGGCGTGCCCGGCGGCGTGTGCACCAGCGCGTTGCGCACGAGGTTGGCGAGCACCTGACGGAGCGCGTTGGCGTCGCCCAGGACCCACGCGGCGCCGTCGCCCTCGACGCCTACATGTCGGTCCGGCGCGACCGCCTGGGCGTCGTGCGCGGCGTCCTCGACGAGCTGCGCGACGTCCACCCGCGCCCGCTCGACCTCGCGCACCTCGTCCAGCCGCGCGAGCATCAACATGTCCTCAACCAGGACGCCCATCCGCGCGGCCTCGGCCTCGATCCGGCGCATGCTGCGCCGCACGCCCTCGGCGTCGGTCGCCGCGCCCATGCGGTGCAGCTCGGCGTAGCCGCGGATCGACGCCAGCGGCGTGCGCAGCTCGTGCGACGCGTCGGACAGGAACTGGCGCAACCGCCGCTCGGACGCCGCGCGCTCGGCGAACGCGCCCTCCAACCGCCCCAACATGCCGTTGAGCGCGACGCCCAGCCGCCCGACCTCGGTGCGCTCGCTCGCGACGTCCACGCGGCGCGACAGGTCGCCGGCGGCGATCGCGTCGGCCGTCGCCCCGATGCGCCGCAGCGGCCGCAGCTCGACGACGACGAGGATCCGGGCCAGGACCGCGAGCACCGCCAAGACGCCGCCGATCACCAGCCCCTCGACCAGCAGCAGCCGGTGCAGCGCCGCGTCGACGCCGGCCAGCGGCACGGCGACGATCGTCGTGGTGCCGTCCGGCTGGACGTCGGCCCGGACGCGGTAGCGCAGACCGCCCGACACCGCGTCGACGGTGTACGACCGGCCGGCGGCCAGGTGCGCCGGCAGGTCCGGCGCCGGGAGCGCGGCCTCGCCGTAGGAGATCGTCGCGGTCGCCAGGACCGCGCCGCTCGCGGACCGCAGCTGCCCGTAGGTCCCGGACGGGAGGTTCGCGTTCTGCGGCTGCGGCCCGTCGCCGCCGCCCCCGCCGCGGGTCGCCGGCGTGATGCCGAGCTTGGCGTCCAGCTGGTGGGCGATCGCCGGCTCCGCGCTGCGCGTCTGGTCGTCGACGCGGGCGTTCTGGAACGACCGCTGCGACAGGTACGTGACCGCCCCGAGCAGCACCATGCCGCTCGCCGCGAGGATGAGGAGCAGGGCGATCAGCCGCGTTCGAAGGGTCATCGTCCCATCACGATCGGGCCGCCGGATGAGGACATCCTGGGGCGTTCCTGATGGAGACCTGGGAGCGCCGCGCCCTGGGAGCGAGCGCGGCGCCCGGCGGCTACGGCTGGAGGTCGCCCTTGACGACGTTCAGCGCCGTGACCGTCTTGATGGTCTTGTTGGACGAGAACGCCGGGTTGAACGCGTGGGGGATCGGGTCGACGGTCGTGTCGATCCCCTTCAACTTGACCAGCGCCGCGGTGTAGGCCGCGTGGTTGGCCTCCACCGAGTGGATCGACAGCGCCGCCTTCACGATCGCCAGGTTGTTGATGTAGGGGCCGGCGCCGGCGTAGGCGGCGGTCCCGACGGGCTCGATCGCGGCCGCGGTCTTGATGAACGTGTTCTGGTCGGCCAGGAGCTTGGCGACCGTGGCGGTGTTGACGGTCGGCGGCTTGACGGCCGCGCTGCCGAGCACCTTCTTGAGCGCCGCGACGTGCGCCGCCTCGTGGGAGGCCAGCGTCCTGGCCGCCGCGGCGATGTCGGCGTCCGGGAACTTCGCCTTGTCGGCCGCCGCGTAGAACGCCGCCTCCAGGTACTCGAGCGTCAGCGCGTAGTTGCCGATCTTGACGTCGTTGGCGTTGGGCCGCCCGCGCCGGATGGACCGCGACCCCGACGTCGAGTACGCGCCCTTCTGGCCGGCGCCGGCCGCGGCGAACGCGTCCAGCGGCGACAGCAGCGCGCCGACCCCGAAGATCGCGGCCCCGCCGATCCCGGCCTGGCGCAGCACCTGCCGCCGCGTGCCGCTCGGATCCCAGGCGCCCGCGTCGTCGGCCGCTTGACGCACGTCGCCCGACGGATCGAGCTCTTCGATCTTGATGTTGGTCATGCCCGGGCATGCGCAGCGGTCACGCCTGCGGATCATCCCGAACGCGCCAGTTGTCCTGACGGCGGCCGGCGACTAGGCTCGCCCGATGGCCGATCCAGATCTTGGCGCGCTCACGGACGTTCAGCACATCGTCGTGGTGATGATGGAGAACCGCTCGTTCGACCACATGCTCGGCTACCTCGGGCTGCTCGGCACGCTCGACGTCGAAGGGCTGAGGCCCGAGTTCTACAACCTGGATCGCGACGGCAACAAGATCCCCGTGCACGCGTTCGACGCGGACGCGAGCGACGTGACCCGCCACGGCGAGGCGCTGCGCAAGGCGCTGGACCCGGATCACTCGGTGCACGGCGTCGCCACGCAGCTCGGCGCCGGGTACGACGGGCACAGGCACCCGGACGGCCACAACGGCGGCTTCGTCCGGGCGTTCGTCGAGACGCGCAAGGAGGAGGACGACGTCGCGCGCGACCTGTGGAGCGTCCCGATGGGCTACTACACCAACAAGGACCTGCCAGCCTACGACTTCCTCGCGCGCCACTTCTGCGTGTGCGACCACTGGCACAGCTCGGTGCCGGGCGACACGTGGCCCAACCGCCAGTTCTCGTTGGCCGGCCAGGAGGGCGAGAAGGTCCAGCTCAAGCTCATCGACTGGATCAGGGACCACCTGCACATCGACGCCGGCTTCGCCAAGAACGCGCCGATCTACGACGTCCCGGCGTTCACGCGCCACCTGCGCGACGACCAGTGGCGGTGGTACTCGCACGACCCCGCGACGCTGCGCGCGGTCGACGGCCGCTACCGGGACTTCACCGGCCCCAAGCGCGACAACTTCGCGTTCTTCGACCGGCGGACCGTCTCGGCGGTGACCGAGGGCGCGGAAGCGCTGATCGTCGGCGCCGACAGCTTCCTCGACGACGCGGCCAACGGCAAGCTGCGCGACGTCTCCTGGATCGACCCCAACTTCATCGACCTGCACGTCCTGGACCCGAACTCCAACGACGACCACCCGCCGTCGGACATCCGCGCCGGCCAGGAGTTCATCCTGCAGATCTACGAGGCGCTCTCCAGGGGCCCGCAGTGGCAGGACACGCTCCTCGTCATCTACTACGACGAGCACGGCGGCTTCTACGACCACGTCGAGCCCCCGGCGGTCGTGGGCGATCCCGGATCCAAGTACAGGACCTACGGCGTGCGCGTCCCGGCGCTGCTGGTCGGCCCGCGCGTCCCGGCCGCGCCGTGCCACACGCTGTTCGACCACACCAGCCTCATCAAGTCGATCCTGCTGCGGTTCGCCGGCGACGCGCCGGGGGCGCTGGCCGCGATGCCGGAGCGTGTGCGGAACGCCACGCACATCGGCGGGGCGCTGGGCGGAGGTGGTCCGCGGACCGACATCCCGGAGCCGGCGGTCGTCCGCGACGCGATCGAGGCGTGGCACACCGCCGCGCGCGAGAAGCGCCAGGCGACGACGTCCGAGGGCGGGGAGCCGGCGCCCTCGGTGGCCGCCGACGGCGCCGGCCAGCCGCTGATCCTGCACGACTTCCAGCGCGACTTCGTCAGCATCGTGCAGGCGCTGCGCGGCGCGGGGCTCCCGCCCGGGCAGCCCTAGACGGGCGCGCTCCGTCGCGCGCGTCCGACGCATAATGTTCCGCTCCCGGAACCAGACAGGGAGCAGGATGATGAACTACGCAGTTTCCCAGCCGAGCCCGCGGGGGCTCGTGCTCACCGACGCGCTGCCCGGCGCCCGCGCGCGGGACGTGGCCCTCGTCGTCGCCGGCGCGGGGCTGACCGCGCTGCTGGCGCAGGTCGCCATCCACGTGCCCGGCTCGCCGGTCCCGGTCACCGGGCAGACGCTGGCGGTCGGCCTCGTGGGCGCCACGCTCGGGTCGCGCAGGGGCGCCGCGGCGCTGCTGTTGTACGTGTTGGCCGGCCTCGCGCTGCCGATCTACGCCGACGGAAGCTCCGGCTGGCACACGGTGTGGGGCGCGAGCGGCGGGTACCTCGTCGGCTTCGTCCTCGCCGCGTGGGCGATCGGCCGGATGGCCGAGCTCGGCTCCGACCGTCGCGTGGTCACCGCGTTCGCCGCGTTCATCGTCGCGCAGGTGCTGGTGTTCGCGTGCGGCCTGGTCGGGCTCAAGCTCGCGGTCGGCGAGGACTGGGGCTGGACGATCCACAACGGCTTCACGATCTTCATCCTCGGCGGGCTGGTCAAGGCGGCGGTCGGCGCCGCGGTGCTGCCCTCGGCGTGGGGCCTCGTGCGCCGCGTCCGCGGCGACGGCTGAAGGCGCGCGTCGGCGCCACGGCGCCCGGCCGGTGTGGTTGAGTCCCGCGCATGAGCGACGGAGGCTGGGACCGGGTGGGCATCGACGCCCAGAGCGTCGATGCCCCGCTGTCGAGCGCGGCGGTGTTCCTGGTGGTGACGGTCGGGGACTCCGCCGGCGCGCTCGCGACCGTGCGGGACGCGCTGGGCGGGGTGGACGACCTCGTCAAGACCGTCGGGTTCCGCGACCTGAACGGCCGCCTGTCATGCGTGGTCGGGCTCGGCCGCGCGCTGTGGGACCGGCTGGTGCCCGGAGGCCCGCGGCCGATCGACCTGCACCCGTTCGCCCGGATCGAAGGCCCCGCGCACGTCGCGCCGTCGACGCCCGGCGACATCCTGTTCCACATCCGCGCCGAGCGCGCGGACCAGTGCTTCGAGCTCGAGCGGCTGCTGCTGGCGGCGCTCGGCGACGCGGTGGCGGTCGTCGACGAGGTCCACGGCTTCCGCTACTTCGACGCACGCGACCTGCTCGGGTTCGTCGACGGGACCGCGAACCCGACGGGGGCGGACCTTCCCGAGTCGACGCTGATCTCTGCCGACGACGACCCGCCGTTCGCCGGCTGTAGCTACGTGGTGGTCCAGAAGTACGTCCACGACCTCGACGGGTGGATGGGGCTGGACACCGAGACGCAGGAGGCGATCATCGGGCGGACCAAGGCGGACAACATCGAGCTCGACGACGACGCCGCGCCACGGAAGTCCCACAAGACGCTGTCGACGATCGAGGGGCCGGACGGGGACGAGCTCGACATCCTGCGCGACAACATGCCCTTCGGGCGGCCCGGGCAGGGGGAGTTCGGGACGTACTTCATCGGGTACACGCGGCGGCTGTGGGTGCTGGAGCAGATGCTGGAGCGGATGTTCGTGGGTGTCCCGCCGGGGGCGTATGACCGGTTGTTGGACTTCTCGACGGCGCTGACGGGGACGACGTTCTTCGTGCCGACGCTGGGGATGCTGGGGGAGTTGGGGGGTGGAGGCGAGGAGGGTGAGCCGCCGGTGGGTGGCGGCGGGTCTTCGTCGCTGGGGATTGGGTCGCTGCGGGAGTCGTAGTGCGCGTTGCGGCGGCGCGGGCGCGGTCGCGGGCGCGGGCGTTCGTGGCGAGCAGCGCAGGCGTTTGTCGTGCTGCGGCGCGGGGTCTGCTTCGCATCTAGGGCGAGGCAGTTGGGGTGGCTCTCCACGCTGTCGGTGTGGCTCGTCGCTTGGGTGCTTCCGGGGGCGAGTTCGGGGCCGAATCGCCGGGACGCCGAGGGTCAACGGTGTTTTCGGATTCGCATAGGACCCAAATCCACCGTTGACCTCCGCGCGGCGCGGATTCGCCTCCGAACGAGGGTCCAAGTCGTCTCGCCCCCGATATGCCGGGGTCAGACGACTTGGACCCCGGCGTCCCGGCGATTCGCTGCCGAAACGCCCGCCCCAGGGCGGCCGAGGCACGCCGACAGCGCGGAGCGCCACCCCAACTGCCTCACGCCCTAGATGCCAAGCAGACCCCGCCCCGCAGCACGACCCAACGCCTGTGCTGCGCACCACAAACGCCAGCCGGCCGCCCTACGCCAGCACCAAATCCACATACCCATCCGCAATCGCCCCCGCATCCAGCCGCCCCCGCGGCCGGTACCACTGCGCGGTGTGGTTCACCATCCCCAACAGCGCCGACAACGCCAACCGCTCGTCGCCCACGCGGACACGGCCCTCCACCACCAGCGTCCTCAGCAGCCCCTCGACCAGCACCTCGAACCGCTTGCGGCTCCGCCGCACCTCGGCCCACTGCTCGCCATGGTCGATCACATGCCGTTCCTGCAAGAACACCAACATGTGATCCCGGTGCGCGATCACATGGCCGACCCACAGCCGGACGAGCGCGCGGAGCAAAGCGCCGGCATCGCCATCCTCACGAGCCAGCAGCGCCTCCGCCTCGCCCAGCAGCGGATCCATCAGCTGGTCGCAGATCGCGATCAGCAGCTGCTCCTTGCCGCCGAAGTAGTGGTACAGGCTGCCCGCGGCGATCCCGAGCTCTTCGGCCAGTTGCGGCACCGACGTCTGGTCGTAGCCGCGCTGCGCGAAGACGCGTGCGGCGTCCAGGACGACCTGGGCCTGGCGGCGGTCGTAGCGCTCGCGGAGCGCGGGGCGGGCGGGCCGGGGCGGTGGCATGCGGCTGCCGACGACTCTACCGAATGCCCATTCGAACTTCGAACGATCATTCGGTACGATCGCGACCATGCTCTTCGACCTCGACGACGACACCCAGCTGCTCCAGCGCACCGTCCGGGACTTCGCGGTCTCCGAGGTCGCGCCGGCGGCTGAGGAGCTGGACCGGACGAAGTCCTTCCCCTACGAGCTCGTCGCCAAGATGGGCGCGCTGGGGTGGATGGGCATCCCGTTCCCCGAGTCGGTCGGCGGCGCGGGCGGCACGTCGCTGCAGTACGCGGTCGCCGTCGAGGAGCTCACACGCGCGGACTCGTCGGTCGCGATCACGCTGTGCGCGCACACGTCGCTTGGCACGCAGCCGGTCTACCTCTTCGGCAGCGACGAGCAGAAGAAGCGGCTGCTGCCCGACCTCTGCGCCGGCCGCAAGTTGGGGGCCTTCGGGCTGACCGAGCCCGAGGCCGGGTCGGACGCCGGCAACGTCAAGACCCGCGCGACGCTGGACGACGCCCCCGGCGAGTGGGTCGTCGACGGCGCCAAGCAGTTCATCACCAACGCGGGCACCGAGATCTCCGGCCACGTCGCGATCACGGCGCGGACCGGCGAGAACGAGATCTCCAACATCATCATCGAGAACGGCACGCCGGGCTACGAGCAGGGCGAGCCGTATCGCAAGATGGGGTGGAACGCGTCGGACACGCGGCCGCTGAGCTTCGACGGCTGCCGCGTCCCGGAGGCGAACCTCCTCGGCCCGCGCGGCGCCGGCTTCAAGCAGTTCCTGCACATCCTGGACATCGGGCGCATCGGCGTGGCGGCGATGGGCGTCGGCCTGGCCCAGGGCGCGTTGGACGAGGCCTTGAAGTACGCCAAGGAGCGCAAGGCCTTCGGCCAGTCGATCTCCAAGTTCCAGTCCATCCAGGCCAAGTTGTCCGACATGGCGACCGAGATCGAGGCCGCGCGGCTGCTGACCTACAAGGCGGCGTGGCTGAAGGACCAGGGCCGGAACTTCACCCTCACCGCCGCGCAGGCGAAGCTGAAGACCGGGCGGCTGGCGGTGCGCTGCACCGAGGAGGCCGTGCAGATCCACGGCGGCTACGGGTACATCGAGGAGTACCCGGTCTGCCGCTTCTACCGCGACGCCAAGATCCTCACCATCGGCGAGGGCACCGACGAGGTCCAGCAGATGGTCATCGCGCGCGCCCTCGGGGCGTAGGACACCATGTCGCTTCCGAGCGCCGTCCGCATCCGCGAGGTGGGCCCGCGCGACGGCTTCCAGAACGAGCCCGAGGTGATCGCCACCGACGACAAGGTCACGTTGGTGGACCTGCTCGGCGCGACGGGCGTCAGGCGCCTGGAGGTGACGTCGTTCGTCCGGGCCGACGTCATCCCGCAGCTGGCCGACGGCGCCGAGGTCCTGGAGCGCATGCGCGTCCCCGACGCCGTCGACGTCACCGTCCTGATCCCCAACGAGCGCGGCCTCGACAACGCGCTCGCCCGCCGGGACCGGTTCCGCGAGATCAACTGCTTCATGTCGGCCAGCGAGTCCCATAACAAGGCCAACGTCAACCGGACGATGGCGGAGTCGCTCGCCGGGCTCGAGCGCGTGATCGGCCGCGGCGTCGCCGAGGGGCTGCGGTGCGAGGCGGTCATCAGCGTCGCGTTCGGCTGCCCCTACGAGGGCCAAGTCCCGCCGGAGCGCGTCTTCGGGATCGCCGAGCGGCTGGTGGCGGCGGGCGCGCGCGAGATCGGCTTCGGCGACACGACCGGGATGGCGAACCCCGTGCAGGTGGGCGAGTTCTTCCTGGCGGCGCGCGCCGCCCTCGGCCCCGACGTCGAGCTGACCGCGCACTTCCACAACACCCGCGGGCAGGGTCTGGCCAACGTCTACGCGGCGCTGCAGGCCGGCTGCGCGTCGTTCGAGTCGTCGTTCGGCGAGCTGGGCGGCTGCCCGGTCCCGGCGGGCGCGACGGGGAACATCGCGACCGAGGACCTGGTGTCGATGTTGGAGGAGATGGGCATCGCCACCGGGATCGACCTGGAGAAGCTGCTCGTCGCCGCCCGCGCGGCGCGCGACGTGCTCGGCCGGCCGCTGGGCAGCCACACGCTCGTCGCCGGCGGCATCGACTGGCACGAGGACGCGCGGTGAGCCTGCGCGACCTCAGCCCGGTCCTGATCGCCAACCGCGGCGAGATCGCGATCCGCGTCGCCCGGACGGCGCACGCGCTGGGGCTGCGGACCGTGGGCGTCGTCACGGACGCTGACGCCGACGCCGGCGCGGCGCACGCCGACGCGACCGACATGGTGGTGTCGGTCGGCTCCTACCTCGACGCCGGCGAGCTGCTGCGGGCCGCCCGGGCCGCGGGCGCGCGGTCGGTGCATCCCGGCTACGGGTTCCTGTCCGAGAACGCGGCGTTCGCCCGCGCCGTGGTCGAGGCCGGACTGACGTGGATCGGCCCGCCGCCGGCCGCGATCGAGCTGATGGGCGACAAGGGCGCGGCCAAGGACGCGGCCGCGGCGGCGGGCGTCCCGGTCGTGCCGGCGGGCGAGGGTGCCGGCTTCCCGGTCGTGGTCAAGGCCGTCGCGGGCGGCGGCGGCAAGGGCATGCGCGTGGTCCGCGCGCCCGGCGAGCTGGAGGCCGCGACCGCCGCGGCGCGGCGCGAGGCCCAGGCCGCGTTCGGCGACGACCGCGTCATCGTGGAGAAGTACCTGGAGCGCCCGCGCCACATCGAGATCCAGGTGCTGGCCGACGCGCACGGCACCGTCCTGCACCTCGGCGAGCGCGAGTGCTCGCTGCAGCGCCGCCACCAGAAGGTCGTCGAGGAGGCGCCGTCGCCGGTCGTCGACGCGCGGCTGCGGGCGGAGATGGGGGAGGCCGCCGTCGCTCTCGCGCGCGCGTGCGGGTACGAAGGGGCCGGGACGGTCGAGTTCATAATGGGATCCCACCCGCCCGACGCCGGCGAGTACTACTTCTTGGAGATGAACACGCGGTTGCAGGTCGAGCACCCCGTGACCGAGTTGGTGTACGGGTTGGACCTGGTCGAGCAGCAGCTCCGCGTCGCCGCCGGCGAGCGGCTGGCGTTGGAGCAGGACGCGCTCGTCCCGCGCGGCCACGCGGTCGAGGCGCGGCTCTATGCCGAGGACCCGGCCAACGGGTTCCTGCCCGCGACCGGGCGCGTCGCGGTCTACGCCGAGCCGACCGGCGCGGGCGTCCGCGTCGACTCCGGCGTCCGCGCCGGCAGCGAGGTCGGCACGTCCTACGACCCCATGTTGGCCAAGGTCATCGCCCACGGGCCGGACCGCGCGACCGCGCTGGACCGCCTGGACCGCGCGCTGGCGACCTACGCGATCGCCGGCGTGACCACCAACGCCGCCTTCACCCGCGCGCTGCTGGCTCGCGACGACGTCCGCGCCGGCGAGCAGGACACCGGCCTTCTGGAACGCGTCCTGGAGGACCTCGCCATCGCGCCACCCGACGACCTCGCGGCCGCCGCGATGCTCGTCGCCGCCGGCACCTCACACCCCGCCGGCCCCTGGCGCCGCCCCCTCGAAGACCTCGGCGAGGCCCGCATCGCGGCCGGGACCGTGACGATCGGCGACCACCGCTGGGAGGGCGCCGCGCTGCGGCCGGACCCCGGCGCCGCCGGCCACTGGCTCGTCACCCTCGACGGCGTCACGCGGCGGTACGCGGCGGTCGCCCACGACGACGCCGTCCACGTCTTCCGCGACGGCCACCACCTCGCCGTCCGCACCCACCGGCCCGCCCGCGGCGGCGCCGCGGCCCTCGCCGGCTCGCTCGAGGCGCCGATGCCCGGGACGATCTGGGCGGTCAACGTCGCCAACGGCGACGCGGTCTCCGAGGGCGATGTCCTCATCGTCCTCGAGTCCATGAAGATGGAGCTGTCGATCACCGCGCCGTGCGACGGGGTCGTCGCGGGGCTGGAGCTCAGCGCCGGCGACCGTGTCGCGCTCCGGCAGCCGCTCGTCGCCGTCGTGACCTCTGAGGAGTCTTCATCATGAGCCACCGCGACGCACACCTCCAGCTAATCGGCGAGCTCAACACCCGCCTGGACCGCGCCCAGGCCGGCGGCGGCGAGCGCGCACGCGCGCGCCATGTCGAGCGCGGCAAGCTGCTGCCCCGCGACCGCGTCGAGCGCCTCTGCGACCCCGGCGCGCCGTTCCTGGAGCTGAGCGCGCTGGCCGCGGAGGACCTCTACGACGGCGCCGCCCCCGGCGCCGGCATCGTCGCGGGGATCGGGATCGTCGAGGGTCGTCAGGTGATGGTCATCGCCAACGACGCCACCGTCAAGGGCGGGACCTACTACCCCATGACGGTCAAGAAGCACCTCCGCGCCCAGGAGATCGCGCTGCAGAACCGCCTGCCGTGCGTCTACCTGGTGGACTCGGGCGGCGCGTTCCTGCCGCTGCAGGACGAGGTCTTCCCCGACCGCGAGCACTTCGGCCGCATCTTCTACAACCAGGCCAACCTGTCCAAGCTGGGGATCCCGCAGATCGCCTGCGTCATGGGCTCCTGCACGGCCGGCGGCGCCTACGTGCCCGCGATGAGCGACGAGACCGTCATCGTCCGCAACCAGGGCACGATCTTCCTCGGCGGCCCGCCGCTGGTGAAGGCCGCGACCGGCGAGGTCGTCACCGCGGAGGAGCTAGGCGGCGGCGACGTCCACGCGCGCACCTCCGGCGTCGCCGACCACCTCGCCGAAGACGATGACCATGCCTTGGAGATCGTCCGCTCGATCGTCGCCACGCTCCCGCCGGACCACCAAGCCCCGTGGACAAAGCGCGAGGCGCGCCCGCCGCTGCACGACCCCGACACCCTCCTCGACCTCGTCCCGACCGACACCCGCACGCCCTACGACGCCCGCGACCTCCTGCGCCGCGTCGTCGACGGCTCCGAGCTGCACGAGTTCAAGGAGCTGTACGGCACGACCGTCGTCACCGCCTTCGCCCACGTCGACGGCCATCCCGTCGGCATCATCGCCAACAACGGCATCCTGTTCAGCGAGTCCTCGCTGAAGGCCGCGCACTTCATCGAGCTGTGCGACCGCCGTGAGATCCCGCTCCTGTTCTTCCAGAACATCTCCGGGTTCATGGTGGGCAAGGACTACGAGGCCGGCGGGATCGCCAAGGACGGCGCCAAGCTCGTCACGGCCGTCGCCACCGCGCGCGTGCCCAAGATCACGGTGATCGTCGGCGGCTCCTACGGCGCCGGCAACTACGGCATGTGCGGCCGCGCCTACTCGCCGCGCTTCCTGTTCATGTGGCCCAACGCCCGGATCTCCGTGATGGGCGGCGAGCAGGCCGCCGTCGTCATGACCGAGGTCGGCCAGGCCGAGGTCGGCGCGCAGCTCAAGGAGCAGTACGACCGCCAGGGCCAGCCGTGGTACGCGACCGCGCGGCTGTGGGACGACGGCGTGATCGACCCGCGCGCCACGCGCGACGTCCTGGCCCGCGCGCTGTCCGCCTGCGCCAACGCGCCGCTCGACCCCGTGGGCTACGGCGTCTTCCGCATGTAGAGTCGCGGCGTCGCATGCCGTCGCCGCCGCCTTCTCGCATCCACCTGTGCGGGCCGTTGCGCGTCGAGATCGCGGGCGCCGAGCGGGAGCTGCGCGGCCGCCAGTCGCGGCTGGTGCTCGGCTACCTGCTGCTGCACCGCGGCCGGCCCGTCCGGCGCGACGCGCTGATCGACGTCCTGCGCACCGGCAGCGACGGGCCGCCGCCGGGCGAGAGCGCGCTCGCGCCCGTCCTCTCGCGGATCCGCCGCGCGATCGGCCCCGAGGCGACGATCGAGGGACGCGACAGCCTCGTCGTCGTGCTGCCGGAGCCGGTCTGGGTCGACGCCGAGGCGGCGCGCGAGGCGCTCGTCCGCGCGCGGGGCGGCGCGCTGACGCCGGGCGGCGACCCAGGTGCGCCGCTCGCCGCCGCCGAGGAGGCGCTGGCGCTCACCGCGGCCGAGCTGCTGGTGGACCTGGACGCGGACTGGCTCGTCGAGCCGCGCGACGCGCTCGCCGCCCTGCGGGTCGACGCCTATGAGTTGATCGCCGCGACCGCGCGCGGGACCGACCCGCAGCGCGCCGTGGCCGCGGCCCGGGCGGCCGTCGCGCTGGCGCCGTTCCGCGAGTCCGCGCGCGCGCTGCTGATCGAGGCGCTGCGCGCGGAGGGCAACGTCGCCGAGGCGGTGCGCGCCTACGAGGACGTCCGGACGCTGCTGCGCGAGGAGCTCGGCACAGTCCCGGGACCGGCGCTCGTCGCGCTGCACGCCGAGCTGCTCGCCGCGCCGACGGCGGCGGCTCCGGCCCCGGCCGCCGTCGCCGCCTCCGGCCTCGTCGAGCGCGACGCCGAGCTGCGGGCGCTCGACGGCGCGCTCGCACAGCTGCACCACGGCCGCGGCGGCGTGATCGTCTTCGAGGGCCCCGCGGGCATCGGCAAGAGCGCGCTGCTCGCCGAGCTGCGATCCCGGGTGCAAGAGGGCTCCGGACGCGTCCACCACGCCCGCGCCAGCGCGCTGGAGCGCGAGTACGGCTTCGGCGTCGTCCGCCAGCTGTTCGTCGACGACGCGCTCGTCGCCGCCGCGCCGGCCGCGGCGCGCTCCGCGCTCGGGCCCGCCGGCGGGACCGGCGAGAGCACGTTCGCGGTCCTCGACGGGCTGTTCGAGGTCGCGGTCGCCGCCGCGCGCCACGCGCCGCTCGTCCTCTCGATCGACGACCTGCAGTGGACCGACCCCGCGTCGCTGCGCTTCGTCGCCTACCTCTCGCGGCGCATCGCCGACCTCCCGGTCCTCGTCGCCGCCAGCCTGCGCACCGGCGAGCCCGGCGCCGACGAGCTGCTGCTCACCGAGATCACGCAGGACCCGGCGACGACCAGCGTCCGGCCGCGTCCGCTCAGCGCGGCGGCGACGGCGTCGCTCGTCCGCGATCGGCTCGGCGCCGGCGCCGACCGCCAGCTGATGGCCGCCTGCCAGGAGGTGACGGCCGGCAACCCGCTGCTCGTGCGCCAGCTGCTCGCGGCCCTGGAGGCCGAGGACGCGTCGAGCGCCGCCAACGTGCGGGAGATCGGCAGCCGCGCGGTCTCGCGCTCGGTCCTGCAGCGCCTGACGCGGATGAGCCCGGACGCCGTGGCGGTGGCGCGCGCGGTCGCGATCCTGGGCGACCCGCCGGGCCTCGCCGCCGTCGCGGCGCTGGCCGGGATCGACGAGGACGCCGCGCTGGACGCGGTGGAGCGCCTTGAGCGTACCGACATCCTGAGCGCCGAGCCGGCGCTGAGCTTCGTCCACCCGCTGGTGCGCGACGCGGTCTACCTGGAGCTCTCGGCCGTCCGCCGCGGCGCCGAGCACGCGCGGGCCGCGCGGTTGTTGTATGAGTCGGGCGCGAGCCCGGAGCGGATCGCCGCGCAGCTGCTGCAGGCGCCGCCGCGCGCGGACCCGTGGGTCGTCGCGCGGCTGCGCGAGGCCGCCGACGTCGCGATGGAGCGTGGCGCGCCCGACGCGGCGCTGACGCTCCTGGAGCGCGCGCAGGCCGAGCCGCCCGCGGCCGAGGAGCGCGCGGCGCTCGCGCTCCGGCTCGGCGGCAGCGCGGCGTACCTGCGCGGGCCGGCGGGCGTCGAGCCGCTGCGCAGCGCGTACACGGGGCTGACCGATCCGGAGGAGCGCGCCCGCGCGGCGACCCGTCTGAGCCACCTCCTGCTGTTCGTCCGCTCGCCCGAGGAGGGCGTCGACGTCGCGCGCCGCGCGCTGGCCGAGCTGCCGCCCGAGCTGGACGACCTGCGCCAGGGCCTCGTCGCGAACGCCCTGATCGGCGGGGCGTTCGGCGCCGACATCGAAGACGTGGGCGACGCGACGCCGCGCGGCGACGGCTCGGGTGCCCGGTCGCTGCGCGCGCTGACGGCGTTCGCGACCGCGGCGGGTGGCGGCCCCGCGGCCGACGCGTCGGCGCTGGCGCGCGAGGCGTTCTACGGCGGCGAGGGCCTGGCCGGCTTCGAGGTCACCGCGCCGGTCGCGCTCGCCACCGCGGCGCTGACGCTCGGCGATCCGGGCGAGGGCGTCGAGGCGATCAAGGCCTATGCCTCGCATGCCCGCGCGGTGGGGGAGATCCTCGGCGCGATCGGCGCGGACCTGTGGGGCGGCTTCGCGCACATCCACGCCGGGAACCTCGACGACGCGCTCGCGGCGCTGGAGCGCGCGCAGGAGGGCGAGCGTCTCTGGGGGACCAAGCTCGACGCGGTCATGGGCTACAGCGCCGCCTTCATGTCCTACACCTACCTGGAGCGCGGCGACGTCGCCCGCGCGCGCGTGGAGCTGAGCCGGGTCGACGCCAGCCGCGGCACGAGCGACGGCGCGCGCATCTGGCTCGCCTCGCGCGCCGAGCTCCTGCTCGCCGAGGGCGCGCACGCCGAGGCGCTGGCAGCCACCGAGCACCTGGAGCCGCTGCGCCCGCCGGAGACCCATCCGGTCTGGGCGCCCTGGCGTGGCCTGCGCGCCCGCGCCCTCCACGGCCTCGGGCAGCCCGACGCCGCGCTCGCCCACGCCCGCGAGGAGCTGGACGTCGCCCGCGCCGTCGGCGCGCCCTGGGTCATCGGCCGCTCGCTGCGCCTGGTCGGCGAGCTGGCGTCCGACCGCGCCCTCCTCGCCGAGGCGGCCGCGCTCCTCGACGCCTCGACCGCCGGACTCGAGCGCGCCAAGGCCCAGCGCGCGCTCGGCGCGGCGGCGACGGGCGCGACGGGTGCGCCATGAGGCTGCTGCCGCGCGTCCACGACCCCGCGCACCTCGCGCTGCGCGGCGGCCTGCGCACGGCGCTCATCCTCCCGAGCGTCTTCGCCATCACCAACCTGTGGTGGAACGACACGCAGGCGTCGATCGTCAGCGCGTTCGGCACGGTCGCGTTCCTGGTCTTCGCCGACTTCGGCGGCCCGCTGCGCGATCGCGTCCCGGCGTACCTCGGGCTCGCGGTCGCCGGGTTCGTGCTGCTGCCGATCGGGACGCTGTGCTCGCGGTCGGCGGTCCTGGCCACGGCGGCGATGGCGGTCGTGGCGTTCACGGTGCTCTACGCGGGCGTGATCAACGGGTTCGTCGCCGGCGCGGGACCGGCCGCGCTGCTGGCCTTCGTGCTGGCCGTGATGATCCCGGCGGGCCCCGACGCGATCGGGTCGCGGCTGGCGGGCTGGGCGCTGACCTGTGTGCTGTCGATCGGCGCGCAGCTCCTGCTGTGGCCGAGCCGGCCGCAGGCGCCGGTGCGCGGCGCGGCGGCGGCCGCGTGCCGGGCGCTGGCCGCGGTGCTGCGCCAGCCGTCGCCCGAGCACGACGAGGCGGCGCGCGCGGCGGTCGACCGCGTGGCGCTCGCGTTCGCCGCCACGCCGTACCGTCCCTCGGGCCCGTCGGGGCCCGCCGCGGCGATCGCGCAGCTCGTCGACGACCTCGACGGCGTCGCGCCGTTCACGATGCTGCCCGACGAGAAGGTCGCCGCCGGCCGCTGGCCGGGCGAGCGCGCCGCGACCAACCGCGCGGCGGCCGCCGTGCTGGAGGCCTCCGCGGTGCGGCTGGCGAGCGACGGCGCCACGCCGGCGCCGGTCGACCTGTACGCCTTGGACGCCGCCCACGACGCCGTCCGCGACGCGGTCCAGGAGGCGCGCGCCCGCGGCGACCACCTCGACCGCCACGCGTTCCGCGAGGGCTTCCGGCTCCAGGCGCTCGCCGACGCCGTCTGGCACCTCGGCCGCCACGCGCTCCTGGCCACCGGCGCGGCGGCCCCGGCGCAGCGCGACTACGAGGAGGAGGCCGCGATGATGGGCGCGCTGACCGGCAGCCGGCAGGAGCTCGCCGCGCACGCGTCGATGCGCTCGGTGTGGCTGCGCAACAGCGTCCGCGGCGCGGTCGCGCTGGCCGCCGCGGTGCTCGTCGGCCAGCTCAGCGACGCGACCAACGCGTTCTGGATCGTGCTCGGGACGCTGTCGGTGCTGCGCTCGCACGCGCTCGGGACCGGGACGTCGATCCGCGACGCGCTGATCGGGACGGTCGCCGGCCTGATCGCGGGCGGCGTGGTCGTCGAGCTGATCGGCGGCGACGACGTCGTGCTCTGGATCGTGCTGCCGTTCGCCGTCTTCCTCGCGGCGTGGTCGCCGAAGGCCCTGCCGTTCCTGGCCGCCCAGGCGTCGTTCTCGTTGTTGGTGTTGATCCTGTTCAACATCATCAACCCGGTCGGCTGGCGGATCGGGATCGTCCGGTTCGAGGACGTCGCGCTCGGCTGCGCGGTCAGCCTGGTGGTCGGCGTGCTGCTGTGGCCGCGCGGCGCGGCGGCCGTCGTGCGCGAGGCGGTCCGCGGCTCCTACGACGCGAGCGCCGCCTACCTCGCGGCGGCGGTCGAGCTGCTGCAGCACCGCGGGACGCTCGCGCGCGGCCGCGAGGCGCACCGGGCCGCGCTCGCCGCGCACGACCGCCTGGACACCGCGTTCCGGCAGGTGCTCGGGGAGCGCCGCGCGCCGACCGAGCTGGGCCTGGACGCGCTCGGGACGCTTGTCGCCGGCGCCGCGCGCGTCCGGCGCACCGCCCACGCGCTCACCCGCGCCCATCCGCTGTGGCCGGTCGAGACCATCGACGACAACACGCCCACCGCGACCGCCGCCCGCGCGGCGCTGGACGCCGAGACGACGGCCGTCGCGGCCTGGCTGTACGACCTCGGCCGCACGTTCGTCGAGGTCGCCGACCCGCCGCCGCCCCAGACGCACGACGGCGCCCGCGAGGGCCGGCTCGTCGGCTGGTTCCGCGCCAACGAGGAGGGCCGCGACCCCACGCCCGACGGCGCCGGCGTCGTCGCCTGGGCCGGGCAGCACCTCGAGGCCCTGCGCCGCCATCAGGTCCGGCTGGCCGACGCGGCCGCGCGCCTGGAGCGGCGCTAGTTGCCAGCCCCCGCTACTCGTCGCTCGGCGCGCCGGCGATCAGGTCGGCCACCCGGCGCTGCCAGCGGATCGCGAGCGCGTCGTCGGAGTAGCGGGACTGCGCCTTGACCAGGCGCTCGCCGGTGTAGCGGCGCCGGGCCCAGGGCGACGTCGGGTGGCCCAGCCGCGCCGCGCCGAACGCGCCGGCGACCGGCACGAACAGCCCGACGACGCCGAGGAGGATGCGGCCCTTGAGGACGCAGATGATCGACAGGCCCAGCACGACGACCACGACCGCCGCGGTCCCGGTGATCGACGCCGGGTCGTCGAGCCCGAACGGCGTCGTTCCGAGCACCACGAGGGCGGCGAACGCGAGCGCGACGACGACCGCGTCGAACGACTGCCGGCCCTGCTCGGCCCAGTAGACGTCGCGGAGGTTCACCCACAGCGCGAACTCGTCGAGCGTGAACCCGACGCCGACCCCGAACACGATCGCCGTGATGTGCCACCACGGCGGGCCGAGCGGCGCGGCGAAGGAGAGGAACCCGGCGAGCATCATCATGCAGATGCCCCACACCAGGTGGTGGAGGTGCACGCCGCCCTCGGTCTGGACGCCGCCCGGCCACCAGGAGACCGACCGCGTCAGACGCGCGCTCGTCCGGATCGCGAGGAACGAGACGACGAACGCGGCGACGACGAGGAACGCCGTGCCGGTGCCCGGGACGGCGCGTCTGCCGAACGGCTCGACGTCGAAGATCGCGGTCGCTAACGGGGGCATGACGCCTCCCGCCGAGGATAACCCGCTAGGAGCCCAGCACGCCGAAGGCGAAGGTCCGGCTCAGGTCCGGACGGGACTTGACGATCCCGAGCTTGGCGTCGAACGTCGCCCACTGCTGGAGCACGGGACGGTCGAGCTTGAGCGTGCGGGAGAAGATCGGCTCGACGGCCTTGAGCTGCGCCCCGATCAACTTGGTGTCGTCGGTCTGGGCCGCCTGGGCGATCTGCTTGGTGGCCGCGGCCGGGTCGCGCTCGACGGCCGCCACGCCGTCGCGGATGGCCAGAAGCGCGTCCTTGATCTTGGCGGGGTCGCGCTCCAGCGTCTTGCGCGCGGTGACGAGCACGACCTCCGGATAGGCGGGCGCGCCGTAGTCCTCGACGCGGAACTCGTGGATGGGGACCCCGCGCTCCTTCAGCGCGACGCCCTCCGCGTTCCAGAACACGGGCGCGCCCTCGACCTTCTTGGCGAGGATCGCGGTGACCGCGTTGAAGCCGATCGTGATCTGGTGGACGCGCTTCAGCGATCCGCCGTCGTGCGCGATCATGGCGTTGAGGAACGCCGGGTCGCTCGGCAGGCCGGACACGCCGACGTCCTTGCCCTGGAGGTCGCGCGGCCGCGCGATGTCGGGCCGGGTGACCAGCGCCGCCAGCGGCTTGCGCACCAGCTCGGCGACGCCGACGACGTCGATGCCCTGCTGCTGGGCGATCGCCAGGTCGTGGATGTCGAGCACGCCGAGGTCGAGCTTCCCCGCGGCGACGAGCTTCAGCGCGTCCGGTCCGGACCCCGGCTGGCGGATGACCAGCCGGACGTGATGTCGCGCGTCCGCCCCCGTGCGCACCGCCGCGTAGAGCGGGGCGTGGACGGCGTTGGGCGTGAAGTCGAGCGCGATCTGCACGGTCTGGCGGCCGCTGCTCCCGGAGGAGGCGTCGTCGGACCCGCAGCCGGCGGCGAGGAGCGCGAGGCCGAGAACGGCCAGCAGCGCGCGGCGGGCGAGCATCGCCGGCCAGTCTTTCGCATCGCCGCGTACGGTGTCGGGACGATGGCCACGTCCTTGCCCGAGACGGTCCGCGCCCACTGCGCGCGGGTCGCCGCCACCGCGCGCCAGGTGACGATCGACCCGGACGCGTCGAGCGCGACGGCCGGCGTCGTCGGGTTCGATCCCGAGCGCCACCTGGTCGACGGGCCGCCCGAGCGGGTCGCGCGCTACATCCTGGTGATCGACACCATCAACTTCGGCTCCGGGTGGTTCCCGACGCTGCGCCACGGCGAGACGGAGGCGATGACGGACCGGCTGGCGGCGTTCGCGCGCGACCGCGACGCCGGGCCGTGGTGGGGCGGGGAGCTGCGTTCGCTGGCGGCGGCGGACGTCGCGGCGGTGCTGGACGAAGACCCCGGCCACGAGCTGATGGGGCTCTACGCCGAGGCGCTGCGCCAGCTCGGCGCGTGGGCGGGGGATCGCGACGCGCTGGACCTCGTCGCGCTCGCCGGTGGCTCTGCGGCGCGCTTCGCCTCGCTGCTGGCGACCAACTTGGTGTTCTTCGCCGACGCGGGGTTCTACAAGCGCGCCCAGATCGCCGCGAACGACCTGGTCCTCGCCGGCGCGGTCGCGTTCGGCGACGTCGACGACCTCACCGTCTTCGCCGACAACTTCCTCCCGCACGTGCTGCGCCTCGACGGCGTCCTGGTCTACGACGACGCGCTCGCCGCGCGCATCGACGCCGGTGAGGCGCTGACGCCGGGCGAGCCGGCCGAGCAGGAGCTCCGCGCGTGCGCCGTCCACGCCTGCGAGCAGCTCGCCGCGCGCGCCGGGGTCCCGCCGCGCACGCTCGACAACTGGCTCTGGAACCGCGCGCTCACCGGCGGCTACGCGGAGCGTCCGGCGCACCTGTGCCGGACGGTGTTCTACTAGTCCTACGAGAGCTTGCCGGTCGCGTAGCGCTGGAGCGTGGGGGCCAGCGCGGCGATGACCGTGGCGTCGTCGATCGCGTCCGGCGCGAGCTGGCCGAGCACGTAGCGGCTCAGGCCGAGGCCCTGGAGCTGCGAGCCGATCAGGCCGGCGCGCAGCAGTGGCTGGTCGGCGTGCAGCGCCTCCAGCAGCGGCAGGAGGATCTTGTTGGTCAGGAACTCCCGCAGCAGCGCGGCGGCCGTCGCGTCGCCGATCGACGCCTGGATGAGCGCGAGGATCGGGCTGCGCGTGGCGGCGTCCCCCCAGTGGCCGACGAAGACCGCGGCGATGCGTCGGCCGACCTCGCGCCGGCCGCCGGCGAGCATCTCGGCGACCGCGGCGTCGGGGTCGAACGGCCACTCGACGACCGCGCCGAAGAGCCCGGCCTTGGAGCCGAAGTAGTGGCCGATGAGGGCGACGTCGACGTCCGCGGCGCGGGCGATCGCGCGCAGCGAGGCGCCGTCGTAGCCGTCGCGGGCGAAGGCGGTGCGGGCGGCGGCCAGGATCGCCTCGCGGGAACCGCTGTGGCCGGGGCGGCGTCCGCGGGAGAGCCCATGTCCATCTCCGTGACCGACGCGGTCGCCGACGCGCAGGACCACGTCGCGCGCCGCACGCTCGCGCTGACCATCGCGCTCGCCGTCCTCGGCGTGTTCGTCACCTACGTCCCGATCACGTCGGTCAGCGTCGCGCTGTCGACGATCCGCCAGGGCACCGGCGCGTCGACCTCCGACCTGCAGTGGGTGAGCGACGCCTACATCATCCCGATGGCCGCCGCGATCCTCAGCGCCGGGGTCTTCGGCGACCTGCACGGACGCCGCCGCGTCTACGTCATCGGCATGGCGCTGACCGCGCTCGGGGCGGTGGTCGCGGCGCTGGCCGGGACGCAGGAGCACGGCGCCGCGCTGCACGTCCTCTGGGCCGGCCAGGCGATCAGCGGCCTCGGCGCCGGCCTGCTGCTGCCGACCACGCTCGCGCTGATCGCGCACGCCGTGCCCGACCTGCACGACCGGGCGCGCTTCGTGGCACTGTGGGCGACCGGCCTCGTCCTCGGCCTGGCCGTCGGCCCGCTGATCTCGGGCGTGATCCTTGCGCACGCCGCCTGGGGCTGGATCTTCGTGCCCGTCGCGGGCCTCGCGGTCGCCGTCGGCGCCATCGCGTGGGTGCGGCTGCCGGAGTCCAAGCAGCCCGAGGGGCGGCAGCTGGACTGGACGGGCCAGGGCCTGGCGACGGTCGCCATCGCCAGCTCGATCTTCGGCGTGATCGAGGGCGGCGACACGGGCTGGGGCTCGCCGCAGGCGGTCGTCGCGCTCGCGCTGGGCGCCGTGGCGCTCGTGGCGTTCGTGGTCGCCGAGCTGCGGTCGCCCTCGCCGATCCTCGAGGTCCGGCTGTTCCGCTCGCCCGCGTTCAGCGCGGCCGGCTTCGCGGCGCTGGTCGCGCTGTTCGCGATCGTCGGCACGACGTTCCTGCTCAGCATCTTCTTCGGCGCCGGCCAGCACCTCGCGCCGCTGGACATCGCCTACCGCCTGTTGTTCATGAACCTGGTCACGGCGTTCGTCAGCCCGTTCGCCGGGCGGGCGATGCGGGTGGTCCCACCGGTCGCGGTGCTCGCGTTCGGCCTGGCGCTCGGCGCCGTGGCGATGCTCCTCCTGCGCGGGATGGGCGACACGGTCGGCTTCGGCGGCGCCGCCTGGCGCCTGAGCGTGCTGGGCGTCGCCGACGCCTTCATGTTGAGCGCGGTGGCCGTCGCGGCGATCCACGCGGTCCCGCACCGGCTGGCCGGGATGGCGTCGGCGGCCAACACGGCGCTGCGCCAGTACGGCGGCGCGCTGGGGCCGGCGGTCCTCGGCGTGATCCTGACCAGCCGCGTCACGGCCGGCGCCTCGATGGCGACGGCGATGCACGCCGGACTGCTGGTCAATGCCATTGCCTTGGCCGTCGCCGCCGGCGCCTGCGCGGTGTCGCTCCGCTGGGCGGAGGCGTCGTAGCCGCTCGTGCGGCGCCGCACTGTGCCGCTGCACAGCGGGCGCGGCACGGGTTCGTCCCCGTGGACGGTGACACGGGACACCGCCGCCGCCGAGACTGCGCCGGAGTTGGATGCCGCGCGGACTTCGCGCGGCCAAGCGCTACAGGGAGCAGGGACGTCTTGAAGGGTCATCACACGCCACGGGGCCGCGGGCCCCGCGGTCTCCGAGGGCGCGTCGCGCGCGCCGGCATCGCGGCCGTCGCGGCGGCCGCCCTCGCGCCGGCGGCCACCGCGGCGGCCGACGCCGCGCCGATCACCGGCGTGTTCACCGACATGGCGAGCCCGCCGGTCACCTGCACGGTGCAGACCGGCGCGGCGACGCAGGGCCAGCGCTGGTGCACGGCGAGCCCGAGCCGCGTCGCGACGTGGGACGGCACGCCGATCGACGTCAGCGTCGCCCTGCCGCCCGCGCCGGCCGCCGGACCCGACGGCAACTTCCCGGTCGTCGGCGTCTACCACGGCTGGGGCGGCAGCAAGATCGCGCCCGCCTCCGCCAACGCCCAGGACCTCCTGCAGCGCGGCTACGCGGTCTTCAGCATGACCGACCGCGGCTGGGGGCAGTCGTGCGGGACGGCCGCGGCCCGGGCCAACCTCCCGGCGTGGGCGAACTGCACGCACGGCGCGATCCACCTCGACAGCCAGGCCTACGAGGAGCGCGACGCCCAGTACCTCCTCGGCGAGCTCGCCGACGAGGGCGTCATCGACGCCAACCGGATCGGCGCGGCCGGCGCGTCCTACGGCGGCATCCTCTCCGTCCAGCTCGGCGCGCTGAACGACCGCACGCGGCTGCCCGACGGCTCGCTGGTCCCGTGGGTCAGCCCCAACAAGGGCATCCCGATGCACACCGCCGCCGCCGTCCCGCAGGCCCTCGCCTCGGACATCGCCGAGGCGCTGATCCCGAACGGCAGCACGCTCGACTACGCGGCCGACTCGCCCTACTTCGGCCCGCGCGGCGACGCGCGCGCCGGCATCCAGAAGGCGCAGATCCTCAACGGCTTCTACGGCGCCACGCCGACGCCGACGAACCGCTTCTACGCGCCGCTCGGCAGCGACCCGTCGGCCGACATCGTCGGCTGGCACGACTACAGCACGCCGCCCGGGCCGTTCGACAACCCCAACCTGACCGCTGGGATCGACGAGCTGACGAACTACCACTCGGCCGACGGCGTCGACGACTCGCACGCGCCCTCGCCGATGTTGATGGCCAACGGGCTGTGGGACGACTTTGTCCCGCCGAGCGAGGCGATCCGCATGTACAACCGGATCCGCAGCGACCACCCGCAGACGCCGGTCGCGCTGTTCTTCGGCGACCTGGGTCACGCGCGCTCGAACGACAAGCCCGCCGACCTGGCCGAGCTCGGCGCACGTCAGGACGCGTGGCTCGACTACTACGTGAAGGGCCAGGGCCCGCGGCCGGCGCAGGGCGTGGAGACCTACGTGGCCACGTGCCCGGCCACCGCGCCGGACCAGGGGCCGTACCTGTTCCCGACGTACGCCGACATGCAGAAGGGCGAGGTCGACCTGCAGGACCAGCGGCCGCAGACGATCCAGCCCACCGGGACCCAGTTCGGGCCGCAGCTCTCGGGGCCGACGGCGTCCAGCTGCGGGACCGTCGACGCCACCGACAACCCGGCGACCGCGAACTACCGCGTGCCGGCGGCGGGAGCGGGCGGCTACACCCTGGCGGGTCCGGCGACGGTCGTCGCGCGGCTCCGCGTGACGGGGGCCAGCGACCAGGTCGCCGCGCGCCTGCTCGACGTCGGGCCCGACGGGCAGGAGCGCCTGCTCGAGCGCGGGCTCTACCGCCCGCAGCTGGACCCCAAGGGCAACGCGCAGCAGGTCTTCCAGCTGCAGCCCAACGTGGTGCACATCGACCAGGGCCACGTGCTCAAGCTCGAGCTGCTCCCCGACGACGCGCCGTACAGCATCGCCAACCCGGCGGCGCCCGCCGCGGCCGCGCAGCACCCGATCGTGGTCACGCAGCTGAGCCTGCGGGTCCCGGTCATGGAGGCTCCGGGCAAGGGCGACGGCCACGGCAAGGACAAGGGCCACGGCAAGGACAAGGGCCACGGCCACGGCAAGGACCACGGCCAGGACAAGGCCAAGCACAACGCCAGGACGGCGCGGATCGAGGCGCCGTCGCCGAAGGTCCTCCCGCGCGGCTACGAGCTCGCGCGCGACTTCGCCGACCGCCGCTGAGGCCGCGGCACGTCCGCTCAGGCGCCCGGGCCGGGATCGGCCGCGGGCGCCTGGGCGGCGCGGCCGGCGGTCAGGATGCGGATCCCCGCCGCCAGCTCGAACATCTCGCTCGGGCTGCCGGTGTCGACGCCGGCCAGCTGCGCGATGCGGCCGAGCCGGTAGCGGATCGTGTTGCGGTGCACGAACAGCCGCTCCGCCGTCCGGCGCGTGTTGAGGTCGCACTCGACGAACGCCGCGGCGGTCGCGACGAGCGCTCCGTCGCGCTCGACGTCGGCGGTGACGAACGCCACGATCGCCTCGGGCACGAGCCTGGCCGGGTTGGCCAGGGCGCTCGTGATCAGCGCCGCGCGCCCGACGACGGTCAGCTGCTCGACGACGACGGTCCCGCCTGCGGCGGCCTGGCGTGCGGCCGCGGTGGCCTCGCGCCGCGCCGCGGGTACGTCGGCGACGCCGTCGGCACGGCCACCGACGCCGATCCGCGCCTTCGGCGTGAGGCGCTCGCAGAGACCGCGCGCCGTCGCCGCCAGGCGCGCCGCCACGCCGGGCTCGGCGTCGGGCCGGACGGCGGCGACGACCACCAGCTCGTCGCCCGTGACGCGCGCGACCGCCCCGATCAGCGGCGCCGACGAGCAGGCGAGCACCAGCTGACGGCGCAGCTCGTCGATCCGCTGCGGCGAGACCGCCGCGACCACGGTCACGAGGTACCGCTGCGACGCGTCCACGGGGAACGCGGGCTCGATCGCGGCGACGGCGCGCTCGGGCGGCCAGCGGCCCTCGCTGAGCGCGTCGACGACCTCGGCGCTCGCGCGGTCGGCGCTGGCGCGCAGCTCCTGCTCCAGCCGGACGTAGCAGACGGTGAACTCCGAGGAGGCGACGTCGGCGTAGCGCATCGCCGGCAGCGCCAGCGAGAGCGCCGCCTCCGGCCCGGCCCCGAGCGTCCGCGCCTCGGCCATGATCCCCTCCCACAGCACGCGCTGCCCGATGCGGAACGCGTGCAGCACGTGGTCGATCGGCACGCCCTGGGCGACCCGGTGCTCGACCATGTCCGCCACGAAGGCCAGCTCGTCCGGCGTCGGGGGCCGGTCCTGCTCGGTCGCGCGGATGAACGTGACGATGTTCGCCCGCACATGGGCGGTCAGGTCGGCCATGAGCTGCGGGTCGGGATGGGCGCGGTAGAGCGGGATCTCCTCGACGATCGCGTCGACCATCCGCTCGACCAGGCGCTCGCGGTGCTGGTCCAGCTCGGCGAGCACCCGCGCTCGATCCTCCTCCAGGACGTCCATGTCACGCGGGATGGTCGCAGACCGCGACGCCGAACCGGTACGTATCCGATCCACATCGTGGTGGCCGCGACGCCCGCTCACCCCAACCAGTGAACGATCTCCAGCGCCAGCCCCACCTGCACGCCCCGCCCCTCCAGGGGCGCCGGCAGCAGGTCCCGCGCCCGCGCCAGCCGGTTTAGCACCGTGTTGCGATGCGCGTACAGCGCCCGCGCCGCGCGCGACGCGCTGAACTCCTCGCGGATGTAGACCCGCAGGGTCTCGCGCAGCTCGGCGTCGGCCGTCGCCAGCCGCCCCAGCGTGCGGGCGACGAACTCCGCGGTCCCCTCCTCGTCGTGCGCGCTCAAGGCCACCAGCTGCACGTCTTGGTAGGACGCGAGCCGCAGGTCGTCGGGCATGCGGTGCATCAGGCGCTGCGTCGCGAGCGCGTCGAGGTGGCTGCGGCGGAAGCCCTCCATGCCGGCCGCGGTCGTGCCGAGCGCGACGCGGACGCCGGGCGGCGGCGCGAACGTCTCCGGCACCGGCGCGGCGAACCAGGCCCACAGCGCGCGGGTGCTGGCCACGACCGTGAAGGCGCGGCGCGCGCCCGCGGTCCGGGCCAGCGCGTCGGCGGCGGACTCCAGCGCGCCCTGGCCGGCGTCCTCGTCGGTCCACACGACCGCCGCGGTGTGCGTGCCGGCCAGCTCGTAGCGCAGCCGCTCGCTCGCCCGCGCGGACGTGATCGGCGCGCCCTCCAGGATGAGGTTCACGGTCTCCAGCCGCTCGGCGTGCGTGCCGCCGACGAGCTCCTCGCGCTCGCGCTCGATCAGCTCGCGGATGCCCTCGACGGTCTCGTCGACGAACGCGAAGATCGAGCGCGCCGTGACGTCCAGCAGCTCGCGCAGCTCCTCGGGGTCGTCGGTCAGCGTGAAGGCCAGCGCCATCCACGCGCGCCACGCGACGTTCTGGCCGATCCGGTAGGTGGTCAGCGTCGTCTCGTCCAGCCCGCGGCGGACGATGTCGCGCGCGAGGTCCAGGACGGCGGGGGAGAGGTTGGCCGGGACGTGCGCGCCCGGCCGCCGCGTGTTGGCGGTCGCCCAGTGCAGGATGTTGGCGTGGTTGGTCTGCACCGCCGCGGTCGCGATCGCCGGATCGCCGGCCAGCCGGGGCGGCGTGGCCTCCAGGACGGCGGCGTCGACCTCGTCGAACAGCGCCGCGGGCTGGGCGAGCAGGGCGGTCGCGCCGGCCCGGATCAGCTCGGCGACGCGCGGCGACGGGGATTCCCAGGTGGGCATGTTGCACAGCCTACGTGGACAAGAGTGGGCGCAGTGCCCTGGTGAACAAGTGGTCAGATCGGCCACTCTTCTGTCCATGAGCTCTGAGCACGTCGACGTCCTGATCGTCGGAGCGGGCGTGTCCGGCATCGGCTGCGCCTACCACCTGCAGACCGACCAGCCGGGCAAGTCCTACATGATCCTCGAAGGCCGCGAGGCGACGGGCGGGACATGGGACCTCTTCAAGTACCCCGGGATCCGGTCGGACTCCGACCTGCACACGTTCGGGTACGCGTTCAAGCCCTGGCGCGGCGACCAGGCGATCGCCGACGGGCCGGCGATCCTCGACTACATCCGCGAGACCGCGAGCGAGAACGGGATCGACCGCCACATCCGGACCGGCCACCGCGTGCTCGGCGCCCAGTGGTCCTCGGCCGACGCGCGCTGGACGGTCGACGTCGAGCGCGTCGCCGACGGCGCGGCGCTGACGTTCACGTGCGCGTGGCTCTTCTGCGCCGGCGGCTACTACCGCTACGACCAGGGCTTCATGCCGGACTTCCCCGGCCTGGACGACTTCGCCGGCACCGTGCTGCACCCGCAGCACTGGCCCGAGGACCTCGACTACGCGGGGAAGCGCGTCGCCGTGATCGGCTCGGGCGCGACCGCGATGACGATCGTGCCGGCGATGGCGCCCGACGCCGCGAAGGTCACGATGATCCAGCGCTCGCCGAGCTACGTCATCGCGGTCCCGCAGGAGGACCCGATCGCCAACTGGCTGCGCGGCAAGCTGTCGCCGGCGCGCGCCTACGCGCTCACGCGCCGCAAGAACATCTGGATGCAGAAGTTCATCTACCGGCTGAGCCGCAAGCGCCCCAAGCTGCTGCGCCGCCTCCTGCTCGGGGGCGTCCGGAAGGCGCTGCCGGAGGGCTACGCCGTCGAGACGCACTTCAGCCCCAACTACGACCCGTGGGATCAGCGCCTGTGCGCGGTCCCGGACGGTGATCTCTTCAAGGTCCTCAGCGACGGCAGCGCCGAGATCGTCACCGACCGCATCGCGCGGTTCGTCGCCGACGGGATCGAGCTCGAGTCCGGTGCCAAGGTCGAGGCCGACATCGTCATCTCGGCGACCGGCCTGAACCTGCTGGCCTTCGGCGGCCTCGCGCTGGAGGTCGACGGGCGTCCGGTCGCGCTCAACGACCACCTGGTCTACAAGGGCATGATGTTGAGCGACGTCCCCAACTTCGCGTTCGCCATCGGCTACACCAACGCGTCGTGGACGCTGAAGGTCGACCTCGTCTGCGAGTACCTCGCCCGCGTCCTGGGCTACATGGACCGCACCGGCGCGGACACCTGCGCGCCGCACTGCGCCACGCCGGGCATGGCGACGCGCCCGCTGCTGGACTTCGCCGCCGGCTACGTCCAGCGCTCGGTGCTGGACTTCCCGCGCCAGGGCGACCGCGCCCCGTGGGAGCTGGCGATGAGCTACGCGGTCGACGTCAAGACGCTGCGCGACGGCCCGGTCAACGACCCGGAGCTGAAGTTCGCCCGCAGCGCCGACGTGGCGGGCGACGCGGAGCCGGAGCCGGAGACCGTCGCGGCGTAGTCGGTCCTGGGACCGGCTCCGGGCGTGAGCGCCTGGCGCGTCAGCCGCTGACGAACACGACGTCCGGGCCCGGCGCGGCCGGGATCGCGATCGTCACGCGGTCGGGCTCCTCGGTGACGACGAGGTCCTCGCCGACGTAGCGGACGAGCGTGTCCACGCCGGGGCCGGGCTCGCCGTGTCCGGCGGGGACGACGATCGCCTCGCCGGCGGGGCGGGAGCCGGTCGCCGGCGGGTCGTGCTGGTCGAAGGGGATGTCGAGCCGGTCGCGCTGGCCGCGCAGGGAGCGCGCGAAGCCGCGGTCGGGCGTGTGGATGTTGAGGAACACGACGTCGTCGGCGTCGTCGTTGCGGAAGGCGTGGGGGACGTCGGCCGGCACGACGACGACGGTCCCGGCGGGGGCGCGGACCTCGCGCTCGGACGCGGCGCCGAAGGTGTACGTCATGGTCCCGGACAGGACGAAGAACGCGTCGGTGTGCTCGTGGTGGACGTGCAGCTCCGGTCCGCGCTCGCCCTGGCCGAAGCGCGACCAGGTCACGGTGACGTGCTCGTCGCCGGCGACGAGCAGCCGGACCTCGCGGTTGGGGCGGTCGGTGATGGGCTCGCCATCGCGGGGGCCGATCGAGACGCTCGGGGAAAGCGGCTGTGGCATTGGTGACTCCTGGGGAGTGGGGTGGGGACTATGACGCTAGTGCGTACGCCATCGCGGTCGTGCGGGTCTGGTCACAGTGGCCGTCAGCCGCCCGCCAGATGCGCCACTTCGGCAGGGGTCGCGGCGCGGCGGACGACGATCCGGGGCAAGGCGTACGGGTTGTCGCGCGGCGTGGCGAGGCGCGGCTCGATCGTCGTGGCGGCGAGGAAGCCGGCGGTCCGCACGGCCGCGCGGACCGCCGCGTTCGCGCGGCCGTAGGGGAAGCAGAAGAACCGCGGGTCGACGCCGAGGCGGCGGCGGAACTGCGCGCGGGACCCGCCGACCTCGGCGGCGAGGCGCTGCGCCGAGACCCTGGTGAGATCCGGGTGCGTGACGGTGTGGTCGTCGATCTCCCACCCGGCCCGCCGCATCCGGCCGATCGCCGCGGTCGACAGGCCGCCGGGCGCGTCGAGCCGGCCGAGCTCGAGGTTCATCGTGCCGGGCCAGCCGCGGGCCGCCAGCGCGGGGCGGGCGACCGTGTCCTGCTCGGCGTAGCCGTCGTCGAACGAGAGCACGACGGGGCGGCGCGGAAGCCGGCCGGTCCCGTGCCAGGCGGCCCAGACGCGGCCCAGCGTGACGGCCTGGAAGCCTGAGCGGTCAAGGGCGGCGACCGTCGCCCGGAACCGCTCCGGCGTCACGTAGAGCGACGGGTTCCGCTCGCCCGGCGGCGGGTCGCCGAGGTGGTGGTAGACGAGGATCGCGACGCTGCGCGGGCCCGCCGCGCTGGCCGTCGTCTTGGCGTCGCCGCCGCACGCGGCCAGCGCCAGCGCGAGCACGAGCGCGGTCGCCATGGCGTGCCGGACGATCGCCATGACGCCACCGTAATAGGCTCGCGCGTTGATGGCGGGCGGCAAGGCGATCCGGGCGAAGGTGGACGGCGACCGCGTGGACGCGACGATCGCGCGCGCGGGCGAGCTCGGGCTGCTCGGCTGGGCGCGGATCGCGGAGGACGACCCGGGCGCGACGGCGATCCACGCCGAGGGCGAGCCCGACGCCGTCGACGCGCTCGCCGCCTGGCTCGGCGAGGCCGACGGCGCCGCGATCCAGCCCGCGAAGGTCGAGGGCCACGAGCAGCTCGCGATCCGCGGCGTCAGCGCGGGGCCGTTCGCGGTCGTGGAGGTCGACGGCGGCTACGAGCTGCGCCTCGCCGTCGCCGGCGCGACCGTCGCCTGGCGGCTGCGCAAGGAGCCCTCGATGGACCCGGCCGACAAGCGCGGCGCGACCGCCGCGCAGGCGACCGACGCGGACGGCCCGCTCTGGGACTCCGGCACCTACGAGCAGGGCGGCCGCGTCCCGTGGCCGGAGGCGATCGACCGCGGCCACGCCGTCTTCGTCCTGCACGGCGACAAGCTCCGCGGCGGCTTCGCCCTCCAGCGCACGCGCCCGCCGCAGTGGCTGCTGATCAAGCGCCGCGACGCGCACGCGCAGCGCCGCGACTAGCGGCGCGCGTCGAGGACCGGGACGGTTTCGCACGTGACCAATGCGCCGTCGCCGACCACGTCGGCGACGACGCCGAACCACGCCGCCATCGGGCCCGGCCGGTCCAGGATCGTCGTGACCAGCGGCACGCGCCGGCGCAGCTGGAGCACGCGGTCGCCGTGCGGCGGCCGGCCGGCGTGGTAGCCCCAGATCCCGCGGACGGTCGTCGCGCCGGGCGCGCCGGCGCCCCGCAGGGCGGCGACGAGCTCCTGGTGCTGGGACCGGGTCGAGGAGTAGACCATCACCTTCTGCCACATCGCCTCGGCGCCGGCGGCGTCGGTCAGCGCGCCGATGCGGACGCGCTCCAGCGTCAGGAGTGGGTCCTCGACGAGCGCGCTCAGCTCGCCGACCACGGCATCGACCCGCGCGGTGTCGCCGACCGCGATCACCATCAGCGGCACCTCGGCGTTGCGGGCGAAGAACCGCGCGCGCTCGCGCTCCCCGCGGCGCGTGCCGTCGACGCCGAGCAGGACCGTCGCGCCGGCGATGCCGCTTCGCGCCAGCAGGTCGACCACCGCGAGGTAGGCCGGCCGGCCGGCGGCCCGCTCGCGCCGCCCCAGGTACACGGTGAGCTTGGTCGCCTGCGCGCCCGTGTCGGGCGGCGCGGGGCGCGGGGCCAGCCGCGCCCGCTCCCACGTGACGAGGCCGCTGAAGTGCGGCAGCGTGCGCACCTCGGCCAGCGCGGCCTCCGCGCGCTCGGGCGCGTCGACGGCGATCGCGACCATCGGCAGGTCCTCCGACAGCGACAGCAACCGGTCGGTGCGCAGCGCGTGCTTGAGCCCGTAGCCCTCGACGCCGCGCAGCACGATGCTCGTCGCCAGCCGGTGGCGCGCGAAGACGTCGACCAGCGCGTCGGCCAGGTAGCCGTGGTCGGCCCGCGCGCGCTCGCCGAAGTACACCGTCAGCTTGACGGCGTCGCTCACGCGATCGTCCTCCCGACCCAGACCGCGAGCACGCCCAGCACCAGCGAGCCCACGAGGTTCACGGCCGCGAGCCGTCCGCGGCCCTCGCCCTCCTCGGCCAGCCGGTGGCTCTCGAGCATCCACGTGCTGAACGTCGTGTAGCCGCCGATCAGGCCGACGCCGAAGACCTCGTAGGCGTCGCCCAGGACCGCCGCGCCCGACAGCACGCCGAGCGCCAGCGCGCCACTGAGGTTCACCGCGAGCGTGCCGTAGGGGAACGCGCGGCGGCCGAGCGCCCGCGACACCGCCCCGTCGAGCAGGAACCGGGCGACGGCGCCGGCGCCGCCGAACAGCGCCGCGCCGAGCGCGACCGCCGGGCTCACGGCCATCTCCGGACCAGGTTGGTGGCCAACGCCACGGCGGCGAACCCGGCCGCGATGCTGGCGGCGGCGTAGCCCAGCGCGAGGCCGGTGTCGCCGCCGTCGAGCAGGTGCAGCACCTCGAGCTGCATGGTGGAGAACGTCGTCAGCCCGCCGCAGATCCCCGTCCCCAGGAACGGGCGCCGGTAGGCCGAGGGCGGCAGGCGCTCCTGCAGCCGCGTCGTGAAGTACCCCAACAGCGCGGCGCCGACGATGTTGACGATGAACGTCGCCCACGGCCACTGGCCGGGATGCGTCGGCAGCGCCTCGGCCAGCTCGGCGCGCGCGAGTGCCCCGAGGCTGCCGCCGGCGAAGATCGCGACGAGCTCGCGCCGGTCGACCGTCGCCAGCGCGCGCCGGCTCCGGGCCGGCGGCGACGTGGGCGGCGGCGGCGAGTTCACGGGCACGGGCGACATCCGACCCGCAGTCTGTCGACCGCGGCGGCGGCCTGCTATCCCTCCACGCCATGAGGATGCTCGTCACCGGCAGCTCGGGCCACCTCGGCGAGGCGCTGATGCGCGTCCTGGCCGCCCGCGGGGAGGAGGTCGTGGGCCTCGACGTCCTGCCCGGCGACCACACGCGGATCGTGGGCGACCTCGCCGATCGCGACGTCGTCCGCGCCGCGATCAAGGACCATCACATCACCGCGATCGTGCACGCCGCGACGCTGCACAAGCCGCACGTCGGCTCGCACAGCCGCCAGCAGTTCGTCGACACCAACGTCACGGGCACGCTGAACCTGCTGGAGGAGGCCGTCGCCCACGGCGTCGACCGCTTCGTGTTCACGTCGACCACCAGCGCGTTCGGCCGCGCGCTCACGCCCGGCGACCGCCAGCCCGCCGCCTGGATCACCGAGGACGTCGTCCCGCTGCCGCGCAACGTCTACGGCGTGACCAAGACGTCGGCCGAGGGCCTGTGCGAGCTGGTCCACCGCGACACGGGCCTGCCGGTCGTGATCCTGCGCACCTCGCGGTTCTTCCCGGAGCCCGACGACCGCGACGAGGTCCGCGCGGCGTACGCCGACGCCAACCTGAAGGTCAACGAGCTGCTCTACCGCCGCGTGGACCTGGAAGACGCCGTCGAGGCGCACCGGCTCGCGCTCGAGCGCGCGCCCGCGCTGCGCTTCGACCGCTGCATCATCTCGGCGACGACGCCGTTCACGCCGTCCGACGCGCCGGCGCTCCAGCAGGAGGCGCCGACGGTCGTCGCGGCCAAGTTCCCGCACTACGCCGAGGTGTACGACAGGCTCGGCTGGCGCATGCTGCCGACGATCGAGCGCGTGTACGACAACGCGCACGCGCGGGCGTCGTTGCGCTGGCGGCCGCGCTGGGACTTCGGGTACGCGCTGGAGCGCCTGGCGGCGGGCGAGGAGCCGCGCAGCGCGCTGGCCGTCGCGGTCGGCGCCAAGGGCTACCACGCGCAGTCGACCGGGGTCTACACGACGCGCTGACCCGGCGCGGAGCGCCCCTCACCTGACGTTCAGGTTGATGGGCGAGGATCGCGCCATGCGCGTCCTGGTGGTCGACGACGAGCCCTCGGTCCGGGAGGTGCTCGAACGCATCCTCAAGGTGGAGGGGTTCGACGTCGCGCTGGCCGCCGACGGGCGCGAGGCCGTCCGGACCCAGGCCGCGGCACCGGCCGACGCGGTCCTCCTCGACGTGCTGATGCCCGGCCTCGACGGGCTGGAGGTCTGCCGCCGCCTGCGCGACACCGGCGACCGCACGCCGGTGCTGATGCTCACCGCGCGCGAGGGCGTCGGCGACCGCGTCGCGGGCCTGGAGGCGGGCGCCGACGACTACCTGTCCAAGCCGTTCGCGCTGGAGGAGCTGCTGGCGCGGCTGCGCGCGCTGCTGCGCCGCTCCGGCTGGGCCGCCGACCGCCGGCGCCTGCGCTTCGCCGACCTGGAGCTCGACCCGATCAGCCACGACGTGACGCGCGGCGATCGCCACATCGACCTGACCCGGACCGAGTTCCTGCTGTTGGAGCTGTTCCTGCACCACCCGCGCCAGGTGCTGACGCGCGAGCAGATCTTCGAGCGCGTCTGGGGCTACGACTTCGGGCCGGCGTCGAACTCGCTGGAGGTCTACGTCGGCTACCTCCGCCGCAAGACCGAGGCCGGCGGCGAGCCGCGCCTGCTGCACACCGTGCGCGGGTTCGGCTATGTCCTCAAGGCGCCGCGGCCATGACGTTCCGGCGCCGCATCGTCCTGCTCGGCGCGGCTGCGGTCGCGGCGGCGATCGCCGGGGCGGTCGTCATCACCTACATCATCGTCCGGCACGACCTCCGCGCCAGCGTCGACGACGCGCTGCGGCGCACGAACCCGCAGTTCACGTTGGTGGGCGCGCCGGGCAAGGTCGACGTCCAGACGCAGCGCAGCGGCACGTCGAGGAGCCAGAAGGTGACCGCGACCGCGCCGCCCGGCCGGAAGAGTGGCGGCCAGGCGGAGCTGGACGCCACGCGCGTCGCGGTCCCCAACCAGGCGTTCGGCGCCGCGAAGGGCGTCGCGCAGGCGACGCTGATCACCGGGCAGACGATCCTGCCCGACGTGCCCGTCATGCTGCCGGTGACCAAAGCGGTGCGCGACGTCGCGGCCGGCCGGCGCGCGGAGTTCCTGCGCGACGTGACCGTCGACAGCGTGCACCTGCGCGTGTTCACGCGGCGCGGGCCGACGGGCGAGGCGCTCCAGATCGCGCGGCCGCTGACCGAGGCCGACGCGACGCTCGGCCGGCTGCGCTGGCTGCTGGGCGCGGTGATGCTCCTGGGCGTCGGCCTGGCGGCGGCGATGGGCTTCGCGATCTCGCGCGTGGCGACGCGGCCCCTGGCGCGGCTGACGGCGACCGCCGAGCGCGTGACCGCCACCGGCGACCTGCGCCACCGCCTCCCGCAGGATGATGGTGTCGACGACGAGCCGGCGCGCCTGGCCTCCGCGTTCAACGCGATGCTGGCCAGGCTCGAGCGCTCGCGTGACGCGCAGCGCCAGTTGATCGCCGACGCCTCGCACGAGCTGCGCACGCCGTTGACCGCGGTCCGCGCGAACATCGAGCTGCTCGGCCACGCGCCCGACCTCCCGGCGGCGGAGCGCGAGGCGATGCTCGGGGCCGCGCGGTCGCAGTTGGAGGACCTGACCGTGCTGGTGGGCGACCTGGTGGACCTGGCCCGGCCCGGCGACGCGGGCGTCGCCAGCGATCCGCCGGAGGACCTGCGCCTCGACGAGCTCGTCGCGGCGGCCGTCGAGCGCGCCCGGCGCCACGCGCCGCCGGGCACGACGTTCACCGTCGACGTCGCCGCGCCGGCCATCGTGTGCGGGACGCGGGGCCGCCTCGCGCGCGCCCTGGGCAACCTGTTGGACAACGCGGTCAAGTGGAGCCCGCCGGACGGCGCGGTCGAGGTCGCGGTCCAGGGCGGCGAGGTGACCGTGCGCGACCACGGGCCCGGCATCGCCGAGGACGACCTGCCGCACGTCTTCGACCGCTTCTACCGCGCGCCGTCGGCGCGCGGGCTGCCGGGCTCCGGCCTCGGCCTGGCGATCGTCAAGCACGTCGCCGACGCGCACCGCGGGACGGTCCGGGCCGAGCGCGCGCCGGGCGGCGGGACGCTGCTGCGCCTGACGCTGCCGGTGACCTATTAGCCCGCTCCTCTCCATCGTTCAGATTCCTTTCATGTTCGCCGGGCTTGATGGTGGACATGATCCGAACGCGCTTCCTGCTCCCGGCCGCCGTCGCGGCGTCGCTCGCGCTCGCGGCCTGCGGCTCGTCGGGCAACTCCCCCAACAACGGCAAGGCCCCGAGCGAGGACAAGACCTTCGAGGGCGCCGTCAGGTTCGCCCAGTGCATGCGCCAGCACGGGGTCCAGATGTCGGACCCGCAGCGCACCTCCGACGGCGGCATCGTCCAGAAGGCCGGCGGCCCGGGCAAGGGCAAGGAGCGCGGCGATCTCGGCCCGGGCAACCCCAGGTTCGACACCGCTCAGAAGGTCTGCGGCAAGTACCTGGTGGGCGGCGGGGGCGACGCGCCGAGCCCGGCCGAGCAGGCGGAGCGCAACGACGCGCTGATCGCCTACGCGCAGTGCATGCGCGGCAAGGGCATCGACTTCCCGGACCCGAAGATCGACGGCAACAACGTCTCGATGATGCTCGGCCCCGGCGCCCGGCCGGACTCGCCGAAGTTCAAGGCCGCCGACGCGGCGTGCCATCCGCTCATGGCCAAGTTCGGGCCCAAGGGCGGGCCGGGCTCGTGAGCGGCCGCGCGGGGCGCGCCGCCGCCGGCGCCGTCGTCGTGGCGGCCGCCGCCGCGGGCGCGACCTGGCTGCTGGCCGCGGGCGACGGCGCGACGCCGTCGGCCGCCAACGACGCGGTCCCGCTCGGCAGCGCGGCCGTCCAGGCCAAGGACCTGATCGACCGCCAGGACGTCAACGGCGCGCTGGCGTTCGGCGACGAGCGCGCGGTCGGCGCGCCGGTGGCCGGCACGCTGACGCGGCTGCGCGCGGAGGGCGGGACGGTCCGGCGCGGACAGTCGCTGATGTCCATCGACGCGCGGGCGACCGCGTGGGTGCTCTACGGCCGGCGGCCGATGTACCGCGACCTCGGCCCGGGCGCGGCCGACGGCGGCGACGTCCGCCAGCTCGAGCGCAACCTGAAGGCCTTGGGCTACGACCCCGGGACGGTCGACGCCGACTGGACGTCGGCCACCACCGCTGCCGTGGAGGCGTTCCAGGACGACCGCGACCTCGACGCGACCGGGACGCTGAAGGCCGCCGACGTCGTCGTCAGCGACGGGCCGGCGCGCGTGGGCGCGCACAAGGCCGGCGTCGGCGACGCCGTCCGGCCGGGCGCGCCGGTGACCCAGCTGACGTCCACGGTGCCGTCGGTCAGCGCCCGCGTCGACGCCGGCCAGGCCGGCGACGTGCGCGACGGCGACCGCGTGGTCGTCACGCTGCCCGACGGGCGCGCGGTGAACGGGCGGGTGAGCGACGTCGGGCGCGTCGCGGCCGCCGGCCAGGACGGCGCCGACGCCACCGTCGCGCTGAAGGTCCGCCTGAGCGGGCGGCGGCGCGGGCTCGGGCTCGACGGCGCGCCGGTGACCGTGTCGCTGCAGACCGGCCGGACCCGCGCGGCGCTGGCGGTCCCGGTCACCGCGCTGGTCGCCACGGCGCCCGGCGTCTACGGCGTCGAGCTGGCCGGCAGCGGTCGCGTGGTCCCGATCCGGCTCGGCGCGACCGCCGACGGCTGGGCGCAGGTCAGCGGCGGCGGCCTGGCGCCGGGCACGCGCGTGGTGGTCCCCCGGTGAGCCTCGTCATGGAGGCGGTGACCAAGGACTACCCGGGCGGGGTCCGGGCGCTCGACGCGGTCTCGCTGACGATCGGCGACGGCGAGCTCGTCGGGATCGTCGGGCCGTCGGGCTCGGGAAAGTCCACCATGTTGCACATCATGGGGACGCTGGAGCGGCCGTCCGCGGGGCGGGTCGCCGTCGCGGGCGCCGACGTCGCGGCGCTGGACGACCGCGAGCTGGCCGGGCTGCGCGCGCGGCGCATCGGCTTCGTCTTCCAGCAGTTCTTCCTGCTGGACGGCATGAGCGCGCTGGAGAACGTCGCGCAGGGGATGCTCTACAGCGGCACGCCGGTCGACGTCCGGCTCGCCTGGGCGCGCACCGCGCTCGAGCGCGTCGGGCTCGCGCACCGGCTCCACCACCGGCCCGACCAGCTCAGCGGCGGCGAGCGCCAGCGCGTCGCGATCGCGCGGGCGGTGGTCGCGCGGCCGGCGATCGTCTTCGCCGACGAGCCGACCGGGAACCTCGACTCGCGCGCGGGGACCGAGATCATGCTGTTGCTCCGCGAGCTGCACGGCGAGGGGACGACGGTCGTCGTCATCACCCACGACCGCGACCTCGCGGCCGGCCTGCCACGGCGGGTGCGGCTGCGCGACGGGCGCGTGGAGGAGGACCGATGAGCGCCGAGGCCTCGCGGCTGCTGCCGGCCGACCTGCTGCGCGTCGGCGCGGTCGGGCTGCGCACGCGGCGGCTGCGCGCGGCGCTCAGCGCGCTGGGCATCGCGATCGGGATCGCGTCGATGGTCGCGGTGCTCGGGCTGTCGGCGTCCTCGCGCGCCGGGTTGTTGGGGCAGTTGGACGCGTTGGGCACCAACCTGCTCACGGCGGCGCCCGGGCAGACGCTCGGCGGCGACGCGGCGACGCTGCCGCGCCGGACGCGCAAGGTGCTGTCGCGGCTGGGCGGCGTCGAGCAGGTCGCCGGCGTCGAGACGCTCGACGCGTCGGTCCGCCGGACCGACAGGATCGACCCGTCCGAGACCGGCGGCATCGCGGTCGAGGCCGCGGACCCCGAGCTGCTCGCGACGCTCGGCGGCACGCTCGCGCGCGGGCGGTTCCTCAACGCGGCCACGGCGCGCAGCCGGTCGGTCGTGCTCGGGGCGGTCGCCGCGCGGCGGCTCGGGGTCACCAGGCCGGGGACGATGGTGTACATCGCCGACCGCTGGTGGACGGTGCTCGGCATCCTGCGCCCGCTCGCGCTGGCGCCCGAGATCGACCGCGCCGCGCTGATGGGCTACCGCGCCGCCGAGCGCGAGCTGGGCTCCGACCGCTCGGCGACGACCATCTACCTGCGCGCCGACCCGGACCGCGTGGCGCAGACGCGCGCGCTCGTCCCGTCGGCCGCGAACCCGGCCAACCCGGAGGAGGTCGAGGTGAGCCGGCCGTCCGACGCCCTGGCCGCCCGCGCCGCCGCCGACTCCGCGCTGACCGGGCTGTTCCTCGGGCTGGGCGCGGTCGCCCTGCTCGTCGGCGGGATCGGCATCGCCAACACCATGGTCATCAGCGTCCTGGAGCGCCGCTCGGAGATCGGCCTGCGCCGCGCGCTCGGGGCGACCCGCGGCCATGTCCGGGCGCAGTTCGTCGTCGAGTCGCTCCTGCTCGCCACGGCCGGCGGCCTGGCCGGCCTCCTGATCGGCGCGCTGGTCACCGGCGGCTACGCGCGCACCCGCGACTGGACGACCGTGATCCCACCCGAGGCGCTGGCCGGCGGCCTCGCCGCGGCGCTCCTGATCGGGGCGGCGGCCGGCCTCTACCCGGCAGCCCGCGCGGCGCGCCTGTCGCCGACCGACGCGCTGCGGTCGGCGTGACGCCGCCGCCGGCCCTACTGGTCCGCCACCGAGTCCACCGGCGCGCGGCGCAGGTAGACGGTCGAGGAGAGTGTCGTGCCCGCCGGCAAGGGGGAGTGCTCGTGGGCGTCGGGGTCGGTCAGGACCTCCCGCTCGGCGAGCAGGTCGGAGGTCTTCGGGTCCAGGAACAGCTCGGTGCGGGTGCCGCCGTCGCCCTGCAGGCCGATCGCGACGGCGCGGCGGCCGCGCGGGTCCTTCGTGGCGCCGATGAGCCTGACGCCGGGCAGGTCGGCCAGCGCCTTCAAGAGCGCGGCGCGCAGCGCGGGCGGGGCCGGCTGCTCGCGCAGGGAGCCGGTGATCCCGTCGAAGAGCTGGGCGGTCGTCGCGCGCGGGGCGGCCTTCCGCATCCGGGCGACGATCGCGCGCGGGCTCGCCGGGAACGTCAGCAGCTCGCCGCGCGTCAGCTTCACGTGCCCGACCCGGTAGCCGTCGAGCTCCGGCAGCCGCTGCGGCGCCTGCGGGGAGCGCATCTGCGTGACCTTGCCGCCGAGCAGCGGCTGCGTGGTGATCGGCGTCTCGTACAGCCGGCCGGGCGCGGTCGGGCTCGTCCACAGCCGCCGGTCGTACGTGACGACGCTCGTGTTCCTCGCGGTCGGCGGGCGGCCGGACTGCAGCCGCGTCGTGAGGCTGCGGACGAAGAAGTACTGCTCGGGACCCGGCATGCCGTCCGGCTGGCTGCGCGCCGCCCGCGCGAGGTCGAGCAGGACCGCCTGCGCGGTGGCGGGCGTCGGCGCCACGACGCGCCCGCCGCCGTCGCCGCCGCCGAAGCTCACGGTCAGCGCGAGCAGCACCGCGACCAGCCCGGCCGCGCGCCCGCCGCCGAACGCCAGCACCCGCCGCCGCGCGCGCAGCTCGGTGCGCGCGCCGCCCCGCCGGGGCCGCCGGAAGCGGCTGCCGCGGGCGACCGCCTCCTCGTCGCGCTCCGCGCGCTCGGCCAGCTGCTCGCCGAGCGTGATCAGGAACGGGATCTCGGGCGACTCGTCGTTCACGGCATCACCCCGTCCTTGGCCACGTCGTAGAGCCCGCGCAGCGCGCGCGACACCCGCGCCCGCGCCGCCGGGACCTTGATGCCGAGCCGCTCGGCGATCTCGGTGTAGTCGAGGTGCTCGACGACGCGCAGCGTCAGCGCCAGCCGCGTGTCCGGCGGCAGCTCCTGGAGCGCCGCCGCGATCTTCTCGCGCAGCGCCTTCAGCTCCGCGAGCTCCTCGATCCGCTCGTACTCGCCCTCGGTCAGCTCCGGCTCCCGGATGCCCAGGCGCCTGAGCGCCTGCTTCTCGACCGCGCCGCGCTTCTGGAAGGACGACAGCTGCCGCTGCGCGATCGTGTACAGCCAGCCGCCGGCCTCCTGGTCGGTCGTCCCGCGGAACTGCCCGCGATGCTGGTAGGCGCGCGCGAACGTCTCCGCGGTCAGGTCCGCCGCGGCCTCAGGATCGAGCGTCCGCCGCGCGAAATAGCGCAGCAGCGAGTTGGCGTGCGAGCGGTAGAACCCGTCGAACGCCGTCGGCTCGTCGACGGAGCGCGCGAGTGCGGTCAGTTGACGGCCCACTGCCCATAATGAGCATCGAGGGGCGTCCCGTGTGACGAAGCACTCAGCTCGGGCGGTCGCAATCAGGGCTCAGAACGAGTGGCGCGTCGTGGCCGTTGTCGAGCGCCAGGCCGTCGAGGGTCGCGCCCGGGACGGTCAGCGTGACCGTCCCGTCCGGGCCCGCGGTGGCCGACGCCGGGGCGTCAGAGCCTTCCGCTGTGACCGTCGTCGCGTCGTCGGGGACGATCCCGTGGATCTCGGCGCTGGCCGGCGAGCACGCCACGATCGCGATGTAGATCCCGTGCTCGGCGACGGCGGCCGCGGGCTGGCAGGTCGTCGTGCCCTCGTAGGTGAAGCACGTGTCGGTGTCGTCGTCGGAGGACGCCGGCAGGGCGAAGACCAGGCCGCAGCCGGCCAGCGCGAGCGTTCCGAGGACGGCGGGTGCGATGCGGTGGGGGCGCATGGCGGGTCAGCTCCATTCATCGTGGACGGTGATGTCGAACGTCCCGCCGGTCTTCTGCTTGTAGAAGCTCAGGCAGGAGCCGCAGCTGTCGGTGTAGGTGTGCGAGGCGGTCGTCGAGGCGCAGAAGCTCACGCCGCCGCCCCGCGCGACGCACGTCGTCGCGCTGCTGGCGATCGTCGAGCGCAGGAACGTGTAGTCGTGGGCGACGTTCCGGGTCTGGAACGTGTCGTTCGGCGCGCTGGACAGCGTGTAGTCGAAGAACCCCGCCAGCGCCGCGCCCGAGCACGCCAGCACGGCGCCCCCCGTCACGGCGATGACCGCCAGCGTCCTCCGTCCGCGCGAGAGCATGTCCGGCTCCTTCCGGTCGGTGATGAGATAAAAGCAATGACTACCGGTGAACGCTCCGCAGGACAAATAAAGGCACCTGCCGCGCGGCAAGACCGTGATTCCGGTGTCCCGGTCGCCTAATCCAATCGGCAGGGGAAAGTCCGGCGGATCGGTGGCATTCGGACACGCCGGCATGCACGATCGCGCGCATGGCCACCACCCGCGAGGTCCACACCTCACGTCGCTCCGCGCTGCTCGCACGCGCGCAGGGGCTCGCCGACACGGCGCCGGGTCGTTTCTTCAGGGCGCATCCGGACCTGTCGGCCGCCCTGTTCTTCGCGGGCCTGATCTTCGTGTACCTGTGGCCGGTGCTGGTCGGGGGGAAGATCCTGTCGCCCGTCTCCGTGCTCTACCAGTGGACGCCGTGGGCCAGGGAGGCCAGGCCGGACGTCTACAGCTACTTCAACCCGCTGCTCAGCGACATCGCCACGGCCGACTACCCGTGGCGCTCCTTCCTGCGGGAATCCCTGCACAGCGGCACGATCCCGCTCTGGAACCCGCACGTATTCGGCGGCATCCCGTTCCTGTCCAACCCGCAGATCGGCCTCTTCACGCCGTTCAACCTGCCGCTGTGGATGCTGCCGCTGAACTACGGGATCGGCCTGTCGGCGGCGATCAAGCTGTGGGCCGGCGGGTTCGGGACCTACCTCGTCGCGCGGCAGATGCGGCTCGGGTTCCTGCCCGGCCTGCTGGCCGGCACCGCGTTCGCGTTCAGCGCGCTCAACATCACGTGGCTGACGCACGAGACGCTGCCCGCCGTCGCCGTCCTGCTGCCGTGGATGGTGTGGCTGATCGAGCGGCTCTACGAGCGGGCGCGCCTCGGGACGATGCTGTGGCTCGCCGTCGCGACGGCCTGGGGCCTGGGCGGCGGCCACCCGGGCATGCAGGTCCACCTGATCGCCCTGGCCGGCCTCTACGCGATCGTCCGCGTCTGGCTGGTCCCGGACCTCGACCGCCGCGAGCAGCTGCGCCGGCTCGGGCTGGTGTGCGGCGGTCTGGCCCTCGGCATCGCGCTGATGGCCGTGATGCTGATCCCGGAGGCGCTGTCCAGCCACGGGACGATCGGCACGCAGGCGCGCGCGAACGGCAGGGGCACGCTGCCGGGCACGGTCATGCCGCTGGACGCGCTCAAGACCACGCTCTTCCCCGACTGGTGGGGGCGGCCCAGCTCGATCGAGCTCGGCGCCGGGCCCAACAGCGCCGGCGGCGTCGTCAACTACAACGAGCGCACGTTCTACGCCGGCATCGTCTCGGCGCTGTTCGCGCTCATGGCGCTCGTCTCGCGCGGCGGCTGGCGCCGCAAGGCGCCGTTCGCGGTCCTGGCCTTCGTCGGCCTCGCGGTGCCGGCCCACCTGCCGGTCCTGTGGACGTTCCTGACCCACGTCCCGCCGTTCGACGTGGTGCAGAACCAGCGCATGCACTTCGCCTACGCCTTCGGCGCCGCGATCCTCGCCGCCTTCGGCCTGCGCGAGCTGCTCGACCGCCCGGCCCAGGAGCGCTGGAGGCTGGCGGTGCCCGGCGTGGCGATCGGGCTCGGCCTGATCGTCCTGCTCAGCATCGAGGCCAGCGGGAGCGACATCAGCCACACGTTCAGGCACTTCACCAGCGGCACCTCGTTCCCGATCCGCAAGGTGCTCGAGCTGACGAGCGTGAGCTGGTTCCTGTTCTTCAGCGTCGGCGTCGCCGCGGCGGCGCTGGCCGCGCTGCGGTGGCCCAGGGCGCGCTACGGGATCGCCGTCGCGGTCGTCCTGCTGGCGGCCGCCGACGGCCTGCACTTCGCCAACGGCTACCAGCCGATGGGCAAGGCGAGCGACGTGATCCCGCCGACGACCCCGGCGATCAGGTACCTCCAGGCGCACGCCGACAGGGGCCGGATCAACGGCCTGGGCGTGTCGCTGACGCAGGACTGGTCGACGACCTACGGCCTCTCCGACATCCGCGGCTACGACCCGCCGAACCCGACCAGGCGCCTGTACTCGCTGTGGAAGATGGCCAACGCCGAGCAGCTCGACTGGACGCCGTTCTCGATGGCGGGCCAGGACGTGCCCTCGGTCCAGGTCGAGAGCGTCCTCGGCGCGCGCTACGTCATCACCGACCCGGGCCTCAAGCTCGGCGACGACGTCCGGCTCAACCCCGTGCTCAGCGCGCTGAAGGTCGTCTACTCGGGCCCGGACGCGACGATCATGGAGAACCGCCGCGCCGCCCCGCGCGTGGAGCTGCCGGCGAGCATCGCGGTCGCCAACGACCAGAACGACGCCGAGACCAGGATTGGCGAGGCCAGCTTCCAGCCCAGCGACCAGGTCGTCATCGAGAGCAGCGACCCGGCCGCGCTGGCGCTGGCGAGGCAGCCCCGGGCCACCGGGCACGTCGCGATCGCGCGCGAGGAGAACGCGCGGATGACGCTCGACGCGACGCTGGACCGCACCGGCCTGGTCGTCCTCAACGACAGCCTGACCCCAGGCTGGACCGTGACGGTCGACGGCAGGACGGCCGACCCGGTCCGCGTCAACAGCGTGATGCGCGGCGTCGTCGCCGGCCCGGGCCACCACACGATCGTGTGGAGCTACAGGATGCCGGGCCTGAGGATCGGGTTCCTGCTCAGCCTGCTGGCGCTGCTCGGGATCGTCGGCGGCGCGGTCGTGCTGACCGTGTGCGCGCGCAGGAGCTGAGGCAGCCGCCCGACACGTTCATGTTCCGTGCCGCGCGGGCGTGGGTAACGCGCTCGCATGCGGTCCTGGGTGGGGAGAGGGGCGGCGCTCGCAGCGCTGCTGATGACGTTCGCGATCGGCGTGCCGGTCGCCTCGGCGGGCGCCGGCGGCGGTGACCGGCACGGCGACGCGCAGCTGCGCGACTACGCCGCGCGCACGTGGGCGTCGATGACGGCGATGACCGACACCGGCTCCGGCCTGCCGGCCGACGTCCTCAACGCCGACGGCACCACGAGCGTCCAGACCTCGACGACCAACATCGGGGCCTACATGTGGTCGGCGGTCGCCGCCCGCCGCCTGGGCCTCATCGGCGACCGCGAGCTCGTCGCGCGCCTCACCACGACGATCGGCACGCTCGAGCACATGGAGCGCTTCGGCGACACCGGCCAGTTCTACAACTGGTACGACCACCGCACCGGCGCGAAGCTGACCTCCTGGCCGCCGAGCCCGACCGACGAGTTCCACCCCATCTTGAGCTCGGTCGACAACGGCTGGCTCGCCGTCGGCCTCCGCATCGTCCAGCGCTCGGTCCCGCAGCTCGCCGCGCGCGCGGGCGCGCTGTACGACGCCATGGACTTCGGGTTCTACTACCGGCCCGACGTCAACCGCGTGCTGTTCCACTACCGCCCCGACGACCCCGCGGCCTCGCCGTGCTGCTACGACACGGTCGTCAGCGAGAGCCGGATCGTCGACTACCTCGGCATCAGCAAGGGCCAGCTCCCGCCCAAGGAGTACTTCGGCCGCTGGCGCACGTTCCCCGACACGTGCGCCAACTCGTTCCAGGAGCAGAAGCCGACGGGGGAGACCCGGACCTACTACGGCGTCCCGGTCTACGAGGGCGCCTACACCTACAACAACACCAAGCTGGTGCCGTCCTGGGGCGGCAGCATGTTCGAGGCGCTGATGCCGGACCTGTTCGTGCCCGAGGAGCGCTGGGGCCCCAACAGCTGGGGCCTGAACCACCCGCGCACGGTCGCCGCGCAGATCCACCACGGCCTGGCCGACGCCGGCTACGGCGTCTGGGGCTTCAGCCCGTCCAACACGCCGGAGGGCGGCTACGGCGCCTACGGCGTCGACGCGATCGGCATGGACCCCAACGGCAACCCGTCCAACGAGGACCACACGCTCGTCGACGGCGGCTTCGCCGGCTGCGACGGCCAGGGCGGGCGCCCCGCGCAGCCCGACCCGCCGGCCAGCGCCTACACCAACGGCGTCGTCACGCCGCACGCCGCGTTCCTGGCCCTGCGCTACGCGCCGCGCGAGACGGTCGCCGACCTCGCGCGCCTCCAGCGCTACCCCGGCATGTACGGCAAGTGGGGCTTCCGCGACAGCGTCAACGTCCAGACCGGCACGCCGTCGGGCTCCTACCTCTCCCTCGACCAGGGGATGATCATGGCGTCGCTCGGCAACGCGCTGGGCGGCGACGTCCTGCGCGACGCGTTCGCCGGGCGCACGGAGGAGCGCGCGCTGCGGCCCGTCATCGGCATCGAGCAGTTCAGCTTGAGCGGCTGAGCCGCGACCACGCCCGTCGCCCCGCCGCCGGCTCGGCCATCCGTCCGGGCGCGTACGAGGCCGTTCAGAGACGCCGATGACCGTGGGAGCCGCCGACCCTTCTCCCGAACTCAGAGGTCCCGCCAACCATGGGCGCGTTGCGTCTCTCCATCCGCACGAAGCTGCTCGCCAGCACCTTCCTCCTCATCGCTCTGGCCGCCGTCATCGCGCTGCTCGCCGTCGCACGGCTGGGCAACGTCAAGGACGAGGGCTCCCAGCTCTACAACCAGACCTACACGCCGACCACGGTCGCGTTGTCCATCAACACGCTCTCCAAGGACCTCGCGCTGCAGAGCGCGACCTACGACGTCGTGGTCGCCGAGCACGGCGGCGACTCGGTCGCCGCGGGCAAGGACCCGCGCACCAAGCCGATCCTGCCGGCGATCACCAAGGACCAGAAGACGCTCGCCGGCGTCCTGCCCAAGCTGGCCGACGCGCCGGCCAACCTCCAGGGCAGCGTCGCCCGGATCACGTCCGGCGTGAAGTCCTACAAGACGGACCTCGCCGCGCTGCTCAAGCTCCCCGCGGACTCGCCCGCCGCCGCGAAGCTCACCACGAAGCTCGCCGGCGACATCAAGGGCATCGACAGCGCGTCGACGGCGATGGTCGCCGCCAGCGACAAGAACGCCAAGGCCGCCAACCAGGCGATCAAGCACTCCTTCACGTCGGGCCGGACGCTCATCCTCGGCGCGCTGATCCTCGCGACGATCCTCGGCCTCGCCGCCGCCCTGCTGATCTCCGCGCAGGTCAAGCGCGGCGTCAACCGGATCCGCCGGCAGGTCAAGTCGCTGCGCGAGAACGACACGGCGTCCCTGCGCGACGGCCTGGTCGCGATCTCCGAGGGCGACCTGACCCGCCGGGCCGCGGTCGTCACGCAGCCGCGCGGCCGCCTGTCCAACGACGAGATCGGCGACATCGCCGAGATGGTCGACGAGATCGCGGTCGACACCGCGAAGTCGATCGAGGGCTACAACGCGTCGTTGGAGTCGCTGGCCGGGATGATCGGCCGCGTCGGCGAGAGCGCGGTCGTCCTGTCGTCCGCGTCCGAGCAGATGGCGTCGACCTCCAGTGAGGCCGGCCGCGCGGTGGGCGAGATCGCGCACGCGATCGGCGAGGTCGCCGCCGGCGCCGAGAAGCAGGTCTCCACGGTCGAGGGCGCGCGCCGCCTGACCGACGAGATGGCCGCGGCCACGCGCTCGTCCGCCGAGTCGGCGGCCGAGACCGCGCGCGCCGCCGAGTCGGCCCGCGACGTCGCCACCAGCGGCGCGGCGTCGGTCGCCAAGGCCACCGAGGCGATGGCCGCGGTGCGGTCCGCCTCGACCGAGGCGACCGCGGCGATCCGCGACCTGGGCTCCAAGTCCGAGCAGATCGGCGGCATCGTCGACACGATCACCACGATCGCCGAGCAGACCAACCTGTTGGCCTTGAACGCCGCCATCGAGGCGGCGCGCGCCGGCGAGCAGGGCCGCGGCTTCGCCGTCGTGGCCGAGGAGGTCCGCAAGCTGGCCGAGGAGTCCCAGCAGGCGGCCGCCTCGATCTCGACGCTGATCGGCGAGATCCAGAACGAGACCAAGCGCGCGGTCGAGGTCGTCGAGCTCGGCGGCCAGCGCACGGACGAGGGCGCGAGCGTCGTCGAGCAGGCCCGCGAGGCGTTCGACGTCATCAACGACCACGTCCAGGAGATGAGCGGCCGCGTCAGCCAGATCGCCGCCGCCGCCCAGCAGCTGTCGGCGACGTCGTCGCAGGTCGGCCACGAGGTCGCCTCCGTGGCGGCCGTGGCCGAGCAGACGTCGGCCGCGACCCAGCAGGTGTCGGCCTCGACCGAGGAGACCTCGGCGTCGACCGAGCAGATCGCGGCCTCCGCGCAGACGCTGGCCGCCACGGCCTCCGAGCTGCGCACGCTGGTCGGCCGCTTCGCGCTCGTCGCCCCCGCGGACGACGACCGCGGCTAGCCCGTCGTCACGGCGCCGCCCGCTCGTTGTGGCGGGCGGCGACCGCGACCAGCTGGCCCTCGTCGTAGAAGTCCACCGCGACGCCCGACACCGGGATCCCGCGCTCCTTCTCGCACTGGGCGATCCGGGCCTCGAGGAACGCCCGCGTGAGCACCGGCCGCTGCGCGCTGGGCGCCGGCGGGAAGCGCTCGACCCAGTTGTTCAACATCAACATCGGGCTCTCCTTGGTGCCGCGGTAGCGCTTGCAGGTGAAGTCCGCGGCCGAGCGGTTGCCCAGCGGCGTGTCCTGGATCCACGAGAACGCGTCGTTCAGCCACGGCACCGCGCCGGTCGGCGGGCGCTCGGTGAAGACGACCATGCGCTTGCCGGAGGCCACGAGCTGCCCGAGCGTCGGCAGCGGCGCGTCGCGGTCGAGCGTCGCGGCGTACTGCTCGGTGCCGGTCGCGGCGAACGCCTGGCGGAGGCTCTCGTCGGTCACGTAGTTCTCGAGCACCAGCTCGAGGACGACGCCGGGGTGGGCCTCCAGGTACTTGCGCATGCTCGTCAGCGCGTCGGTCATCCGCGTGGCGCCCAGCTCGCAGACCGTGTGGCAGAGCCAGACCTCGCGCGGCCCGCGCTGGCCGGTCGGCGTGTTCGTGAGGCGGACGCCGAGCCGGTCGAGCGCCGCCAGCGCGCCGTCGTCGAGCTCCTTGGCGACCTTGTTGGCGTCGCGGCCCTCGCCGGCGAAGTCGGTCTGCACGCGCCCACCGCTCAGCGTCCGTCCGTAATGCGGGTCGATGAGGAAGAGGCGGATCCCGTCGCTGAGCTGCTGCGGGATCGAGCGGCGCTGGTCGGCGAGCGACCAGCCGGCGACGTCCGCCGCGCCCATCGAGTTGTGCGTCCCCGGGAACAGGACCTCGTTGAGCCGCCGGTCGCACAGCGCCTGCGCGCCGTTGCAGCCGGAGCTCGGCGTCGCGGCGCTCCGCTCTGGATGCGGCTCGCGCAGCACGAGCGCGGCGGCGCCGGAGGCGAGCGCGAGCGTGAGCGCCGCGGTGAGGGCGGCGAGCGCGAGCCGGCGGCGCGCGTCGCCGGACCGCCGCGGCGTCGCGTCCGCGCCTGGCTCGGGGCGGCGCAGGCCGGCGCGCGCGAGCGCGGTCAGCAGCTCGGTCGCGCCGAGGTAGACGAGCGCGGCCCCCAGGATGTAGGCGATGACGCGCAGCGCGAGGCCGGGCTCGACGAGCACGAGGATGCCCACCACCGCGATGGCGACGCCGCGCGCGCCGAGCAGCGCGGGCGCGCCGGGCCGGCGCGTCACGCGGGTCAGCTGGCGGCGGACCGCGTCGGGGTCGATCGCCGACAGGACGCCCGCGGCGAGCACGAACCCGACGACGCCCGCGATCAGCAGCAGCCCGGCGAGGTCGCCGAGGAACGTGTCCCAGACGACGCCGGCCGCCGCGCGCAGGTTCGTGGTCGGCACGGCGTCGGTGCCGTCGAGGCTGCGCAGGACGAGCGTCCGGGTGGTCCCCAGCGCGATCTCGGCGACCGTCGCCACGATGCCGACGCCGAGCCCGTAGGCGGTCAGCGCGCGGCCGCGGTCCGGCGCGACGGCGACCGCGCCGACCAGCAGCGCCAGGGCGAGGAACGGCAGGATCAGCGCCCAGGTCCGGATGTGGTCGGCGACGCGCAGCGTGTCGTCGGCGAACGTCCGGTCGCGGAGGTCGACGAGCGTCGCGTCGGCGTGGGTGGGCAGCTGGGCCGCGATGTCGGGCGCGAGGCTGCGCACCGCCGAGAGCACGACCGTGCCGGTGTCGGCGACGTCGAGCACGAACGCGTTGCCGCGGTCGAACAGCAGGCTGTGGGCCTGGAGCGCCGCGCCGCGCACGAGCGACTGGAACGGCGGCGTGACCACGACGACGCCGACCGCGCTCTCCAGCAGCGGGCGGGCGCTGACGAGGTCCGGCGAGCTGCGCTCGAGCAGGCCGACCACGATCTGGCGCGAGACGACGTCGCGCACCGCGGGATCCTGCAGCCCGGCGACCGCGCGGTCGGCGAACGCGTCGCGATCGGCGACCTCGGCGCGCAGGTAGAACGTGACGATGGCGGCGACCGTCGCCAGCGCCGCGAGCGACGCCAGGGCGAGTGCGACGAGATCCCGGCGTGGCCGCCCCACGGGGCGACCCTACCGGTGGGCGGTGCGGACCTCGATCGGCGCCACGCCGAGCGCGGCCGCCACCGTCGCGGTCGGCGCGCGCTGGCTCACGGCCGGCGCGGTCAGCTCGACGAGCACGACGCGCCGGATCGCCGTCGGGTCCAGTCCCGCGAGCGCCACCATCGCCAGCGCGGACGCCAGCG
>DATDMD010000204.1:0-3894 GCA_036518975.1 Baekduia sp.
CAGGCCGATCAGGAACGCGCTGATCCCGAGGACCGTCGAGCCGCACGTCAGCAGCGCGATCCAACCCCAACCGGCCGCGGCGAAGCCGAGGTGCAGCGAGCCGGTCGTCACGCCGACGCCGGACATCGAGACCGCGGCGCCCGAGGTGACGAGGGCGGCGAGGACGAACGGGTCGACGCCGCCGACCAGGCGGTCGCTGATCAAGATGTAGGCCCCGTAGACGACCGCGCAGCCGAGCGCCATCGCGACGCCCACGCCGTCGACCGCGCCGACGCTCCCGCCCAACAGCACCAACATGGTGCCGGCGGTCGCCAGCGCGAGCGCGCCCCAGCGGCGCGGGGTCGCCCGCTCGCGCCCCAGCGCCAGCGCGCCGAGGAACACGAGGATCGGGTAGATGTAGGTCAACAGCGACGTCAGCGACGCGTCGAGGCGTGTCAGCGCGCCGAAGTACAGGCCGCCCTGGGCGGCGTAGCCGACCGCGCCCAGCACGAGCCCGCCGACGACGACGCGGCGCTCGGGGAGGCGAGCGCCGCGCAGGAGGGCCACCGTCCAGAACAGGGCGGCGGCCAGCAGGAAGCGCAGCGACAGCAGCGTGACGACCGTCACGCCGGCCGCGTAGGCCTCCTTGGCGAAGATCGCCATGGCGCCGAAGCCGACGGCCGAGAGCACGCAGAGCGCGACTCCGCGCCGGTGCGGCGTCAGCGACATGGACGACAACATGGTTGACAGGGGAGAGAGGGTCCTACCGGGGAGCTTCGGGACTACCAGTTGCGATCGTTCGGACGGCGCGAATCCGCACCGAAGCGAGACGAGAGCGCGGCACCGCCGCCGAAGACCCCGAGGACAGCGAACAGAGAGATCATGTCCTTATGATCGACCATATGTGCTCTCTGCTCTAGCCTTGGTTGCCTACAGAAGCCATAGGTTTCCCCTTGAGGTGACAAATGACCCTGCAGCAGCTGGAGTACTTCCTGGCCGCCCTCGACGAGGGCTCGTTCAGCGCGGCGGCCGAGCGCCTGCTGCTCGCCCAGCCCTCGCTCTCCGAGCAGGTCCGGCGCCTGGAGGCCGAGCTCGGCGTCGCGCTGTTCACCCGCGTCGGCCGCGGCATCCGGCCCACGGCCGCCGGCCTCGCGCTGCGCCCGCACGCCGAGGCCGCGCTGGCCGCCGTCGAGGAGGGCCGCGAGGCCGTCGTCCAGCAGCGCGAGCTGCAGGGCGGCATCGCCACCTTCGGGACGTTCGGCACCGCGCGCTGGTACCCCGGCACGCAGATCGTCGCCGCGTTCCGCCGGCGTCACCCGAAGGTGCGCGTCCGGCTGATCGGCCAGAACTCGTCCGAGGTGGCCGAGGCCGTCCGCCACGGCGACCTCGAGGCCGGCCTGGTCGCGCTGCCGATCGACGACACCGGCCTCGACGTCCGCCCGATCATGCAGGACGAGATCCTGTACGCCTCGGCCGAGCCGGCGCGCGTCCGCAAGCCGGTGACGATCCGCGACCTCGCGACCGCGCCGCTCATCCTCACCGACACGAGCTACGGCCTGGAGGACCCGACGCGCCGGCAGCTGTTCGAGCTGGCCCAGCGCGAGGGCGTGACGATCGAGCCGCAGATCGACGTCGAGGACGTCGAGACCGCGATCGAGCTCGCCACCCGCGGCTTCGGCGACGTCCTGATCGCGCGCGGGATCCTGCTCTCGCTCGGCCGTCGCGTGCCCAAGCGCCTGGGCTGGGTCCCGTTCGCCGAGCCGATCTACGACACCTTCGCCTTCATCAACCGCCGCGGCGCCCGCCTGTCGCCGGCCGCCCGCGAGTTCATGGCGCTGGCCGAGGAGCGCATGACCGCGGTCGCCGAGGAGCTGAAGACCACGCCGCCGCGCCGACATCGTCCCGGAAGCTGAGCGCGCGGCGGGTAGCATGCCTGACGATGTCAACGGACAAGGCCCAGGCCGCCACCGTCGCCGAGCAGGAGTACCTCGAGACCCTCTTCTGGCTCTACGAAGCCGGACTGCCGATGACGGGCGCCAACATCGCTCGCGCGATGCAGCTGTCGCCGCCGACCGTTCACGAGATGGTCGGGCGCCTCGAGCGCGACGGCTACATCACGCGCGGGACCGACAAGGTCATCCAGTTCACCGACAACGGCCGCGAGCACGCCGAGGCGATCGTCCGCCGCCACCGCCTGATCGAGCGCTTCCTCACCGACGTCCTCGGGATCCCGTGGGACGAGGTCCACGAGGAGGCCGAGCGGCTCGAGCACGCGATGTCGCCGGTGCTCGAGGAGCGGATGCTCGCCGCGATCGGCGACGCCAAGACGTGCCCGCACGGCCACCCGATCGACGTCGGCTCGCGCATCTCCTCGGTGCCGCTGGCCGACGTGCAGCCGGGCGCGACCGTGACGATCGTCCGCTTCGAGAACGAGGCCGAGGACCTGCTGCACTACCTCAAGGCCGCCGGCCTGGACCCGGGGCTGCAGGGGACGCTCGCCGAGTCGGGCGACGAGGACGTTGTCGTCGAGACCGCCGACGGCGACCGCCTCACCGTGACGCGCAGCGTGGCCGAGACCGTGTCGGTCCTGGCCGACCCGTCGCCGCCGCCGCGCGTCGCGCTCCCCGCGCAGCTCGTGCTCGGCGAGCAGCGCTACGGGCGTTAACCAGAGGCCCGCGCCGCCGCCAGCCGGTCGGCGATCGCCGTCTCGGCGCGCGCGAACAGCGTCGCGTCGCCGGTCATCTGGTGGCGCAGCGTCGCGGTCATGCTGAGCGCCTCGATCTCGTACTGGAGCTGGTCGACGTCGGTGCCGGGCTTCAAGTGCCCTGCCTTGACGGCGGACCGGATGACGCGGCGCATCAGCTGGTCCCACTCCTCCAGGTCGGCTTCGATCGCGTCGCGGACCGGGCCGGGGTGGCGGCTGTCGAACTCGGCCCGGACGGTCTCGAAGAAGCAGCCGCCCTCGAAGACCTCGCCGCGCTCGTAGCGGAGCTTGGCGGCCAGCAGGGCCTCCAGGCGCGGCAGCCCGCGCTCGGCCTCGCGGGCCGGCGCGACGACCTCGCGCGCGAAGATCTCGCGCGCCGCGTCGATCGTCGCGAGCTGCAGCTCCTCCTTGGAGCCGAAGTGCGCGAACAGCCCGGACTTGCTCATCCCGAGCTCGGTCGCCAGGCGGCCGATCGTCAGGCCGTCGAGCCCTTCGACCGACGCGAGGTTCGCCGCGCGTTCGAGGATCTGGGCGCGGGTGCGGGCGCCGCGGGCGCGGCGCCCGTCGGTCTCGGGGCTGGTCGTCGTCACGTCGACAGAGAAAGTAGCACGACCGTTCGATCTCTGCTAAAAGCACGATCGTTCGTTCTCTCTTCTCTCTCCCCCCGAGGTCCCCATGAGCACCCTCACGATCTCCCCACGCACGCGGGCCCGCTCCGGTCTCGTCCTCGCCGTCGCCTCGGGCGCGGCGTTCCTGGCGATGCTCGACGCGACCGTCGCCAACCTCGCCGTCGCCGACCTGCACCGCGACTTCCCCGGCGTCGCGGTCGGCGACCTGTCCTGGGTCATCACGATCTACGCGATCACGTTCGCGGCGCTGCTCGCGCCCGGCGGGCGGTTCGCGGACCTCCTCGGCCGCCGCGCCCTGCTCACGGCCGGCGCGGCGCTGTTCACCATCATGTCGATCGTCGCGGCCGCGGCGCCGAGCCTCGGGATCCTGCTCGCGGCGCGCGGGCTGCAGGGCGCGGGCGCGGCGGCGATGATCCCGGCGTCGCTGGCCGTCGTCCTGGCCGACACGCCGCCGGAGCGCCGCGCGGCCGCGATCGGCGCCTGGAGCGCGGCGGGCGCGCTGGCCGCCGCCGCGGGGCCCGCGATCGGCGGCGTCCTGGTCGACGTCGCCGGGTGGCGCTCGGTGTTCTTCATCACCATCCC
>DATDMD010000205.1:0-22753 GCA_036518975.1 Baekduia sp.
CTCCTCGAGCTGACCGGTCTCCGCGGCTCGACGGTGCTTGCGTGTGGCGATCACCTCAACGATCTCGGGATGTTCGCCGCTGCCGATGAATCCATCGCACCGGCCAACGCCCACGCCTCGGTCCTGGCCGCCGCCACCGCCACAGCGGCATCCAACGACGAGGACGGCGTAATTCACTGGCTGCTCAGACGGGTGCGGCTCATCGGAACCGCGTGCGAGGCGCAGCCGAACGCGTCAGCAGAACGCAAGAACGGTTCACCCGGGAACCCGTAACCAGACGACGGCCGGTGCTGACCGGTTCGCGCGCAGCCCTTCCCTGGCTGCGCACCGTCGCCATCCGCGAGGCCTGGCGACCTCTACGAACGCGACACGCGCGAGCCCAGCATCGAACTGTTCCCCGGCCTGGATCCCGGCCACGACGCGCTCACCCAGCAGACCGCCGCACGCGACGCCCTCCGTGCCCTCGTCGAGCTACCGCCCAAGCAGCGCGACACGCTCGCCCTGCTCATCCTCGGCTTCTCCTACGACGAAATCGCCGCCCACCGAGACGTCACGAAGACCAACGTCAACCGCCACGTCACGCGCGCCAGCGCCCACCTCCGGCTCGTCCGCGACGAGCACTGAGCAGCACCCTTCACGGTTCCGGTGGCCCCAACCACCAGGACCGGTCCACAGCAACGATGCGTGGATCGCCGCGGCGGGACGTGGACATCGGTCCCGAGCGGGGTCGTGCGCACAGCGCCCGAATCCCCGGCGATCGCCGGCGAACCAGTCACATATCTCGGAATAAAGGCACTGGTGCCTGAAACGGAGCGGAACTCGGGGCAGTTCAAGCGCATCCCGAGAACGACGGAACCCCCGCGTACGCAGGGGTTCCGTTCACATGGAGCTAGGGGGACTCGAACCCCCGACCTCCTGGGTGCGATCCAGGCGCTCTCCCAACTGAGCTATAGCCCCGGGTGGATCAGCGATTGTAGCCGGAGGTGCGTGGTGGACGCCTTGCGGATCGTGTGAACGTGCGCGGGTACGCTCCCGCCCGGGAGATGTCGAACCGTGGCTTCAGCGGCGATCTGCGGGATCGTCTGAGCAGCTTCCGCACGCGGTTGCGGCTCTTCTTCGTCCTGATCGTGATCGTGCCGATGGTCGCGGTCACGTTCATCGTGTTCCGGCTCATCGCGGAATCCGAGAACGGGCAGGCGGATGCGCGGGTCGCCGCGCGGCAGGAGACCGCGATCTCGCTCTACTACGAGGCGCGCGGCGACGCGGACAGGATCGCGGCGCGCATCGGGCGCGACCCGCAACTCGCCCGGGCGATCCGGGCGAAGAACCCGCAGCGGATCACGACGCAGGCCCAGCGGCTCCTCACCACCACCCACGCGAAGCGCATCGTGCTCACGCACGGGACCACGACGTGGGCCGACGTCGGCGACCCCCGCGCGTCCTTCCCCGCGACGCGCACGCTGATCGCCGACGGCCAGCGCGTCGCCGACCTCCAGGTCTCCGTCGAGGACGCCCAGTCCTACGCGCGCGAGGTCCGGCGCGCCACGGGCCTCGACACGATCGTCCAGCGCGGCTCCCAGACGATCGCCTCCACGATCCAAAGCGCCGACGACCCCCACCTGCCGGCCCACTCCGGCATCGCCACCGTCGCGGACACCAAGTACCGCACCGCCTCGTTCACGGCGCCCGGCTTCCTCGGCGAGCGCCTCCAGGTCGCGGTCCTGGAACCCACCGCCGCGACCCAGGACGACATCCGCCACGGGCGCCTCGTCGCGGGCCTCGTCCTGGCCGGCTTCTTCCTGCTGGCGCTGGTCGCCGCGATCGTCGTCTCGCGCGCGCTCGCGCGACAGATCGACGGCTTCCTCGCCGCCGCCCGCCGCCTCGGCGCCGGCGACTTCTCGGCCCAGGTCCCGACGCGCGGCAACGACCAGTTCGCGCAGCTCGGCGAGGAGTTCAACAAGATGTCCGGCCAACTCGAGGAACGCCTCCAGGAGCTGTCCCAGGAGCGCCTGCGCATGGAGCTCTCGCTGCGCCGGATCGGGGAGACGTTCGCTTCCAACCTCGACCGCGACGCGCTGCTGGAGATCGTGGTCCGGACCGCGGTCGACGCCGTCGACGCCGAGGGCGGCCAGGCGTTCATGGAGGGCCGCCCGCTCACGACGATCGGCGCGGTCTCCCGCCCGGCGGCCGCCGCCGACGAGGCCGAGCGCCGCGTGCTGACCCTCGGCGAGCCGGCGTTCGTCAACGTCGAGGGCGGCCACGCGCTCGCGCACCCGCTGCGCCAGGGCCCCGCGGCCGGCCCGGAGGAGGCCGACCAGATCGCCGGCGCGATCTCCGTCTGGCGCGTCGGCCGCACGTTCTCGCACCGCGAGCGCGAGCTGTTCCACTACCTCGCGGGCCAGGCGGCCGTCTCGGTGGAGAACGTCGGCCTGCACGAGACCGTCAACCGCCAGGCCGTGACCGACGAGCTCACCGGCCTCTCCAACCGCCGCCGCTTCCAGGAGACGATGTCGGCCGAGGTCGAGCGCTCCAAGCGCTTCGGGTCCGACCTCGGGCTCGTGATGCTCGACATCGACGACTTCAAGGCGGTCAACGACACCTACGGCCACCAGCAGGGCGACCTCGTCCTGCGCGAGGTCGCGCGGATCCTGCGGGCGTCCTCGCGCGAGATCGACGAGCCGGCCCGCTACGGCGGCGAGGAGCTGGCCCTCGTCCTGCCCGGCACCGACCTGGAGGGCGCGCGCCAGCTGGCCGAGCGCGTCCGCGAGGGCGTCGAGGCGCTCCGCCTGCCGATCCTGGGCGACCAGGACGCCGAGCCGCTGCGGATCACGGCGTCGTTCGGGGCGGCGTCGCTGCCGGCGAGCGCCGAGGACGTCCGCGGCCTCGTCGCCGCCGCCGACGAGGCGCTCTACCAGGCCAAGCGCGCCGGCAAGAACCGGACGGTCAGCGCGAGCTGAGCGTGGGCGCCTCCCTCGCCCTCCGGCGGCCGCTCTCGTTACGCTAGAGCGACCATGGGCCTGTTGGACGACGCCATCCGCGAGCACCTCGAGCTCAAGCGCCGCCGGGGTGCCGATCCGAACGAGATCGCGCGCGAGGAGACCGAAGCGCTGGGGCCGGTGCGCCGCGAGGCGCCCGGGGAGGTCGCCGAGGCCGAGGCTCCCGAGCCGAGTCCGTACGCAGACCACGAGCCCGCGGGGCTGGACGAGCCGGGCGCCGCGTACGACGACGAGCCGTACGAGCCCTACGAGCCGCCGGCCACCCACGACGCGCCGTACCCCGAGGACGAGGACGACAGCGCGACCCCGCCGCACGGCGACCCGCTCGCGCACCAGCAGCAGACGCGGGAGTTCTCCGCGACGGAGCTGGGGGAGGCGCTGGGGCATCAGGACGCGCCGGCGCGCGACTCCGGCAAGGGCGACGACGACGCCCGCAAGGGCGACGACGACCCGGACGCCGACCCCGACGCCGAGGACGAGCTCGAGGACACCCCGGACTTCCTGCAGGAGACGCCGGAGCACGACCGGCTCTGGTTCGAGCAGAAGCCGCCGAAGGACTTCGACTTCTAGACGCGCGCGGGGGCCGCGCGCGGGCGCGCCGGTCGATCACGCGTCCAGAGCCGCCGCCATCCGCTGTGGCATCCTGACCGGACGTCCGACAACCACCCGTGACACAGGCAGCGCGCCGGCATCGGGGAACAATCCCGGCGCGCTCGTCCCTCCGGCGACGGAGGGCGAAGGACGCAACGCGAGCGCGCCGGTTCGGCCCTCAGCCCCGGCGCGCTCGCGTCCCTTCCCGGCCCGCGTGGTTTGGACCGCCGGTCGGTACCAACGGCGGGGCGCGCGGCGGAACCTCTGCGGGTGTCCGACGGGGTCAACGGCAACGGCAACGGCGCGTCCGCGTCCGCTCCGCGGGTCGCCCTCGTCCTGCCGGGCGGCGGCGCGCGCGGCGCGTACGAGGTCGGCGCGCTCTCGGTCCTGCTGCCGCTGCTGGACGCGCGCGGCGAGCGGCCGGTCATCCTGTGCGGGACGAGCGTCGGCGCGGTCAACGCGACCGCGCTCGGGGCGACCGCCGACCGGCCGGTGGACGAGGCCGTCGCGTCGCTCGAGGAGCACTGGCGGGGGCTGCGCAAGAACGACGTGATCCGGCCGGTCGTCGGGCCCGGCCTGCCGCTGACCGCGCTGCGGATGGTGGGGGAGGCGCTGGAGCTGCCGGGCGTCCGGCTCGCCGGCCTGCTGGACCCGGCGCCGCTGCGGCGCTCCCTGGACCGCTGGATCGACTGGGACGCGCTGCACCGCAACGTCCGCCACGGCGTGATCGAGGCGGCGTGCGTGGTCGCGACGTCGCTGGCGCGCGCCAGCCCGGTGGCGTTCGTCGACAGCGCGCGGCGCGTCCCGCCGTCGCGGCCGGCCGACCCGCTGCAGTACGTCCCGGCCGTCCTCGACAGCGAGCATGTCCGCGCCTCGGCCGCGATCCCAGTCCTGTTCCCGCCCGTCGAGATCGCGCACCCGGCGCCGCTGGCCGGCCACTACGTCGACGGCGGCACGCGGATGAACTCACCGGTCGCGCCCGCGCTGGCGCTCGGCGCCGACCGAGTTGTCGTCATCGGCTTCCAGCCCTTCCGTGCGCGGGTGGAGGCCGACGGCGGGCGCGGCGTCGGCGCGGGCGCGCCGCGGCTGGCCGACGTCGCCGCGAACATCATCGACGGCCTCCTCGTCGACCAAGTTGTCGATGATCTCCACCGCTTGGCCACCATCAACTCGTTCATGGTCGACGCGCACGCCCCCGGCCCGCGCGGCGCGGCCGACGCCTACCGCGCCGCCCGCGGCCGCAAGCCCTACCGGAAGATCTCCTACGCCTTGGTCGCGCCCGAGCGCCGCGGCGAGCTGGCGGAGGTCGCCGACGACGTCTTCGAGCGCCGCTACGCCGGCCTCAAGGGCTGGCTACGCCCCGACTACCCGTTCATGTCGCGGTTGCTCGGCGGCGGCCGCTCACCGAGTCGCGGCGAGTTGTTGTCGTTCCTGCTCTTCGACGAGGAGCACGTCGAACGCCTCTTCGACCTCGGCCGCCGCGACGCCCACCGCTGGCTCGACCGCCACCCCTCCGTCTGGTGCTCCGACGCCGCCCACGACTTCGACATCGACGCCACCGCAATCGCCCACCTCCGCGAGCGCGAAGCCCTCGACGAGTGGCGCACCCTCCGCCGCCGCCCCTGACGCAGCCCTCCGGGCGACCGAGCTAGACTCGTCGACAGCTTGGGGCCATAGCTCAGCTGGGAGAGCGCCTGCTTTGCAAGCAGGAGGTCGTCGGTTCGATCCCGTCTGGCTCCACCTTCTCGAAGGCCCCGCAACGGCGGGGCCTTCGGCGTTTTTCGAGTGCCGGCGCGCTGCGCGATCGCAGGCGTTTGGAAAGAATTTGGAAATCCCGCGGCCGATCGGACGGCTCAACGCACCGCTTGATCCCGCTCGCATGCTGCTCGGCGTAAAGCGCCCCGGCGCGGTTGCACCCGCCCGGGGCATGGCCCAAAGGAGACACACTCCCGTGGACGCCCCGGACCCTACCGGCCCCGCCCCCCTCCGCTCCAAGCCCGGCGCTCTGTCGCCGGGCCACTCTGCTGACGCAGTCCGGGCGGCCGCTCGGGCGGGTGCTCATCGCAACAGCCGCGCGCGCGTCATGCGCGCGGACTCGTAGGACACCAACAATCAAAGCGCCCCGGCGCGGTTGCACCCGCCCGGGGCATGGCCCAAAGGAGACACAGAACGTCGACTACTACCTCGACCAGGTGCGGGCCATCGTCCATCCCCAGCAGTACCGTGATCGCTGCGCCCTGGGCAATTCCCTGTCAAGCGACCTAGACACCGTGAAGGACGCGCTGAAGACCAGCAGCCTGGGCAACGTCGCCGAGCCGAACCACTGAAATGCTCCCCGAGCCCGACCTCTTGGCCGCCGACGACGCGATGTTCTTGATCGGCGTCAACGTCGACCGTGTCACCCAAGCGATCGCCAATGTCGGTCTGCGAGCGCTCGGAGCGTTCGCCCTGTGGGTGCCCAACGACGAGACGTGCATGGATCCTGCGGCGGTGTCGGTGTGCTCGGCCGAGATGTGGACGCAGCGCCTGGCGCCCCTGACAGCGGCGCCGGACGCCGCCAAGCTCGCCGTGGCGCTGGACCCCCAGGATTGGGATCACCCCGAGATCGAGCTCCCCGAGCAACTCGACCTCGAGCTCGTCGCCGCGGCGGCAGCCCGGCTCCTGGAGCGGTTTGGTGAGGAGCGCGATCCGGCGGCCCAGGTGCTGAACGAGACGGCGCGACTCGTGGCCCAAGCGCCCCCCGTTCCCGCCGATCCCTTGCTGGTGGCTATGGCCACGGAGGGCAGCAGCACATCCGATCAGGCGCTCGCGAGCATCCGCTACGCGTCGCCTCCTCCCAGCGTCGCCGCGCTCGAGGCGCGCGGGCTCCCGAAGTCCTACTGGGACCTCACGTGACCGTCTCGCGAAGTGCGTGGGGTCTTCTGGCCGTCATCATCCTCGCCGGATGCGGGACGCAGACGCCCGCCGCAAACCGACGACCGCGACGCGTCCGGCGGCGACCGTCCCTGCGACGGTGCCGGCGACCGCCGTGGCGCCCCTGAGCACGCAGACCCGGTCGCGATCCAAGGCCGCGTGTCGCCGGTTCGCCGTCGACGTGCGTCCGTATGCGGTCGGCGCGGGTCTAGACGACCTGGCCCGCTCGGCACATGCCTACCGCATGGCCCGCGAACGACTCGCCAAAGGGTTGCTCGCCGTAAGCACCGGACCCGATCGCGGACGCGTAGCCAACTACGTCAACCTGCTGCGCGCCGGCAACCAACTGCTGCTCACCGCCGAACAAGCCGCCCGAGCCGGAGACATCAAGCGCGCATACGCTGCGGCACGACGATGGAACGACGGACTGGCGCATGAGAGCCGCTTGGTCCGGCAACTCCGGCTGCGCACCTGCCCCAAGTAGAACCACTGTCGCACCAAAAGGCGTCTGAACCCGCGTGCCGCAAGGTTGGTCTTCCCCCGGTTTGGTGGACAAGGGGTGGTTTAGGTGAGTTGGGTTCTTCTTGTCGGGTGATGGTCATCTTCTCGTACTCGACGGGCGAGAGGTTGCCGAGGGTCGAGTGTTGGCGGCGGCGGTTCTAGGGCCATGAAGGTGGCGGGCGGGTCTGCCGTCCGGGCCCGGGCGTAGCGTCGCCGGCGGTCGCGGGCTCGGTGAGAGCGCGCTTGGGCAGGCCGGTGTAGGTAGCGGCGGATCGTCCCTCGGTCGCTCATGGTCAACATGAGCGCGGCGCCAAGTGCGCCCCCGGACGGACTAGGCGGGTTGGGATCGCCCGTGAAGCCACAGCGCGTACACGCCGACGACCTGGAGCACGGACGCGGCATCCGAAGGTTCCACGAAGTCCCAAAGCGGAGTTCCGTGCAGGTCGGCAGTGATCTGCCAGTGCGCTGGGCCGCCTTCCGGCCCGTTGGCCCAAATTCGCTGATAGGCCGGGAACCGTTCGAGACGCGCCGGGTCTGTGATGTTGAATATTGCGCCGTGCGCCGCGGCGTTGCGCAGGTCGGTCCGGCGCCGGCGCCCGCCAGGGCGGCGACGGCGAGGGCGATCGTGACGGCGCGGAGCATTTGAGCACTCTGCCGGGCCACGCAAGCGCGCGCGTGACCGTGCGGTTGGCGTTCGGATAAGGAGAGGTGAAAGGACTACGGCGCGCCGGGGTCGGCGCCGCAGCGATCGAGGTCGTGGGGCCGAGCAGCACGCGGCGTAGGACGGCGTGTCATCGTCTTCCCCCGTCCAGCACCCTCTCCCCGGAGGCACCGATGACCGACCCGCTCCCCACCCACGCGATGACCGTCCCGCTGGCGCGCAACCGCGCGTTCGCCGCCGACCAGGGCCACGAGGGTGCCGTCGTCCTGCCGCAGCTCCGGCTCGCCGTCCTCACGTGCCTCGACCCGCGGACGGACCCCGCCCACGTCCTCGGCCTGGAGCTCAGCGACGCGATCGTCATCCGCAACGTCGGCGGGCGCGTGACGCCCGAGGTGATCGAGCAGCTCGCGTTCCTCGGGCTGCTGGCGGGCGCCGTGGTGCCCGACGGGCCGCTGTTCGAGGTCGCCGTGGTCCACCACACGCAGTGTGGCGCGGGCGCGCTGGCTGACGATGCGTTCCGTCAGCGGTACGCGACGCTGATCGGGGCGGACGAGGCCGACGTCCGCGACCAGGCGGTCGTCGATCCGGTCGCCTCGGTGACCGTCGACGTCGAACGCCTGCGCGCGGCTCCGGCGCTGTCGCCGCGTCTCACGTTCTCGGGCCACGTCTACGACGTCGTGACCGGACTGGTCGAGACGGTCGTCCCGGCGTCCGCCTGAAAGCCAAAGCGCGCTCCAGACGCCTCACCACTGGTCGCCCTCGCGCCAGTCCGCCGTCAGCGCGCCATCGAGCGCCAGCTCGGCGCCGCCGGCGACCGGCAGCACGAAGATCGCGCCGTCCGCCTCGGCGGTGCGGATCACGCCGCCGGGCGTGAGCGCCCAGGAGTCGCCGCGCCAGAGGCGCCAGCCGCGGCTGGCGTAGAACGGGATGCCGTCGTCGGTCGAGCCCAGCCCGCCCAAGTCATAGGCCTTGCGGATGACGTCCTCGATCGCGTCCATCAACAGCGTCCCGACGCCGCGGCGGCGCCAGCGCGCGTCGACGCCGACGCCCTCCACGTAGCCGGCGCGCAGCGCGCGGCCGTCGTGGATCAGACGCCGCTGGATCACCGAGGCGTGGCCAACCAAGACATCAGCGCCGCCGCCGCGCGCGTACGCCAGCGCGTGCATCCCGCCGAGCGCGTGCTCCCAGTCGCTGTCGTCCAGCTCGTCGCCGAACACACGATCCAGCAGCGCCCGCGCCGCGGTCAGCTCACGCGCGTCCAGCTCCGCCGTGTGCGCGACGCGGAGCTCGACCACCGCGTCAGCGCTGCGAACCGTCGCCGTCGCCGCCGCCATGCCGCGTGATCGTCAGCGCGACCGGCAGCCCGCCGGCGTCGTCGAGCTCCTCGGCCACGACGTCGCCCTCACCCGGCAACGTCGCCAGCCGCCGCGCGAACGCCGCCGCGACCCGCTGCGCGTGCGCCTTGGCCTCCTCGGCGCGCTCGCCTACGAAGAGCTCGTCGACCGTCGCCGTCCAGAGCGCCAGCCAGCGCTCGAAGTGCGGCCCGCGCAGCCCGGCCTTGCGGTGCAGCGACACGTGCGGGGCGAACGCGCCGCCGCCGTACGTCTGCGTCCCGAGCAGCATCGTCTCCCAGAACGACGTGATCACCGGCACGTGCGCCTCGAGGTCGAGCTTCGCGACGTCGGTGAACAGGAACCCGATCATCGGGTCGGTCATCGCCTTGCCGTAGAAGGCGCGCACGAGCCGCTCGCAGTCCTCGCGGGTCTGGATGTCGCGGGGGTCGTTCGGCAGCACCACTCCACTATGCCGCACGGCGCCGCGCGCCTAAGTCATCGGCCGCACCGACTAAGGGGTCGACGCGCGAGACGCGCTCCGTTCGCCCGATGTGCCCGTGCCGTCTCAGGCGCAAGATGGACGTCATGACCCCCTCCTCCACCATCTCCCTCCTCTCCGCCACCGCCGAGCACGACACCGCCCTGCGCCAGCTCTCGCAGCTCGACTCCGCCCGGACGATCCGCCGCCCCGCGCTCATGGCGGTCGTCGACGACCGCCTCGTCGCGGCCATCTCGACCGAGGACGGGCGCGTCGTCGCCGACCCGTTCGTCCCGACCGAGGACGCCGTGCACCTGCTGCGCGTCCGGACGGCCGAGCTGCGCGCCGAGCGCCTGCGCCACGCCGGCCGCCGGCGCCTTCCGCGCCTGGGCGGCCTGCGCCCCCGGGTCGCGGCTTAGACGCTCGCCGGCGCGTCGTGGCACGCGTGCGCGAGCGCGAAGAGCAGGCGCTCGCCGCGCGCCGCGATCTCCTCGTCCTCGTCGAAGACCACGACGAGCCGGTGCTCGCGGCAGAAGTCCAGCGGCACGCCCGAGAACGCCCGCATCCGGCGGCCGATCTCGAAGCCCGAGAGGCCCGTGCCGCGGACGTCGATGAGCAGCCGCGCGGCCCCGCGGCGCGCGGCGGCCGCCGCGGCGCCCGCGTCGTCGTCCACCACCACCTCGACGCCCGCCAGCCGGCTGACCCGGGCGCGCAGGAGCGCGAGCGAGGCGGCCCGGCCGCCGCCGCTGATGAACCGCTGCCCCTCGATCGCCGTCGTCATGCCCGTCAGGCGTGACGCGGCAGCGAACGATGAGCGACGCCCGGTGAACGGCGTTCCGTCGTCCGGCGCCGAACCCGCACCGAACCTGCCCATCCCTTCTCAGCCCAGCGCGGCCGCCCGGCGCTCCAGATACCGGCGCTCCGGCAGCGACGTCGTCCGCCGTGCCGCCGCCAGGTACGCGTCCCGCGCCGCCGCCACCTGCCCGTCGCGCTCCAGCAGGTGCGCCCGGACCGCGTCCAGCCGGTGCGATCCCGCCAGCCGCTCCTCCAACGCCTCCAACAACGCCAGCCCGGCGCGCGGCCCCTCGACCTCGGCCACGGCCACCGCGCGGTTGAGCGAGACCATCGGGTTGCCGCCTGGCGTCACCCGTTCGAGCAACCGGTACAACCCGGCGATCTCGCGCCAGTCGGTGTCCTCGGGCCGCGCGGCCTCGGCGTGCACCGCGGCGATCGCGGCCTGCAGCTGGTAGGGCCCGACCGGCGCCGCCGCCAGCGCCTCCCGGATCAGGTCCAGCCCCTCGGCGATCTCGTCCGCCCGCCACCGCGACCGGTTCTGCTCGGCCAAGGGCACCAACTCGCCGCCGGCATCCGTCCGCGCCGGCCGCCGCGCGTCGGTCAGGAGCATCAACGACAACAACCCGGCGACCTCGCCGTCGTCGGGCAGGTGCGCCCGCATCAGCCGCGTGAGCCGGATCGCCTCGCCGGTCAGCTCCGCGCGCGCGAGCACCTCGCCCGACGTGGAGGTGTAGCCCTCGTTGAACATCAGGTACAGCACATGCAGGACCACGCGCAGCCGCTCGGCGCGCTCGCCCGCGCCGGCCGGCAGCTCGAACCGGGCGCCCGCCGCCCGCACGGCCGCCTTCGCGCGGCTGATCCGCTGGGCCATCGTCGCCTCGGGCACCAGGAACGCGCTGGCGATCTGCGCGGTCGTCAGGCCGCCGACCGCACGCAGCGTCAGCGCCAGCTGCGACGGCGCCGACAGCTCCGGATGGCAGCAGAGCATCAGCAGCGTCAGCGTGTCGTCCTCGTCGGCGACCAGGCCGCCGGCCAGCCGCTCCTCGGACGCGACGACGCGCTGCTCGCGCTCGCGCCGCGCGCTCTCCGACCGCCACGCGTCGGTCAGCCGCCGCTCGGCGACGGTCACCAGCCAGGCGGCCGGCTCGTCCGGGACGCCGCCGGCCGGCCACTGCGTCGCGGCGGCCAGCAGCGCCTCCTGGACGGCGTCCTCGCACGCGTCGAACTGCCGGTGGCGGCGCACGAGCGTGCCGAGGACCCGCGGCGCGAGCGCGCGCAGCAGGTCCTCGACCTCCTCGTCGCGGACGCGCGGCCCGCTCACATCTCCGCGCCGTCCTGGGACATCAGCGGCCGGACCTCCAGCGGCGTGAAGCGCGCGCTCGGCCAGCGCCGCGCGATCTCGGCGGCGCGGTCGAACGTCTCGCACTCGACCAGCAGGTAGCCGCCGAAGTGCTCCTTCGCCTCGGCCAGCGGGCCGTCCGTGATCGCCGGGACGCCGTCGACCGGCTTGATGGCCTTGGTCTGGCTCGGGTCCGCCAGCGCCTCGCCGCCGAGCATCTCGCCCGACTGCTGCAGCTCGGCCATCAGCGCGTTGACCTCGGCCATGAGCTCCTTCCCGTCCGGGCCCGTGAAGTGCTCCCGCGTCTGGGCGTTGTCATAGATCATGATCAAGTACTTCATGTCGCATCCCTCCTGGGAAGACGTCGTTTGCCCCCTGGTCGGAGCCGGCACGCCGTCCTCGACATCGCCCCAGGAAGCTACCGTCAGCCCCATGGCCGCGCTCCCCGTCCCGGACATCCCGCGCACCGCGCGCGTCGCGCTCGACGCGGAGACGACGGCGCTCGTCGTCGTCGACATGCAGAACGACTTCGTCAGCGACGGCGGCTCGCTCCAGGTCCCGGACGCGCGCGCGACGGTCCCGGCCATCGCCGACCTCGTCCGCCGCTTCCGCGACGCGGGGTCGCACGTCGTCTTCACGCAGGACACGCACCGCGACGGCGACCCGGAGTTCGCGATCTGGCCCGTGCACGCCGTCGAGGGCACGCTCGGGTGGGAGATCGTCGAGGCGCTGGCGCCGCTGCCCACCGACACGGTCCTGCGCAAGCCGCGCTACGACGCGTTCCACGGGACGCCGCTGGACCACCTGCTGCGCCAGTGGGGCGTCACGACGCTCGTGGTCTGCGGCACCGTCGCGAACATCTGCGTGCACTACACGGCGGCGTCGGCCGCGCTGCGCTGGTACGACGTGGTGATCCCGGAGGACGGGGTCTCCGCGCTGGACCCGTTCGACCTCGCCGCGACGCTGCGCCAGGTGACCGCGCTGTTCGCCGGCCGCGTCACCACGGCCGGCGGCATCGAGTTGTCGTCCTAGTTGCGCGCCTCGTCCGCCAGGTCGAGGACGCCCTCCTCGTCCCACGCGAACGTCCCGGCCAGGACGTCCTGCGCCAGCGCGTACGCGACGTCGTCGTCGTTGTCGAACACCGCGGCGAACAGCGCGTCGGCCCGGCGCCGCGCCTGGCGGCAGAACACGTCGGCGAGCTGGACCGCCTCGGCCGCGCGCGCCGGCTGCTCGGCGCCCAGCGTCTGGGCGTAGACGACGGCGCTGGAGATCGCGAACAGCTCGGCGCCGATGTCGACGATCCGGCCCAGCACGGTCTGCTTGCGCTCCAGCTTGGCCTGCCAGCGGCCCATCGCGTAGAACGTCGTCCGCGCCATCCGGCGCGACGCGCGCTCGACGTAGCGCAGGTGCCCGGCCAGCGCGCCGAACTCCCCGAACGCGCCCGGCTTGACGCCCTCGCCGACCGCCAGCTGGGGGAACCACTTGGTGTAGAACTTGGCCGCGCCGACCGCCGCCCGCGCCTTGTCGCCCAGCGCGACCTCGGGCTCCAGGATGTCGCCCGCGACCGCGAGGTGCTGGTCGACCGCCTCGCGCGCGATGAGCAGGTGCATGATCTCGGTCGACCCCTCGAAGATGCGGTTGATGCGCATGTCGCGCATCAGCATCTCCGCCGGGATCGGCCGCTCGCCGCGCGCCTTCAGCGACGCCGCCGTCTCGTAGCCGCGGCCGCCGCGGACCTGGACGAGCTCATCGACCACCTTCCAGCCGATCTCCGACCCGTACAACTTGCCGATCGCCGCCTCGATGCGGATGTCGCGCTGGTGGTCGTCGGCCATGCGCGAGCACACGTCGAGCATCGCCTCCAGGCCGAACGACGACGCCGCGATGAACGCGATCTTCTGCGCGACCGCGTCATGCCGGCCGATCGGCTGGCCCCACTGGACGCGCTCGCGCGACCACTCGCGCGCGATCTTCGTGGCGAGCTTCGTCGTCCCGAGGCAGATCGCCGGCAGCGCCAGGCGCCCGGTGTTCAGGGTCGTCAGCGCGATCTTCAGGCCCTGGCCCTCGTGCCCGATGAGGTTGCCGGCCGGGACGTGGACGTCCTCGAGCAGCGTCACGGAGTTCTCGATCCCGCGCAGGCCCATGAACGCGTTGCGGTGCTCGACGGTCACGCCCGCGGTGTCGTAGGGCAGCACGAACGCGCTGATGCCGCCGCGGTGGCCGTCGCTCTTGGGGACCTTGGCCATCACGACCACGACGTCGGCGATGGCGCCGTTGGTCGCCCACAGCTTGCGGCCGTTCAAGATGTAGCCCTTGCCGTCGGGCGTCGGCGTCGCGGTCGTGCCGACGCGCGCGGGGTCCGAGCCGACGTCCGGCTCGGTCAGCAGGAACGCGGAGATGTGGTCCGTCGCGACCTTCGGCAGCCACTCCCGCTTCTGGGCCTCGGAGCCGAAGTGCAGCAGCGGCTCGGCGACGCCGATCGACTGGTGGGCGCTCAGGAGCGCGCCGAGCGACGAGTGCACGGAGGCGACGAGCGTCAGCGCGCGGTTGTAGTACACCTGCGAGAGGCCGAGCCCTCCGTACTCCTCGGGCACCTTGATGCCGAGCGCGCCGAGACGCTTGAGCCCGTCGATCACCGCCTCGGGGATCCGGCTGTCGCGCTCGATGAGCAGCGGGTCGACGCGCTCGACCAGGAAGGCGCGCAAGTCCTTCAGGAACGCCTCGCCCTTCTCGACAACGGCGGGATCCAGCCGCGGCTGGGGGTGGATCAGGTCGAGGCGCAGGTGGCCGAGGAAGAGCTCCTTGCCGAACGAGGGCAGGCTCCACTCCTGCTCGCGCGCGTCCTCGGCGACCTGGCGTGCTTCGCGTTCGGTGACGTCGGTGGCCATAGGGAGGAGGTACCCCGCGGGTACGGCGTGTGAACGACACTCAGGTTGCCTGCACATCTAAGCTGTCGCACCATGCTCCGGCGCCTCCTCTCCAGACTCTCCTACGCCAACGTGGTCGCGAGCGTGGCGCTCTTCCTCGCGCTCGGCGGGGGCGCGTACGCCGCGGTCTCGGCGATCCCCGGCTCGGACGGCACGATCCACGGCTGCTACGCGACGGCCAGCGGGACGCTGCGCGTCGTCGCCGCGGGGCACGCGTGCACCAAGCATGAGAAGTCCCTCGCCTGGAACCAGCGTGGGCCGGTGGGGGCGACCGGTGCGCGCGGCGCAGCGGGAGGGACGGGCGCCACGGGCGCCGCGGGCGCGACGGGCGCGACGGGCGCCACCGGCGCGACGGGCCCTGCCGGTCCCGCCGGACCCCAGGGCGAGCCCGGCGCCAAGGGCGCCACCGGCGCGACGGGTGCCACCGGCCCCGCCGGTCCGGCCGGCCCCCAGGGCGCGGCCGGCGCCACGGGTGCCACCGGCGACACCGGCCCGGCCGGAGCGCCGCCGGAGCCGCCCGCCCCGGATCCGCCGCTGTCCACGTTCGTCCTCACGCTCCACGAGCCCGGGGGAGACGTGACGGTCCCGCTGGCGGACGTCACCGTCTACACCACCGCGCTCGGCACGTCAGGCGAGTGGTCCGTGTCGTTCGACCGCCCGCACGACGCCGTCGGCACGACGCTCGCCAAGCTCGCGGCGAGCGGCCAGCCGGCGCTCGACGGGAGCATCACCGCCACGCGGGTCGCGCCGCTCGACGGCGGCCACCAGGCCGGTCCGTACGCCACCTGGGCCTTCCACAACGTGGTCGTCCAGGGCTATTCGGAGACCCAGAACGGCGACGGGGGCCAGGACGTCGGGAGCATCGGCTTCACCGCCTCGTCGTCCACGCCCACCTTCACGCTGGACCGCACGATGCTGCCGGATCCCACGCTGCGGCCTGCCGGAACCATCACCTACAACCTGCCGGGCGGCGCCGTGACGTCGCCGATCTACGCCGCGTCCTGGGGCGTGGGCCCGTCCGGAGCCGGGCCTGCGTCCTTCTCCGACCTCGAGATCACCCAGCCCCTGGACGCGTCGACCCCCGGGCTGCTCACGCTCGTGCGCAGCGGGCAGACGATGCTCTCCGCCACGGTCAAGTTCCAGGACCCGTCGGAGGCGCAGCCGCACCTCACGTACGTCCTCAAGGACGCGGGCGTCGCCAGCCTGACGGAAGGCAGCGCCCAACCCGCGCAGACGACCGCGCTCACCTACTCGCAGATCACGACGACGACGCTCGATGCCGACGGCCACTCGACGTCGACCTGCTGGGACCTCGCCACCAACGCCGCCTGCTGACCGCAGGCGGCGCCGCGGCGAGAGTCCTACAACTAGACGGGCCGGACCCCGACGGCCTTCGGGCCCTTCGCCCCGGCCTCGGTGCTGTACTCCACCCGCGCGCCCTCGGCGAGCGTGCGGAAGCCGTCCGCCTCGATGTCACTGTGATGGACGAAGAGGTCCTTGCCGGACTCGTCCGGCGTGATGAAGCCGAACCCCTTCTCATCGCTGAACCACTTCACGACGCCCTGCGGCATTGCCTTGTCTCTCTCCTACGCTCGGTGCTGCCAACGCGGGAGGACCGTTCCGACCAACCACTGCGACGCCAACACGCTGCTTGTAGCCCGACTTGGGCCCTGTTGCGCGGCACCGTAGCAACCTGTCGCGCCGGTGGGAAGGGTTTTCCACCGGCGCGCAGATACCTGCACTCAGGCTGCGAGAAGCCGTTCCGCCACGCGATCGGTCGCGTCGCCGTGCCCGCCGACCAGCCGGCGGGTCAACTGGGCGCGCCGGAAGTACAGCGGCGCGTCGTGCTCCCACGTCGCCCCGATGCCGCCGTGGACGTTGATGTTGGAGCGCGTCGCGAAGTCCAGCGCGGCGCCCGCGGCCGACCGCGCGGCGCTCGCGGCGAGGGCGAACTCGTCCGGCGCGGAGTCCCGCGCCCAGCCCGCGTAGAACAGCAGCGAGCGCGAGTTCTCCAGGCGCCGCAGCACCTCGGTGAGCTCGTGCTTGATCGCCTGGTAGGACCCGATCGCGCGGCCGAACGTGTAGCGCTCCTTCGCGTACGCCACGCTCATCTCCAACGTGGTCTGGACGGTGCCGACCGCCTCGGCGGCGATCAGCGCCTGCGCCACGTACCACGCATCGGCCGCCGCGTCGGGCGACGCCGCGAGGCGCACGCCCTCCGCGCCGTCGAACGTGACGTGGCCCAGCGCCCGCGTGACGTCGTAGCGCACGACCTGCTCGACGGTCACGCCGGCGGCGTCCGCCGGCACCGCGGCGACCGTGCCGTCGACCCCGACCACCACGATCAGGTCGGCGCCCGGCGCGTCCGGGACGAACGACGCCGTGCCGGTGACGCGCACCGCGTCGCCGTCGCCCTCGATCGCCAGCGCCTCCGGCCGCGCGACGCCGCCCCGGCCGTCGACGGTCCAGCGCGGCTCCAGGTCGCCCGGCGGCCGCGTCGGGATCCACACCGGCCGCAGCTCGCCGGCCGCGACGTCGGCGCAGCGCGCGTCGGCCGCGGCGTCCAGCAAAGCGGTGGCCGGCAAGAGCCCCAACAACGGCACCGGCGCGATCACGCGGCCGGCCTCCTCGGCGACGAGCATCGCGTCGAAGACGCCGAGCCCGGCGCCGCCGCGCTTCTCGTCGATCAGCAGCCCGGTCCAGCCGGCGTCGCGCACGGCGGGCCACAGGTCGGGGAGCGCGTCCAGCGCGGGCGGCGACGCGTCCATCGCGGTGCGCGCGGCCTCCAGCACCGGGTAGCGCGCCAGCGTCCCGCGCGCGGCCTCGCGCAGCAGCTCCTGCTCGTCGGTCAGCGAGAGGTCCATGGCTAGGCCACCGCCCCTTCCTTCTCCTTGGCCCGCAATTCGCTGAAGGGGATGCCCTTGTCGAGGCGCGGCTCCGGCGGCAGCCCCAGCACGCGCTCGCCGATCGTGTTGCGCAGGATCTGCTCGGTGCCGCCCGCCGACTTCAGGCCGGGCAGGAACGAGATCATGTAGGCCCACTCGCTGTCCTCGTCCAGCGCGTCGGGGCCGAGGACGTCGGCGATCAGCTCGCCCGCTGCGATCGCGGCGTTGACGGTGGTCACCTTCGCGAGCCCGGACTCCGGCCCCGGGATCTGCCCCTGCGACAGGGCCGAGAGCGTTCTGTAGGAGTTGAAGCGCAAGGCCAACAGGTCGGTCCCGATCTCGCCGATCGCCTTGCGGACGGCCTTGTCCTTCGCCGCCGCCGCGTCGCCGGCCAGCGCGCCCGCGAAGCGGTACGGGTTGTAGCCCATCCCCTCCGAGCCGAGGCCGATCGTCAAGCGCTCGTACATCAGCACGGTCAGCGCGGTGCCCCAGCCGTTGTCGACGCCGCCGACCACCATCTCGGGCCCGACGCGCACGTCGTCGAAGAAGACCTCGTTGAACTCCGCCTCGCCCGAGATCTGGCGCAGGCCGCGGATCGTGATCCCCGGCGCGTCCATCGGGACGATGAACATCGTCATGCCCTTGTGCTTGGGCACGTCCGGGTTCGTGCGCGCGAGCAGCAGGCCGTAGGACGAGAACTGCGCGTTGGTCGTCCACACCTTCTGGCCGTTGAGCACGAACGACCCGTCGTCCTCCGCGCGGGCGCGCGTCTGGATCGCCGCGAGGTCCGAGCCGGCCGCCGGCTCGCTGAACATCTGGCACCAGACCTCGTCGCCGTGCAGCAGCGGGCCGAGGTAGCGGGCCTTCTGCTCGTCGCTGCCGTGCGCGATCACGCACGGGCCGAGCATGCCGAGGCCGATGACGTCGAGGATCCCCGGCACGCCGGCGCGGCCCAGCTCCTGGTTGACGATGACCTGCTCGATCGGCCCCATGCCCTGGCCGCCATACTCCCGTGGCCACGTCACGCCCGCGAGCCCGCCCTCGGCGAGCCTGCCCTGCCACGCGCGCCGCGCGGCGAGGTAGCCGGCATCCTCGGCGCCCGCGCGCGTCGAGCGCGCCTCCGGGGCCTCGGCCTTGTGCTGCTCGAGCCAGCCCCGGACCTGCTCCCGGTATGCGGCCTGCTCGGGCGTGTCGTTCAGATCCACGCTCGCCTCCTGATTTGGCTGACCAGCCAGTCGGTAGGCGGCGGACTCTAGCGGGACGGCCGCGTGCCGTGCGTGAAGTGCCGGCTACGCCAGCCGGACCCGGTCCCGCCCCGCCGCCTTGGCGCGGTAGAGCGCCCGGTCGGCGCGCTCCAGGAGGTCGCCGGCGGCCTCGTCGCCGTCCCAGGTCGCGATGCCGGCGGAGCACGTCTGGCCGCTGGGCGTGACCGCGCGCAGGCGGTCGATCAGCGCCCCGGCGTCCGGTGCCGCGCAGCCCGGCAGGACCACCACGAACTCCTCGCCGCCGAAGCGCGCGAGGACGTCGCCCGCGCGTAGCGTGTCGCCCCAGGCCGCGCACGCGGCCTTCAGCAGCGCGTCGCCGGCGGCGTGCCCGTAGGTGTCGTTGTAGGCCTTGAAGTGGTCGAGGTCGAGGACGGCGACCGAGACGAGCTTGGCGTCGCGCCGCGCGTTGAGCAGCGCGAGGTGCAGCTCGTCGTCCAGCGCGCGGCGGTTCAGGACGCCGGTCAGCGCGTCGGTGCGCGACTGCTGGGCCAGACGGGCGAACAGCGCCGTGCGCGCGAACGCGGTCGACGCCTCGTGCGCGAGCAGGCCGAGCAGCCGCTCGGTGCGCGTCTCCAGCGCCGGCCGGTGCTCGGTCCAGAGGACCGAGAGGACGCCGAGACAGCGGCCGTCGAGGACGATCGGCTGCATGAAGGCGGAGCGGATCCCGTGCTCGGCGGCGACCGTCCAGCCCTCGGCGGCGGTGTCGGCGGCAAAGCGGGGCTCGCGGGCGCGGTACGCGGCCAGCGCGAGGGACGTCGCGCCGGGCTCGACCCGGAGGTCGCGCCACTCCGGCCGCGTGGCGCCGGAGACGACGAGCGCGTCCTCGCCGGCGGCGACCAGCAGCATCGCCTCGCTGGCGCCGGCGACCTTCAGCGCCGCCTGGCACAGCTGGTCGCGGACGTCGGCGTCGTCGAGGCCGCGCGCCAGCCGGCTCGTGACCTCGGCCAGGGCGGAGAGGCCCTCGATCTCCTCGTCGCGCTCGCGGCGGCGCTCGACGCGCTCGGTGACGTCGCGCAGGAAGACGTTGAAGCGCACGCCGTCCGGCGTGGTGGTCGCGCCGATCGTCGCCTCGACCGGGATGGACGAGCCGTCGCGGCGGCGGGCCTCCAGCTCGAACGGCCCGCCGGCGGCGGTCAGGAGGCCTTCGCCCTGGCCGCGGAGGACCACGTCGACCGCGCGCAGCCCGAGCAGCGCGTCGCGGTCCCAGCCGAACAGGCGCTCGGCGCGCGCGTTGACGGTCAGGATCCGGCTGTCGGCGTCGACCCGGACGAACGCGTCGGGCGAGTGCTCCAGCACGTCGAGCAGCTCGGTGTGGCGCGCGGCAGCGGCCAGCGACTGGCGACGCACCTCGACGTGGGCGGAGACCGCGGCGGCCAGCGTCCGCAGCGTCTGGCGGTCGGCCTCGTCCATCGCGCGCGGGCGCGGGTCGATGACGCAGAGCGTCCCGATCTTGTGGCCGTCGACCGTGCGGACCGGCGCGCCCGCGTAGAAGCCGACGCGGCCGGCGACGACCAGCGGGTGGTCGGCGAAGTCGGGGTCGGCCGCGGCGTCGGCGACGACCCACGGGTCGTCGTCGTGGCCGATCGCGTGCGCGCAGAACGCGACGTCGCGCGGGTCCTCGTCGCCGTGGCGCAGCCCGACGCCGGCCTTCGTCCACTGCCGGTCGGCGTCGATCAGGCTGATCGCGGCCATCGGCGCGTGGAGCAGCGCTGCGGCCAGCTCGGCGAGCGCCTGGTAGGCGGGGTCGGCCGCGGAGTCGAGCAGCCGCAGGCGGCGCAGAGCGGCGAGGCGCTCGGCCTCGTTGGGCGGGATCGGCGGCAGGATCGCCATCGACCCGGGGGATCGGCATCCGCGCCGCGTTCCTTCAGCTCAGGTGGGTCATTCCACGGGTCCGGTGCGGCCGCTCGACGGCCCGGCCGGCGCCTGACACCACACGATTCCTTGTCGATCCAACCAGGATCGACTGCGAAATCGTGCGGCGTCAGGCATCCGCCCGGACCGCCGATCGACCGGACCGTCTCGTGAAATGACCCACCGCGCCGATGGACGGATGGTCAGCCGATCGCCTTGAAGCCGCGGTCGAACAGCTTCTCGGCCTGCCCGCCCGGGTCCGGCGAGTGCAGGAGGACGACGCCGAGGCGGTGGCCGTTGCGCTCGACGGCGGCGACGAGGCAGCGGCCGGCCGCGTCGGTGAAGCCGGTCTTGATCCCGAGCGTGCCCGGGTAGTTGGCCTGCAGCAGCGGGTTGTGGTTGTAGAGGTACAACTTGCCGCCCTTGATCGGGAACGGCAGGACCGCGCTGCGGTGCTTGACGATCCGGGCGATGCGCGGCTCGTCGAGGATCGCGCGCGCCTCGACGGCGAGGTCGGCCGCGCACGAGTGGTTGCCGCGGTCGGTGAAGCCGGACGGCGTCGAGTAGCGCGTGCATGTCAGGCCCATCTCCTGCGCGCGCTCGTTCATCATGTCGATGAAGTTCGGGACCGTCTTGGCCGTGCGCTGGGCGAGCGCGATCGCGGCGTCGTTGCCGGACGGCAGCAGCAACCCGTACAACATGGCGCTCAGGCCGACCCACTTGCCCTTGGGCAGGACGCCGACGCCGGAGCCCTGGTAGGCCAGCGCCTCCTTGGTCACCTTCACCTTGGCGCCCTGCTGGACGTGGTCGACGACGACCAGCGCGGTCATCATCTTGGTCACCGACGCGATCGGCAGGACGCGCGTCGGGTCCTTGCGCCACAGCACCTTGCCGGTGTCGAGGTCGAACATCAGGCCCGAGCGCGGCGGGTGCCCGAACTTGATCTGGACCGGGTCGGGCGTGCCGGTGAGCTGGAGCGTCAGCGGCGACGTGGCCGGCGACGGCGCGAGCGGGCCGTTGGCGACCTGCAGCGGCTGCTGGTGCGGGGCGTTGACGACCTTCGACGTCGGGGTCGCCGGGTCGTCGGTCCCGCAGCCGACCGCGCCGGCGCCGAGGGCAACGAGCAGGGCGAGCAGGGCGAGCGGGACGATCCGGCGAGGCGAGGGCAGGCGCATCGGTCAGGAGGCGTACAGCCGTGGGTCGCCCGAGGTGTAGGCCTCGCTGCGGTGGGTGGCGAACGCGCGGATCGCCAGTAGCCCGAACGCGAAGCCGCCGATGTGGGCGAAGTACGCGACGCCGCCCCCGCTCCCGGTCGGGTCGGTCAGGCCCCAGGCGCCGAACAGGACCTGCTCGACGAACCAGATGGCCAGGACGACCATCGCCGGGACCTCGATCAGCGTGAAGAACAGGATGATGAAGATCGCCGTCAGGACGCGCGCCCGCGGGTACAGGATGATGTAGCCGCCGAGCACCGCCGCGATCGCGCCGGAAGCGCCGAGGGTCGGGGCGGTCGAGTTGGGGCCCACCGCGACCTGCAGCGCCAGCGCCGCGAGCCCGCCGAGCAGGTAGAAGATGATGAACTTCACGCGGCCCATGGAGTCCTCGACGTTGTTGCCGAAGATCCACAGGAACAGCATGTTGCCGCCGAGGTGCAGCAGCCCGGCGTGGCTGAACATCGCGGTGAACGGGGTCAGCCACGTCGGGAGCTGGCTCGGCGCGGTGCCCGTCACTCCGGCCTGGCCCTGGCAGATCACGCCCGCCGTGCTCGAGTACGCGCACTCCTTGCCCCAGTGCGTGAGCTCGTACGGGATCGCCGCGTAGTTCGTGAGCTGGGCCTGGTTGAGGCTGTTGCCGGAGAAGTCGATCCCGGTCTTCTTCTGCACGAACAGGTAGACGAAGACGTTGATGAAGATCAACGCCACCGTGACGAGCGGGAAGCGCTCGGTCGGGATGTTGTCCTTGAGCGGGAACAACGAGCGGCGAGAACGCTAGCTCGCCGCAGCCGCCAGCGGGCCGGTGCCCGGCTGGGGCTGCGGGACGTGCTCGTCGGCGTGGTACGAGCTGCGCACCAGCGGCCCGGCGGCGACGTGGTCGAAGCCCATCGCCATGCCCGCGGCGGCCAGCGCGTCGAACTCGTCCGGATGCCAGTAGCGGACCAGCGGCAGGTGGCGCTCGGTCGGCCGCAGGTACTGGCCGATCGTGATCACCTGGACGCCG
>DATDMD010000206.1:0-17986 GCA_036518975.1 Baekduia sp.
GCGCCCGTCGCCCCGGCCGACCCGTCGCCGCAGGCCACGCCCGCGGCCCCGCACCCCGCCGCCGCGTCCACCGCGCCGGCCCCGCAGCCGACGGCCCCCGCCGTCGAGCCGCAGGCCACGCAGTCCGCTCCCGCCGCGCCCGAGCAGTCCGCTCCCGCGCAGGCCAAGGCGCCCGCCGCCGCGCCGCAGGCTCCCAAGGCCGCGCCCAGGCAGCCCGCCGCCAAGCAGCCGCCGGCCGCGCCGCCCGCTCAGGAGCCCAGGCGCCCCGCGGCACCCGCCGCCACGCCGCGCTCCGGCGCGCCCGAGAAGGGCAAGGTCCCGCCGGCCGGCAAGAAGTCGCTGCGCCGCGCGCCCGTCCGGGTCGACCCGGCGGCCGCGCAGCCGCCGGCCGTCGAGGCCGAGCAGCCCGCCGCCGCCGCAGCGGGCGAGGCCGCCGCGCCCGCCGCCGGCGCCAAGGCCGAGGCGACCACCGCCAAGGGCAAGGCCGGCGCCAAGGGCAAGGAGGACAAGGGACCGACGATCGTCCCGCACGTCGAGCCGCCCAAGCCCGGCGCTGGTCCCCGCATCATCTCCGTCCCCGAGCCCCCGAAGCGCCCCAAGCGCGACGAGACGCAGTCCGTGCCTTCCAGCGCGGGCGGCCGTCCCACGCGCGGCGGCATGCGCTCCGAGGGCGGTCCCGGCGCCGGCAAGCGCCGCGTCGTCATCGACTCCCAGGCCGCACGCCGCGGTCCGGGCGGCGGTCCCGGCCCCGCGCCGAACCGTCCGCCGCGCCGTCGCCGCCGTCGCCGTCGCACGCCGATGGAGGACACGCCGCAGGTCCTGGCGGCCGATCAGCTGACGCGGATCGACACGGTCCGGATCAACTCCGGCTCGACGGTCAAGGACGTCGCCGAGTACCTCGGCGTCCCGGTCCCCGACGTCATCAAGCAGCTCATGTCGATGGGCGTCCTCGCGACGCTCACCAAGACGCTGGGCGACGAGGAGATCGAGATCGTCGCCGAGGCGCTCGGCAAGACGATCGAGATCGTCTCGCTGTCCGACGAGGCCGAGACCGAGATCGAGTACGACGACGCCGCGGAGGACCTCGTCGAGCGTCCGCCGGTCGTCACGATCATGGGCCACGTCGACCACGGCAAGACGTCGCTGCTGGACGCCGTGCGCAAGACCGAGGTCGCCGCCGGCGAGGCGGGTGGCATCACCCAGCACATCGGCGCCTACCAGGTCCACCACAACGGCAAGACCATCACCTTCCTGGACACCCCGGGCCACCAGGCGTTCACCGCCATGCGTGCCCGCGGCGCCCGGGTCACGGACATCGCCGTGATCGTGGTCGCCGCCGACGACGGCGCGCGCCCGCAGACCGACGAGGCGATCGACCACGCCCACGCGGCCGACGTCCCGGTCGTCGTGGCGGTCAACAAGATCGACAAGGAGGGCGCGGATCCGACCCGCGTCCGCACCGAGCTGACGCAGCGCGGCCTGCAGCCGTCCGAGTGGGGCGGCGAGACCGAGTACGTCGACGTGTCGGCCAAGACCGGCCAGAACCTCGACGACCTCCTCGACACGCTGCTGGTGGTCGCCGAGCTCGAGGAGCTCGAGGCCAACCCGAACACCGAGGCGTCGGGCGTCGTCATCGAGTCCAAGCTCGACCCGGGCCGCGGCCCGGTCGTCACGGTCCTGATCCAGCGCGGCACGCTGCGCATCGGCGACGCGCTCGTGGCCGGCCCCGAGCCGGGCCGCGTCCGCGCGATGATCGACTACCGCGGCGAGCGCGTGACCCAGGCGGTCCCGGGCGACCCGGTGGAGATCCTCGGCTTCGACGGCGTCCCCGACGCCGGCGAGATGGTCCGCGTGGTCGCCAACGACCGCGAGGCGCGCCGCCTGGCCCAGGAGCGCGAGACGCGCGAGAAGACCGAGGCGCTGGCCCGCCGGGCCGGCCGCAAGGTCTCCTTCGAGGACGTGTTCAAGCGCGCCCTCCAGGCGGAGGCCGCCGAGCTGCCGCTCGTCATCAAGGGCGACGTCGCCGGCTCCGTCGAGGCGCTCGAGGACGAGATCGCCCGCCTGCCGCAGGACGAGGTCCACGTCGACGTGCTGCACAGCGGCGTCGGCGGGATCAACGAGTCCGACGTCATGCTCGCCGCCGCGTCGGAGGCCGTCATCATCGGCTTCAACGTGCGCCCGGTGGGCGACGCGCAGGCGCTGGCCGACCGCCAGGGCGTGGAGATCCGCAACTACTCGGTGATCTACGCGGCGCTCGACGAGCTCCGGGCGGCCATGCAGGGCCTGCTCGCGCCGGAGGAGGTGGAGGACACGATCGGCACGGTCGAGGTCCGCCAGACCTTCCGCGCGTCGCGGATCGGCACGATCGCCGGCTCCTACGTCACCGACGGCATCGTCCGTCGCGGGTCGAAGGTGCGGGTCGTGCGCGACGGCACGGTCATCGGCGACACGACGATCGACACCCTGCGCCGGTTCAACGACGACGCTCGCGAAGTGGCCGCCGGCTACGAGTGCGGCATCGTGCTCAACAACTTCCAGAACATCCAGGAAGGGGATGTCCTGGAGGTGTATGAGACGCGGCAGGTGGAGCGCGAGCTCCAGCCGTCGTAGTCTCCATATAGGATGAGCTCCGGAGGAGCGCGCATGCGCCGCGTGGACGAAGCCGTCCGCGAAGTGCTCGGCGATGCCGTCACCCAAGATCTCAAGGACCCACGGGTCGGTTTCGTGACAGTCACCGAGGTGCGGACGAGCCCTGACCTGCGCCAAGCGCGGGTGTTCATCAGCGTGTTCGGAACCGTCGAGGAGCAGCAGGCAACGCTGGAGGGGCTGGCTTCGGCCCATGGGATCCTCCAGAGCCGCATCGCCCGCGAGCTGCGCCTGAAGCGGACGCCGACCCTGGAGTTCACGCTCGACGACACCGCAGAGAAGGCCGCCAAGCTGGAGGCCATCATCGAGGACGTCACGGAGGACGCAGGCTGATGCAGCCCAACGGCAGCGGCGACGGCGCGGTTCCCCCGCGCGAGCAGGTCCTGGAGGAGATCCGCAACGGCTCCGGGTTCTGCCTCGTCACGCACGAGCATCCGGACGGGGACGCGCTGGGCTCGCTCGTCGCCATGCACCGGATCCTCACCGCGCTGGGCAAGGAGTCGGTGATGCTGATGGCCGCCGACGAGTTCCCGCTGCCCTACGAGTACCGCTTCTTCGACCTCGAGGGCCTGTCGACGGTGCCGCCGACCGACCTGCCCAGCCGGACGATCATCTACCTCGACTGCGGCAACATCGACCGCAACCCGCTGGGGATCGTCAAGGGCGACGACGTCCACATCCTCAACATCGACCACCACCACGACAACACGCGCTTCGGCACGGTCAACCTGGTGGATGACGAGGCGGCATGCACGACCGAGATCGTGTGGGACCTGATGCGCGCGCTGCACGTCGAGCCCGACCAGGACATCGCCGACGCGCTGTACGTCGGGCTGGTCACCGACACCGGCCGGTTCATGTATGAGAACACCGGCCCGCGCGCGCACGTCATGGCCGCCGAGCTGATCGAGGCCGGCGTCGACACGCACGCGATCTACCGCCGGCTGTACGAGGACATGCCCTACGCGAAGCTCGAGCTGCTCGGGCGCGCGCTGGCGCGGGTCGAGCGCCACGACGACGGGACGCTGACCGTCGCCCGCGTCACCCGTGAGGACTTCGACGCGGTCGGCGCCGAGGACTCCTACACCGAGGGCATCATCGACCACCTGCGCTCGGTCGAGCACACCAAGGTCGCCGCGCTGGCCCGCGAGGTCGGGCGCGTGGACGGCAACGGCGGCATCCGCAAGAAGGTGTCGCTGCGCTCGACCGACGGCGAGGTCGACGTGTCGGCGATCGCCCGCGCGGGCGGGGGCGGGGGCCACCGCCAGGCGGCGGGCTTCACCACGCAGCTGGGCGACGACGAGCTGGTGGCGTTCCTGCGCGAGCAGATCGCGGCGCAGCTGGCGCTGTCGTCGCGCTAGGGCGCCGGAGCGTCCGCGCCGATGGAGGGCGTGATCCTGATCGACAAGCCGGCGGGGCCGACGTCGCACGACGTGGTCGCGCGGGTCCGGCGTGCGCTGCCGCGCGGGACGAGGGTCGGCCACAGCGGCACGCTCGACCCGTTCGCCACCGGGTTGCTGCTGGTGCTGGTCGGGCGCGCGACGCGGATCCAGCGGTTCCTGATGGCCTTGGGCAAGGAGTACGAGACGGTCGCGCGGCTGGGGTGGACGTCGACGACCGGCGACCCGGAGGGGGAGCTGGTGCAGACGGGACGGATCCCGCCGGCCGGCGTCGCGCTCCCGACGGGCGTGATCCGGCAGCGGCCGCCGGCCTACAGCGCGGTGAGGATCGACGGCCAGCGGGCCTACGCGCTGGCCCGCGCCGGCGTCGAGGTCGAGGTCCCCGAGCGCGAGGTCACCGTGTCGCGCTTCGAGGAGCGCTGGCGCGAGGGCGACCGCGCGGCGTTCTCGATCGCCTGCTCGTCGGGGACCTACGTCCGGTCGCTGATCGCCGACCTCGGCGACGCGTACTGCGTCGAGCTGCGCCGGACGGCGATCGGGCCGTACCGCGTCGACGACGCCGCGCCGCCGCCGGCGCGCGACGCCGGCGGGACCTGGGAGCCGGCGCTCGTATCGCTGGGCGACGCGCTGCGCGGGGTCATGCCCGCGCTGAGCCTCGACGACGACGCGGCCCGCCGCGCGGGCCACGGCCAAGTTGTAGAAGTCGATCCGGCGGCGCGCGCGGGGGAGGTGCTCCTGGTGGACGCGGCCGGCGCGCCGGTGTGCGTGGCCGACGTCACCGACGGTCGCGCGAAGCCCCGCGTAGGCTTCCGGGCGTGAAGCTCACGTACCTCCCCGACGTGGAGCCGCGGCCGCGGCGGGTGGCGATCGGGACCTTCGACGGCGTGCACCTCGGGCATCGCGAGGTGATCGCGGGCTCCGACACCGTCGTGACGTTCGACCCGCACCCGCAGTCGGTCGTCGCGCCGGGCAGCGAGCCCAAGCTGCTGACGACCCTCGAACGCAAGGCCGAGCTGATCGCGTCGCTGGGCATCGAGGAGCTCGTCGTGATCCCGTTCGACGGGGACTTCGCGGCGCGCGACGCGCGGGACTTCGTGGACCACGTGCTGGTCGAAAGGGTCCAGGCGACGCACGTCAGCGTGGGGGAGAACTTCCGCTTCGGCCACAAGGCGCAGGGCGACGTCGCGATGCTCGGCGCGGACCCGCGCTTCGAGACGCGCGTCGTGCCGCTGCTGGAGGTCGACGGCGAGGTCGTGTCCTCCAGCCACATCCGCGGCCTGGTGTCCGGCGGCGCGGTGCACTACGCCGACGCGCTGCTCGGCGCGCCGTTCGCGGTCGACGGCGAGGTCCAGCACGGCGACAAGCGCGGGCGCACGCTCGGCTTCCCGACCGCGAACCTCGTCCCGCGGCCCGGCTACGTGACGCCCGGCCACGGCGTGTACGCCTGCCGCGTGGCGCTGCCGGGCGGCGAGCTCGTCCCGGCGGCCACGAACGTCGGCGTCCGGCCGCAGTTCGTCACCGGCCGCGGCGAGCTCATCGAGGCGTTCCTGATCGACTGGTCGGGCGACCTCTACGGCGCGAGGATCCGAGTCGAGTTCCTGCGCCGGCTGCGCGGCGAGCGGCGTTTCGAGTCCGTCGACGCGCTCGTGGACCAGATGCGCGACGACGTCTCCGAGGCCCGGGCGATCGTCTCCGGGTGACCCCTGCTAACGTCCTGCGCCGCACATGAGCACGCTGACCGCTGACCGCAAGCAGGAGATCATCGCCAAGTTCGGGGACAACGCCGAGGACACGGGTTCCACCCGCGTCCAGGTCGCCCTCCTGACCGCGCGGATCAACGACCTCACCGAGCATCTCCGTGAGCACAAGAAGGACCACCACAGCCGTCGTGGTCTGCTCATGCTCGTCGGCCAGCGCCGCCGCCTCCTGAACTACCTGGCGAAGAACGACCTCGAGGGCTACCGCGCCCTCATCGCCGAGCTCGGCCTCCGCCGCTAGCGATGGCCATCATCGCCCCGGGGACGAAGGTCCCCGAGCTCGTCCTCAAGCGCGAGGACGGCGGCGACTTCACCCAGGACGACCTCCTGGGCAAGACCACCATCCTGGTCTTCTACCCCTTCGCCTTCAGCCCGGTCTGCACCGACCAGCTGCAGGTCTACGAAGAGGCCCTGCCGGAGCTGACCGAGCAGGGCGCCGTCATCTACGGCGTGTCCACCGACGCGTCGTGGTCCCAGTCCGCCTTCCGCGAGAAGCTCGGCATCTCGATCCAGCAGCTTTCGGACTTCGAGCCCAAGGGCGCGACGGCGCGTCTGTTTGGCGCCTACTTCGAGCCGGCGGGCATGACGAACCGCGCGCTGGTGATCGTGGGGCCGGACGGCGTTGTGGCCTGGTCGCATTTGGCGGACTCGCCGGGGGATCTGCCGGGCGTGAACCTGATCTTCGACGGCCTCGAGGCCGTCGGCGGCACGGCGTAGCGCAGGGCGGCGCGGGCGCCTTTGGCGACCAGCGCGGGCGTTGGCTGGTGCCGCGCGGCGGGGTCTGCTTCGCATTGACAGGGAGGTTGGCGATGGCGCCGGCGCCGCCTGCCTCCGCCATCGCCTCGGCCCGGGGCGCGCTGCGAGGAGGTCAACGGCGTCTTTGGGTTCGTATGGAACCCAAGAACACCGTTGACCCAACCGTTCGCTTCCGAACCCGCCCCCGGAAGCACCAGGCACGCCCAGCCACACCGACAACGGCGGCGTCGCCACTAAGGCCGCTCGCCCTAGATGCCAAGCAGACCCCGCCGCGCGCGACCCGAAGCGCCTGCGCTGATCGCCACCAACGCCCGCCCCCAGCAGTACGGTCCACCAAGCCCATGGGCGACCTCACCAGCGCTCCCGTCCCGCCCATCCGTCCCGACGACCACATCCGCGGCGACGCCACCAACGCGCCCGACCTCCTCGTCATGTACGCCGACTTCAGCTGCCCCCGCTGCGCGGTCACGGCACTCGAGCTCAAGCGCGCCGCCACACCCGTCGCCTTCCGCCACTTCGCCCTCAGGCACCGCCACCCGCGCGCCGTGCCGCTCGCCCACGCCGCCGAGGCCGCAGCCCTCCAAGGCGCGTTCTGGCCCTTCCACGACTCGCTCTTCGAGGACCAGGGCCGCATCGACGACCCGCATCTCTGGGACCGCTGCGAGCGGCTCGGGCTCGACGTCGACCGCTTCGAGGCCGACCGGCGCTCCGAGCGCGTCGCCGAACGGGTGCGGCGCGACCTGCGCGACGGGATGCGTGCAGGGGTCACGAACACCCCTGCGCTGCTGCGTGCCTCGGTAGACTGACCCGAAAGCTCGGATCGAGAAGAAACCAGAGAAGCCGGCCCGCCGAGTCCGACGCGTGGGCCACAGGAAGGAAGACATATGTCAGATGACGCCGTGACCTCGGTCAGCGTGGAGATCGCTGGTACAGAGATCTCCTTCGAGACCGGGAAGTTGGCCAAGCAGGCCTCCGGCGCCGTCGTCGTCCGCCAGGGCGACACAATGGTGCTCAACACCGCGACCGTCGGCAACCTGCGCGACGTCGATTTCCTCCCCTTGACGGTCGACGTCGAGGAGCGGATGTACGCCGCGGGCAAGATCCCAGGCTCGTTCTTCAAGCGTGAGGGTCGTTCCGGCGAGAAGGCGACGCTCACCGCGCGCATGATCGACCGTCCGATCCGCCCGCTGTTCCCCAAGGGCTGGCACTTCGAGACGCAGCTCGTGACGATCACCCTGTCGGTGGATCACGAGCATCCGTACGACATCCTCGCGATGAACGGCGCGTCCGCCGCGCTGATGATCTCCGAGGTCCCGCTGCCCACGCCGGTCGGCGCGGTCCGCATCGGCAAGGTCGACGGCAACTTCGTGGTCAACCCGCGCGAGGAGGACCTCCTCGACAACACCGACCTCGACCTGGTCGTCGCCGGCACCGACGAGGCCATCCTGATGGTCGAAGCGGGCGCCAACGAGATCTCCGAGGCGGAGATGCTCGACGCGCTCGACATCGCGCACGACGCGATCAAGAAGCTGTGCGCCGCGCAGCGCGAGCTGGCCGACAAGGTCGGCAAGCCCAAGCTGCAGATCGAGGCCCCCGAGGTCCATCCGGACCTCATGGCCCAGATCGTCGCCAGCCACGGCGCGAAGCTCGACGACGCCACGCAGGTCTTCGACAAGCTCGAGCGTCAGGCGGCGACCAAGGCCGTCGAGACCGAGGTCCTCGAGCAGTACTCGGGCGGCCCCGCCAACCCGGAGTACTCCGAGGCGCTCGGCCGCGCCCAGGCGGCGTTCGACAAGCTCGAGAAGCAGATCATCCGCGAGCGGATCGCCAAGGCCAAGAAGCGCCCGGACGGCCGCAGCGAGACCGAGATCCGCCCGATCTCGATCGAGGTCGGCATCCTGCCGCGCACGCACGGCTCCGCGCTGTTCACCCGCGGCCAGACCCAGGCCCTCAGCGTCGCCGCCCTCGGCACGCTGAAGGAGGAGATGCGCCTCGACACGCTCGGCCTGGAGACCAAGAAGTTCTACTGGCACCACTACAACTTCCCGCCGTTCTCGGTGGGCGAGGCCGGCTTCATGCGCGGCCCCAAGCGCCGTGACATCGGCCACGGGGCGCTCGCCGAGCGGGCGCTGGTGCCCGTCGTCCCCAGCGTGGACGACTTCCCGTACACGGTCCGCGTCGTGTCCGACATCCTCGAGTCCAACGGCTCGTCGTCGATGGCCTCGGTCTGTGGCTCGTCGCTGTCGCTGATGGACGCGGGCGTGCCGATCAAGGCGCCGGTCGCGGGCATCGCGATGGGCCTGATCAAGGAGGGCGAGGACTACACGGTCCTCACCGACATCGCCGGCGTCGAGGACCACCTCGGCGACATGGACTTCAAGGTCGCCGGCACGTCGGACGGCATCACCGCCCTGCAGATGGACATCAAGATCACGGGCGTGACGTTCGACATCCTGCGCGACGCGCTCGCGCAGGCCAAGGACGCCCGTATGACGATCCTCGGCAAGATGAAGGACGCGATCGACGGCCCGCGCGAGCAGCTGTCGCAGTTCGCGCCCCGGATCATCACGGTCCAGATCGACCCGTCGAAGATCGGCCTGCTCATCGGCAAGGGCGGCGAGACGATCCGCGGCCTGTCGGAGGAGTTCGAGTCCCAGATCGACGTCAACGACGACGGCCAGGTCCTCGTGTACTCCGCCAACGGCGAGCTTGGCGAGAAGCTGGCCGAGCGGATCCGCTCGCTGACCAAGGAGGTCGAGGTCGGCGACTCGTTCAGCGGCAAGGTCGTCAAGACCACCACGTTCGGCGCGTTCGTCGAGCTGGCCAAGGGCACCGACGGCCTGCTGCACATCTCCAACGTCTCGCCGGGCAACCGCGTCGGGACGGTCGAGGAGGTCCTCAACAAGGGCGACGAGATCGAGGTCCGCGTGGTCGAGGTCGACCGCGAGCGCGGCCGCATCGGCCTGCGTCTGGCGACCGACCCGGAGATCGAGGGCAAGTCCGTCGAGGAGCTCGCGACCGTCGGCGCCGGTGGCGGCGGCGGAGGCGGCAACGGCGGCGGCCCGCGCCGTGAGCGCAGCGGCGGCGGCGACCGCGGCCCGCGCCGCGACCGGGACGCCGGCGGGGACCGTGGCGGCGACCGCGGCGACCGCCCGCGCGGCTCCGGCCGTCCGCGGCACCGCAGCGACCGCGATCCCGAGCGGGACTAAGGCCGCTTGCGCGAAGAGCATCGCCTGACCGAGCTGGACTCGGGCGTCCGGGTCGTCACGGAGTCCATGGACTCCGAGCGATCCGCGGCGCTGGGGTTCTGGATCGGGACGGGCTCAGGCTTCGAGGACGCCGACCGGGCGGGCCTGTCCCACCTGCTGGAGCACATGCTCTTCCGGGGGACGGCCCGCTACGGGTCGCTGGAGATCGACCAGATCTTCGACGGCATGGGCGCCGAGATCAACGCGGGGACGGGCAAGGAGACCACGTCGGTCTACTCGCGCGTCCTCGACGTCCACCTCGAGCGGGCGTTCGACGTCATGGCCGACATGGTCTGGCGGCCGCGGATCGCCGACGAGGACCTCGAGCAGGAGCGCGAGATCGTCCTCGAGGAGATCGCGATGTACGAGGACGACCCGCAGGACCGCGTCTTCGACGTGCTCGGCGAGGCCGTCTTCGGCGACCACCCGCTGGGCCGCGCGATCATCGGCACGCGCGAGGTCGTCGCCGGCACGCCGGCGAGCGAGTTGAAGTCCTTCCACGGCGGCCGCTACACCGCGCAGAACGTGGTGGTCGCGGCGGCCGGCTCGGTCGACCACGATCGCATCGTCGAGCTCGTGCGCAAGACGATCGGCGACCCGGCCCCGTCGGGCCCGCCGCCGGCGGCGCTCTCGGTTCCGGGCGCGCCCGTCGCGCGGCGCCGGTTCTTCGCCAAGGAGACCGAGCAGTACCACGTCGCGCTCGGCGCGCCGGGGATCGCGCGTGACGACGACCGCCGGTTCGCGCTGCGCGTCCTGGACAACGTGCTCGGCGGCACCTCGTCGTCGCGCCTGTTCCAGGAGGTGCGCGAGCGCCGCGGGTTGGCCTACAACGTGTACTCGTTCACGGGGTCCTACGCGGGGACGGGCCAGATCGGCCTGTACCTCGGCACGCGGCCCGACAACGTCAAGGTCGCGATGGAGGTCGTCGGGACCGAGCTGGACCGCCTGCTGGCCGACGGCATCACGGCCGAGGAGCTCGACCGCTCCAAGGAGAACGTGAAGGGCCGCGTCGTCCTGTCGCTGGAGTCCACGACGTCGCGCATGAACCGCCTCGGGTCCTCGGTGCTGGCCGACATGCCGGTGCTGACGGTCGACGAGGTGGTCGAGCGCATCGACGCCGTGTCGCTCGACGACGTGGCCGACCTGGCCCGCGAGCTGTACGCGCCCGAGCGCCTGAGCGCCGCCGGGATCGGCGGGGACGAGTCGACGTTCCGCGGCGCGCTGGAGCCGGTGTCGCCGGCACTGGCGGAGGCGGCGTAGCGGTGCTGCGTGTCGGCGTCGCCGGCGCGGCGGGCCGCGTCGGCCGCGCCATCTGCGACGGCGTCGAGGCCGCCGACGACCTGGAGCTGACGGGCCGGGCCGATCCGGCGCTCGGCACCGAGTTGTCCTCCATCTTGCGCGACTGCGACGTCGTCGTTGACTTCACGCGGCCCGACACCGCGCTCGCCAACGCGCTGGCGTGCGTCCAGGCGGGCGTGCACGTGGTGATCGGGACCACCGGGTTCGACCCGGCGCCGCTGGCGGACCTGGACCCGCGCCCGGCCGGCAACGCGTTCCTGGCCCCGAACTTCGCGATCGGCGCGGTGTTGATGACGAAGTTCGCGGTCGAGGCCTCCAAGTTGATGGCCAAGGCCGAGATCATCGAGCTGCACCACGACGGCAAGCTCGACGCGCCGTCGGGCACCGCCAAGCGCACGGCCGAGCTGATGGAGGGCGACGTCCCGATCCACTCGGTCCGGCTGCCGGGCCTGGTCGCCCATCAGGAGGTCATCCTCGGCGACGTGGGGCAGACGCTGACGATCCGCCACGACTCGACCGACCGCACCTCGTTCGTCCCGGGCGTGCTCCTGGCCGTCCGGCGCGTCGCCGATCAGCGCGAGCCGCTGGTCGTGGGCCTGGAGCAGCTGCTCTTCCCGGCCGCGTGATCCGGCCGGTCGCCGCGTCCGACGCTCGGGCGATCGCCGAGCTGGAGGTCCGCGCCTGGCGCTGGGCCTACACGGACGTCGTCCCGGAGGAGCGGATGATCACGGTCGACGACCGCGTCGCGCGGTGGGAGGGGCGGGGCGCCGAGGGCGCGTTCGTCGCCGAGGTCGACGGGCGCGTGGTCGGGGTCGTGCAGGTCGGGCCGGATCCCGACGATGCCGCGGTCGGCCACATCCAGGGTCTCAACGTCGAGCCCGCGGCACAGGGCGCGGGCCTCGGGACCGCGCTGTACGAGCACGCCGTCGGCGAGCTGCTGCGCGCCGGCCACGCCGCGGCGACGCTCTGGGTCTTCGCCGGCAACGGCCACGCGCGCGGCTTCTACGAGCGGCGCGGCTGGGCGCCCGACGGGGCGACCGGCGTGGCCGCCGAGGCGCCCGAGCTCCGCTACAGGAAGAATCTGCGTATGACGACGTCGAACGCTGCGGCCGCGAGCGGTGGTCCGCACCCGGGACACGTTCGATGAGGATCCGCCCCGTCGCCGCCAGGGACGTCCACGCCATCGCGCAGCTCCAGATGCGCGCGTGGCGCCACGAGCACGACGGCTGGGTCGACGAGGACCACATGCCGGACCTCGAGGACCGGATCGCGCTGTGGAACGGCGTCCGGCCGGGCGAGGCGTGGCTGGCGCAGGAGCCCGACGGCCGCATCGTCGGCGTGGTCGGGGTGCACGACGGCGAGGTCGGCGTCCTGCACATCGACCCAGACCTGCTCGACGACCCGTCCTACGACGTGGACGGCGCGCTGCTGCGCCACGCCGAGGATGTCATGCGCTCCTCCGGCCACACGAGCGCGCTGCTGTGGACGTTCCGCGAGAACCAGCACAACCGCGCGCTGTACGCCAAGCACGGGTGGCTGCCCGACGGCACCGAGCAGGAGACCCTGCCCGGCGTGGTCGAGGTGCGCTACCGGCGCGAGTTGTAGGGGTCGGTCGCCGGTGCTGGTCGCCGTGACCGATCACGCCGCCGAGCGCTTCCGCCAGCGCGTGGCGGGGACGCTGGACGCGCGGCCGGAGATCGTCGCACGCGTCGTCAAGGCGGTCGAGGCCGGGCGGATGAGCGAGGAGCCGCCGCCGGGCGCGACGGGCGCGCGCGGGTCGCTGTACGTCCGGGACCTGGTCGACCGCTCGGTCGTGTTCGTGTGCCGGCGCGACGGCGCCGACGGCCTGGTCGTGGTCACGCTGTGGGAGCAGGAGGGCGGCGTGGTCCCGCCCCGCGTCCCGCGGCGCTTCACCGACGCGCTCAAGCGCGACGACGAGCGCCGCCGCGACGACTCGTAGTTCCAGGGACGTGGCGGTTCCTAGACCGTCCGGCAGGGGGTTCCCATTGCCTTCCGGACGGGTCGGGGAGTACCTTCGGACGCAGGTGAGGTTCTGCCGATTCCCCGAAGAGGAGCCCTGAGATGTACCGCCACAAGCTCCTCGTCGTGGCCAACCAGACGGTCGACTCCGACGAGCTGTACACCGCTCTCCACGAACGCGCCGACCGAGGCCCGCTCGCGGTGACGCTGCTGGTCCCGCAGGACCAGCAGACCGGCCTCGGCCAACGCGTCAACGCGGCACTGGACCGCCTGCATGCGGCGGGAATCGAGGCCGAGGCGATGCTCGGCGACGTCGACCCGGCGTGCGCGGTCATCGAGGTGTGGGACCCGAGGCGCTGGGACGAGGTGATGGTGTCGACGCTGCCGACGGGGACGTCGCGGTGGCTGCGGATCGACCTGCCGCATCGGATCGCGAAGGCGGTGGACGCGCCGGTGGCGCACGTGGAGGCGCGGGCGCGGGCGACGGCGTGAGGGGTTGATGACGGCGTCGTCGGCCGCGTCGTCGGAGGCGGGCGCGGCGTCGAGGCGCGCGGGCGCTGGGTGTCGTCCGCGTTTGTCGGGGCGCGGGCGTCGGTGGCGATTGCGCTTCGGCGCGGGCGTCGATGGGCGAGCAGCGCAGGCGTTTCGGGTCGCGCGGGGCGGGGTCTGCTTGGCATCTAGGGCGAGCGGCCTTGATGGCGACGCCGCCGTTGTCGGTGTGGCTGGGCCTGCCTGGTGCTTCCGGGGGCGGGTTCGGAGGCGAACGGTTGGGTCAACGGCGTTTTAGGGTCCTATACGAACCCAAAGACACCGTTGACCTCGGATCGAGGGGTCATTCGTAGTTTGGTGCCCTATCCGGGCCACAAACTACGAATGACCTCCGGCCGAAGCGATGGCGGAGGCCGACGGCGCCGGCGCCATCGCCAACCTCCCTGTCAATGCGAAGCAGACCCCGCCGCGCAGCACCAGCCAACGCCCGCGCTGGTCGCCAAAGGCGCCGTCCCTAAGACGACACCAACTCCACCAGCCGCGTATTCCGCCGCGACGCGTCCACGCGCCCCAGCGCCGTCCCCAAAGCCCCCGTCTCGGCCACCACCACGCACGTCGACTGCGCCCGCGTCACCGCCGTGTACACCAGGTTCCGCGTCAGCATCGGCGCGTGTCCCCGCGCCAGGGCGATCACGATCGCCGGCGCCTGGGATCCCTGCATCTTGTGGACGCTGCACGCATACGCCAGCCGCAGCGTCCCCATCTCGTTCAGGTCCAGCGTCAGCCGGCGGCCGTCGTCGCCGACGATCGTGACCGTGCCCCTGCCCGGGTCGTTGGTGACGATCACGCCGATCTCGCCGTTGTAGAACGACCGCTCGTGGTTGTTGCGCGTCTGCATGATGCGGTCGCCGAGCCGGAACGGCGTGCCCTTCACACTGCGGCCGTCCGGGTTGAGCTCGGCCCGCAGGGTCTCGTTGAACACGTCGATCCCGGCCGGGCCCTTGTGCATGGGGACGAGCACCTGGAGGTCCTGGACCGGATCCAAGTCATAGTGATTGGGTAGACGGCGCGTCGCGAGCGAGATCACCTCGGCGAACACCCGCGAGGCGCTCTCCCGCTCGATGTAGAAGAAGTCGCGGATGCCGTCCTCGCCGGGCTGCGTGGGCGGCGCCTCGCCGCGGTCGATCGCGTGCGCGGCCCGGATGATCAGGGAGCGCGCCGCCTGGCGGAACACCTCCACCAACTTGGTCGCCGGCACGATCCCGGACGCGATCAGGTCCTCCAGCACGCGCCCCGGCCCGACCGGCGCCAGCTGGTCGACGTCGCCGACGAGCAGGACGTGCGTCCGGGGCCCGACGGCCTCGATCAGCGCGGCGGCCAGCCGGACGTCCAACATGGAGGCCTCGTCGACGACGAGCAGGTCGACGCCGGTCAGCGGGTCGTCGGCGTCGCGCGCGAAGCCCTCGCCGGGAACCCATTCGAGCAGGCGGTGGATCGTCGTCGCCTCGGCGCCGGTGGCCTCCGCCAGCCGCTTGGCCGCCTTGCCGGTCGGCGCGCACAGGCGCACGGTGCGCTTCTTCTCGCGCAGGAGGTCGACCAGCGCGCGCATCGTCGCGGTCTTGCCGGTGCCCGGCAGGCCGGTGAGGATCGACAGCCGGTGCTCGGCCGCCGCGTGCACGGCGGCCCACTGCGCTGCGGTCGGCGGCGCGTCGTCGCCGGCCGGCGGCTCCTCCGGCACCTCGACGTCCAGCGTCGGCGGCGCGCCGACCAGCTCCCGCACGCGCTCGGCCAGCCGGTGCTCGGTCCGGTCCATGCGCGGCTCCAGCACGCGCTCGCGCCCGTCGAGGACCAGCTCGGCGTCCTCGACGTGCTCCGCCACGACGTCCATCGGCAGCTCCAGCAGGCGCGCGGCGCGCGGCACGAGCTCCGAGCGCGGCAGGTAGCAGTGCCCGTCCTGCTCGGACGCGCGCAGCGCGTGGTGCAGCGCGGCGTGGATGCGCTCCGGCGCGTCGGCCGGCGTCCCGAGCGCGCGCGCCACGGCGTCGGCGGTGGCGAACGCGATCCCGTCCACCTTGGCCAGCGCGTACGGATCCTCCTGCAGCAGCGCGAGCGCGCCGCCGCCCAGCGCCTTGTGCACGCGCGCGGCGACCGCGGCCGGGACGTCGTGATCGGCCAGCAGCATGCGCAGCGCGCGGCCGCCGGCCTGCTGCTGCCAGGACGCGACCGCCGCCTTCAGCTTGGCCTTCCCGATCCCCGGCACCTCGCGCAGGCGCGCGCCCGGGTCGCGGTCGACGATCTCCAGCACCTCGTCGCCGTGGCGCTGCACCAGCCACTCCGCGCCCTTGGGCCCGACGTGCTTGATCGACTCCAGCAGCGTGAGCAGCGCGTCGGTCGACGCCGGCGCGCCCACCCGCACCTGCTCGACGTGCAGCTGGCGGCCGAACTTCGGGTGCTCGCGCCACGCGCCCTCGACCTCGACGCTGTCGCCCTGGTGCAGGTGCGCGATCGGACCGGTCAGCGTCAGCTCGGCGCCGTCGTCGCCCACCGCGGCGAGCACCGCGAAGCCGCCGTCGTCCGCGCGCCAGCGCACCGCGACGATCTCGGCGGCGAGCGTTGCGGAATCCGGCACGCGACGAGGGTACGCTGTGAGGCCGATCGATCCCGAGGAGACTGGACCCCGCATGGGCTTCCTTGACAAGGCCAAGAAGTTCGCCGAGCAGACGCAGCAGGACGCGAAGGACGGCACGCTCAAGGAGCGCGCCAGGGCGCTCGCCGACCAGGCGCAGGCCAAGCTCGACGAGGTCCAGGGCCAGTTCAACGACAGCCAGAAGCAGGGCGGCGCGCCCGCGGCGCCCACGCCCGATCCGGCCGCAACGACCGAGGCCGCCGAGACCGTCGCGGCCGCCGCGCAGGCCTCCGCGCCGCCCTCCGGCGACTCGCCCACGGTCGACCGCAGCCACGAGGCGGCGCCCACGGTGACGGGCGGCGATCCCCTTGCCGGCTGATCCTGGGAGAATGATCGACGTGGCCGGGCTGGGAGCCATCCTCACCGCGATCGTCACGCCGTTCGACGACGATCTCAACGTCGACGAGCAGGCGTTCGTCGATCTCATGCACCACCTTGCCGAGAACGGCTCGGACGGCTTCGTCGTCTGCGGCACGACCGGCGAGGCGTCCACGCTCACCGACGAGGAGCATCTCCGCGTCGTCGAGCTGGCGGTGCAGAACCGCCCGCAGGGCAAGTCGATCATCGCCGGTGCGGGCGTCAACGACACCCGCCACGCCGTGCACCTGACCGAGCGCGTGACCGCGCTCGGCGTCGACGCCACCCTGAGCGTCACCCCGTACTACAACAAGCCCAATCGCCGCGGGATCGTCGCGCACTACACGGCGGTGGCCAAGGCCACCGACAAGCCGATCTTCCTGTACAACATCCCGTCGCGCGTCGTCATCGACGTGCCGAACGACCTGCTGGCCGAGCTGGCGCAGATCGACCACATCGACTACGTCAAGCAGGCCAACAACGACAACTTGGCCCAGGTCGACGGGCTCGGCCTCTACGCGGGCAACGACGACATCCTCGCGCGCACGCTCGACCTCGGGGGCTGCGGCGGCATCTGCGTCGCCAGCCACCTGGTCGGCGACGAGATGCGCCGGCTGGTCGACGAGCCCGAGAACCGCGCCGAGATCGACGCGTCGCTGAGCGACGTCTACGCGGCGATGGGCGTCACAACGAATCCAATCCCGGTGAAGGCCGCGCTGGAGCTGGCGGGCCATCCCGTCGGCGGACTGCGCCTGCCGCTCGTCGAGGCCGATGAGGACGAGCGCGCGCAGATCGCCGCCGTCCTCGAGCGCCACGGGCTGCTCGCCTCCGCCGGGACCTCCTAAGGAGAACATGGCCAAGAGCAAGCTTCGCGTCCTCCCGCTCGGCGGGTTGGGCGAGATCGGCAAGAACATGACCGTCGTCGAGTACGACGGCGCGATCGTGATCGTCGACACCGGTCTGCGGTTCCCGACCGCCGAGCAGGTCGGCATCGACCTCGTCCTGCCGGACTTCACGTACCTGCGCGAGCGCGCGGACGACATCGAGGGCATCGTCATCACCCACGGCCACGAGGACCACCTCGGGGCGCTGCCGTGGATCCTGCGCGAGCTGGGGACCGACATCCCGGTCTTCGGCGGCCCGCTGACGATGGCGATGGCGCGGTCCAAGCTCGACGAGCACCGGCTCAAGGGCACCGACCTGACCGACGTCAGGGCGGGGGAGACGCTCGAGCTCGGGCCGTTCGACATCGAGCTGATCCACCTCACGCACTCGATCCCGGACATGATGGCCGTCGCGCTGACGACCGACCTCGGGACGATGCTCATCACCGGCGACTACAAGTTCGACCAGACGCCGGTCGACGGC
>DATDMD010000207.1:0-2471 GCA_036518975.1 Baekduia sp.
CATTGTACCCGCCATCACGCGGGATCCCACCAACTCCTGGCCACGGACGACCGTCCGGCTAGGCGACGGCTCCCGCCAGCCGCGCGCCGAGCAGCGCCGCGAGCCGCTTCCGGTGCGTCCCGGAGCCGCCCAGCAGCGCGCTGTCGATCTGTGCGCGCTTGTACAGCCAGTGCACGTCGGCCTCCCACGTGAAGCCGATGCCGCCGTGCGCCTGGATGGCGTTCGCGGTCACGTCGCGCGCGCCGTCGGACGCCGCGGCCTTGGCCAGCGACGCCGGCTCCGCCAGCCCCGGACCGTCGGGCCCGGCGTCCGCCGCCCACGACGCGTAGTACGTCGCCGACCGCGCGCCCTCGGTGTCCTTGAGCATCTGCGCGCACTTGTGCGAGACAGCCTGGTAGGCACCGACGGGCGTGCCGAACTGCCGGCGGTCCTTGACGTAGGCCAGCGTCATCTCCAGCGCGCGCTGGGAGACGCCGACCAGCTCGGCAGCCACCGCGACCGTCGCGCGGTCGATGCCGGCCTGCGGGTCCTCCCCGCCCAGCGGCGCTCCCTCGCCGCTCACGCGCGCCGCGCGGCGGGTCGGGTCGATCGAGTCGACCGGCGTGACGTCGGCGTCGGCCCGCGCGACCACGCGCGCGACCCCGTCGTCGCCGATCAGGACGATGACCGCAGCGTCCTCGGCGTCGCCGACGAGCCCGCCGGTCGCGCCCAGCGCGCCGGTGATCGCCCCGGACGCCAGGCCCGGCAGCCACGCCTCCTGCTGCTCGGCCGACCCGCCGCCGCCGATCGCCGCCGCCGCCAGCAGCGTGCTGAACAACGGCGTCGCGGCCACCGCGTAGCCGAGCTCCTCGCACAGGATCGTCAGCTCGACCGCGCCCAGGCCCTGGCCGCCGTGCTCCTCGGCCACCGCGATGCCCGGCCACCCGAGCTCGACCAGCTCGGCCCAGAGCGACGCGTCGTACCGGTGGGCCTCGGCCGCCTCGCGCACCTTCGCGAGCGAGGACCGGGACGTCAGCAGGTCGCGCGCCGTGCGCTTGATCTCGTGCTGGTCGTCGGAGAAGTCGAAGTTCATGCCGCCACCGCCTTCAGCCGCGGCAGCCCGAGCACGCGCTCCGCGACGATGTTCTTGAGGATCTCGGTCGTGCCGCCCTCGATGGTGTTGCCGCGCGCGCGCAGCAGCTCGTAGGCCCACGGGTTGCCGTTGACGAGCGCCTCGGGGCCGAGCAGGTCGGCCGCGAACTGCGCGAGCTCCTGGTTGGTCTCCGACCACATCCACTTGGTCAGCGACCCCTCGGGGCCCGGCGTCCCGTACTTCTCGATCGTCGTCAGCCCGCGGTAGGCGGTGAGGCGCAGGACCTCCGCCTTCATGTGCAGGTACCCCAGCCGGTCGGCGACGACCGGGTCGTCGAGCAGCCCGCGCTCGGCGGCCGTCTCGATCAGCTCGTCGAGCATCTGGCGCAGGCGCACCTGCAGGAAGAACGCGAGGCCGGAGCGCTCGTTCATCAGCGTCGTCAGCGCGACCATCCAGCCGTTGCCGACGCCGCCCAGGACGTTCTCCTCCGGGATCCGGGCGCCCTCGATGAACAGCTCGTTGAACTCGGGCGCGCCCGTGATCTGGACCAGCGGCCGGACCTGGACGCCCGGCTGCTCCATGTCCATCAGGAAGTACGTCAACCCCTTGTGCTTGGGCGCGTCCTGCTCGGTCCGGGCCACCAACATGCACCACTTGCTGTACTGCGCGCCCGAGGTCCAGACCTTCTGGCCCGTGACGACCCAGTCGTCGCCGTCCTTGACCGCGCGCGTCTTCAGCGCCGCCAGGTCGGACCCCGCGTCGGGCTCCGAGAACCCCTGGCACCAGATCTCCTCGCCGGTGAGGATCGGCGCCAGGTAGCGGTCCTTCTGCTCGTCGGTCCCGAACGCCATGATCGTCGGGCCCGCGAGGAGGATGCCGAGGACGTTGGCCGGCAGCGGCCGGCGCGCGCGCCCCAGCTCCTCGAAGAAGATCGCCGACTGCGTGATCGTCGCGCCGCGCCCGCCGTACTGCTCGGGCCAGTGGACGGCGGCGTAGCGGTCGTCGGCCAGGCGGCGCTGCCAGTCGCGGCGGAACGCGTAGCTCTCGTCCTCGCCGTCGGGCATGGGTCCGGGGTCGTTGTTCTCGAACCAGGCGCGCAGCTCGTCGCGGAACTGCGCCTCGGCGTCGGAGAAGGTCAGGTCCATGGTCAGGACGCTCCTTCGTGGGTGGTCGTGGGGTCAATGGCCGCAGCGCCCGCGAGGAACGCCACGGCGGTCAGGGTGAGCTCGTCGGTGAGGTCGGGCAGCGTCTCGAGCGCGCCCGCGCGGACGCGCGCGCACACGAGCTGGTCGACGCCCGCGCTGAGGATGAACAGCGCGTCGTCGGACGGCATGCGCAGCTCGTTCCGCGCGGCGCTGCGCGGAACGAGCTGCGGTAGCGATCGGCGAACGCCCGCAGC
>DATDMD010000208.1:0-14869 GCA_036518975.1 Baekduia sp.
AGCGCGGCGGTGAGCTCGGGGTCCGGCACGTCGGCCGGCTCGACCGCCTCCGCGACGGCCGCCGGACGGGTCGCCCCCAGCCGCCGCAGCGCGCCCGCGCCCCGGCTCGCGCGCCGCGCCTCGTCGCGCATCAGGTTGGTGGCGATCGCGTACAGCCACGGCCGCGCGTCGTCGTGGGTGGCGACGTAGCGGCCGCGGGCCGCGAACGCCCGCACGAACGTCTCGGCCGCGAGGTCGTCGGCCTGCTCGCCGCAGCGGTGGCGCAGGTAGCGGTGGATCGCGGCGAAGTGCCGGTCGAAGAGCACGCGGAACGCCTCGGGCTCGCGCAGCGACCGCGCGATGACCACGTGATCGGCGTCGGGGCTCATCGAACGTTCCTACGCCGGACCGGGGACGGAAGTTCCCGGCCGCTGCGAGCGACCGTCCTACTGGGCGGAGTCGAGGTCCATGCGGAGCTTCCGCGCGTCCCCGAGGTAGACGTGCCGGGACTGGTGGTCGTCGGCCGCGTAGTAATGCATCATCACGCGGATCACGCGGGGCAGCGAGCCCGGGACCGGGACCTCGCGGGCGCACATCAGCGGCACGTTGTCGAAGCCCAGCCGGCGCGCGGCGACCGCCGGGAACTCGGCGTCGAGGTCATGGGTGAGCGTGAACAGGCAGCTGACGACGTCCTCCGGCGTCAGCTCGTTGCGCTTCATGATCTCCCGCATCAGCCACTCGGTCGCGCCGAGGATCGCCTCGGAGGTGTTCCGATCGACCGTGATGGCGCCTCTCAGGGCAAACAGCCTCATCCGGCGCGGGATCATGTCAAACGCGACGGCCCGGCCCTGTTGTGGGATCGTGGTGCCCCGTTTGCGTCCTTCGTTCGTCCAGCGCGCCTGCGGCTTCCTTCGCCGGCGTCCGATCGTCGAGGCGATGGCGCCTCCCGCCGCTCGTCGCGTGCTCGTGCTCGGCCTGCTGGCCGCGTGCCTCGCGCTGCTGCCGTTCCTGCGCGACGACCTGGGCGCGAGCCGCGCGTTCCTGCCGGCGTGCCTGTCGGCGGCCGCCCTCTTCGACCTTCTGACCGCCGCGCTGCTGGCCGCGCAGTTCCTGGGCCGCGGCTCGGCGCAGCTGCTCGGGCTGGCGTCGGCGTACCTCGCGGCGGGGCTGCTGGCGGTCGTGCACCTGCTCGTCGCCCCGGGCGCGCTGAGCGACGGCGGGCTCGTCGGCTCCGCCGGCGCGCAGGCGCCCGCGTGGCTGTGGGCGGTCGGGCACGGCGTGCTGCCGCTGGGCCTCGCGGCCGCCCTCTGGGGCGGGCCGGCGAACGCGCGGCGCCGCCTGGCGGGACCGACGGCGCGGCGCGGGCGGGCGGTGGTCCTGGCGTTCGGGACGGTCGTCGTCGCCGCGGCCCTGCTGGTCTGGGCCGTGCTCGCCGCCGGCGACGACCTGCCGACCGTGGTCCGGGACGGCTCGCTGTCGGACCTCGGCGTCGTGGCCGGGCCGGCGATCGTCGCCCTCGACCTCCTGGCCCTGGTCGTGGTCGCGCGGCGCGGCCGCCGCACCGTCGTCGAGCGGCGGCTGCTCGTCGTCGTCGCCTGCGTCCTGGCCGGGACCGTGCTGACGCTCGCGACGCTCGAGCAGTACACGGTCGGCTGGTACGCCTCGGCCGTCCTCGACCTCTTCGCCTCCACCCTGCTGCTCTCGCTGCTGGTCGGCGACCTCCGCCGGCTGGGCGCGCTCGGCCGCGTCGCCGACCACCGCGCGGGCGCGACCGACCCCCTGACCGGCGTCAGGACCCGCGCCGCCACGCTGGTCGCCGCCGAGCGGCTGCACCGCACGCGCGCCGCGGGCGCGCCGCGGGGGCTCGCGCTCGTCGACGTCGACGGGCTGCGCGCGATCGCCGACCGGCACGGGCCGCTGGCCGCCGACGCGGTCCTGCTGTCGGTCGCCGGCAGGCTCCGCGCGCTGGTGCGCGACGCCGACGTCCTCGGCCGCGGCGGCGACGAGGGCTTCCTGATCGTGCTGCCGGACACCGACGCCGACGGCGTGACGCTGGCCGTCGACCGCGCGGTCGCGGCGATCCGCGAGCAGAAGGTCGGCACGTGGGCGCACGACGTCAGGACGACGGCGTCGGGCGGGATCGCGATGGTCGGCGACGGCGACGACGCGATCGCCCAGGCGTTGGCCGCGGCCGACCTGGCGCTCAACCAGGCCAAGGCGCACGGGCGCGACCAGGTCGTCAGCCCGGCGCGCGCGCAGGTGGTGCCGCTGCGTCGCGCAGGCGCTGGACCTCGGCCGGGTTGAGCCGGCGGACGCGGCCCTGCTTGAGGTCGCCGAGGCGCAGCGGGCCGAATCCAATCCGCTGGAGTTGTTGTACGGGATGGCCGATCTCCGCGCACATGCGCTTGACCTGGCGCTTGCGGCCCTCGCGCAGCGTGAGCTGCAGGACGCCGGGCTCGAGCTGGCGGACCTCGGCCGGGAGCGTCGGGCCGTCCTCGAGTTGTACGCCTTCGCGGAGTTGGCGGAGGCGTTGCTCGGGGACCGGGCCGTGGTGCTGGACGTGGGCGACGTAGGTCTTGGTGACCTCGTAGCGCGGGTGGGTGAGGCGGTTGGCGAGGTCGCCGTCATCGGTCAGCAGGATCAGGCCGGTGGTGTCGGCGTCCAGGCGGCCGACCGGGTAGAGGCGCGTGCCGGGCGCGTCGACCATGTCCACCACCGTGGGGCGGTTGTGCGTGTCCTTGGCGGTCGAGACCACGCCGGGCGGCTTGTGGACGAGCCAGACCACCTTGTCGTCCTTGATCGTGACCGGTCTGCGGTCGACCGCGACGGCGTTGACCGCGCCGTCGACGTCGGTGGCCGGATCGGTGACCACGTCGCCGTCCACGGTGACCCGGCCGTCGCCGATGATCGCCTCCGCGGCACGGCGCGAGGCGACGCCGGCATGGGCGAGGTACTTCGCGAGGCGCATTACGCGGTCTCCCCCAGCGTCACGCTCATCGCGCCGCGGAACTCCGCTTCCACGATCTGCGGGAGGCCGGTGCCGAAGTCGACGGACTCGGCGTTGAGAAAGTCGCCTTCGAGGAGCACGAGCACGGCGTCGCCGACGCGCAGCACCTCGATCCGGCCGGGCCGCGGGTCGATCAACTGGATGTCGCCCTCCTCCTGGCGCGCCAGCGTCCCGACGATGCTGAGGCGGGTGTTGCCGGCCTCCTCGTCGAGCGTCTGGGTCGCCGCGAACACGCGCTGACCGAGGTGCGCGTCGATCCACGCGACGAGGGCGTCGAAGTCCATGGCCGTGAAGCTAGTGGGTCGCGCGGGAACGTCCGCCAGGAAATGCCGTTCGGCGGCGCCGATCCGGGAAGGACGCAGGACCGAAGGTGTGCCCCTGGCACATCGAGGTCTGAAGACGCCGCCGGGCGGTGATCGCCGGGCGGCATTTGCGGCGAGACGTTCCCGCGCGGCCCACTAGCCTGTGTGGGCGCTCATGGACCTCCAGCTCCTCGACACCACCCTGGCCGACCTCGGCCAGCCCGCGTTCCGCGCCAAGCAGGTGTGGGAGTGGACCGCGCGCGGCGTCGCGGGCTACGAGGCGATGACCAACGTCCCGGCCGGCGTGCGGTCCGCGCTCGCGGAGCGGGTGCCGTTCTCCTCGCTGGAGGTCACCAACGAGGCGCACGCCAAGGACGGCACGATCAAGGCCTTGTTCAAGACCGTGGGCGACGGCCGGCCGGTCGAGGCCGTGCTGATGCGCTACCGCGATGGGCGGCGGTCGCTGTGCCTGTCGTCGCAGTCCGGCTGCCCGCTGACGTGCACGTTCTGCGCGACCGGGACGATGAAGTTCGGGCGCAACCTGACGGTCAGCGAGATCCTCGACCAGGCGCTGCACTTCCGGCGCATCGAGGAGGTCGACCACGTCGTGTTCATGGGCATGGGCGAGCCGATGATGAACCTCGACAACGTCCTGGAGGCGTGCCGGCGGCTGCCCGACGTGGGCGTGTCGCACCGGCGCACCGCGATCTCGACGGTCGGCTGGGCGCCGGGGATCGACCGGCTCACCGAGAGCGACATGCCGATCCGGCTGGCGCTGTCCCTGCACGCCGCCGACGAGGCGCTGCGGTCGCAGATCATGCCGGTCAACGACCGCTACCCGCTGTCGGAGGTGCTCGCCGCGTGCGACCGCTTCTACGAGCGCAAGAAGCGCATGGTGTTCATCGAGTACGTGATGCTCAAGGGCGTCAACGACTCCTACGCGCAGGCCGTGCAGCTCGCGGACGTGCTCGATCCCAAGAAGTACAAGATCAACCTGATCCCCTACAACCCGACGGGCACGTACGACGGCTCGTCGCGCGAGGCGATCGCCGCGTTCAAGGCCGCGCTGGAAGAGCATGGCATCGGCGCGACCGTCCGGCTGACGCGCGGCCAGGACATCGACGCCGCGTGCGGCCAGCTGGCGGCCAAAGCGCTGGCGTCAGCGGGCCAGGCCGGCTAGCCTTCCGGGTGCGCGGCCGGGGCCGCGTCCCGTCCGCGGAAAGGGCCGAGCCCACCCTGTTGTAGGAGTTGATCGGCTTGCGACCTTCCCTCTGCTCGCGCCGGCGGACCACGAGCGACCGATGAGGAGGAGGCTGCCATGACCCCGTCCCTGCCCGCCGCGCCGAGCCTGGAGCAGCTGCGCCGCCAGGCCAAGGACCTCGCGCGCGCCCATGCCCGCGGCGACGCCGGCGCGATCGCCCGCGCCGGCGCGCATCGCAAGGACCCCAACAAGCCGCTGAAGCTCGCGGGCGCCCAGCACGTGGTGGCGCGCGAGCACGGGTTCGTGTCCTGGCCGCGGATGCGCGCCTACGTCGAGCGCGTCGCGATGTACGGCGACGGGCTGGAGCACGCGTTCCACGAGGACGTCGAGTACTACGAGGGTCGCGCCGACGGCCTGCTGGCCAGCGCGCGGGACGGGACGCCGAACGCGGTCGCGCGGTTCGAGGCCGAGGGCCTGGAGCTGACGCCGGAGGACGCGCGGGTCGCGGTCGCGCGGCGCCACGGGTTCGCGACGTGGAGCGCGCTGAAGCGCCACGTGGCGTCGCTGAGCGAGGACGGCGACCCGTTCCGGCGCGCCTATGTGGCTTTGGAGGCGGGTGACGCGGGTGAGCTGGCCGCGCTGCTGGAGCGCTTCCCCGAGCTGGCGCGCGCCAGCGGGACCAACGGCAACGCGCTCATCAACATGGCCTTCGACCTCGACTGCCTGCGCGTGCTGCTCGCCGCGGGCGCCGACGTCCAGCACCCCAACGCCCACGGCTGGACGCCGCTGCACCAGACCGCCTACAGCAACGCGCCCGAGCACGCGCGGGTTCTCCTGGAGGCGGGCGCGCGCGCCGACGTCAGCGGCCGCGGCGCCGGCGGGACCCCGCTGGTGGTCGCCCTGTTCTGGGGTCACCGCGAGGTCGTCGACGTGCTGCTGGAGGCCGGGCGCTGGCCCGACAACCTGCGCGTCGCGGCGGGGACCGGCGACGTGGCGCGGATCGCCGAGCTGGTCCTGGAGGACGGGACCGTGACCGACGCGGCGGGCCAGCTGCGGGGGTTCTACCGGCCGCACGGCGGGTTCCCGGCCTGGTCGCCGACCGACGACCCACGGGAGGTGCTGGACGAGGCGCTGGCGTGGGCGGCGCGCTCCGACCGCGTGGAGGCGCTCTCCGCGCTGGTGGCGCGCGGCGCGCGGGTGGACGCCGACGTCTACCGCGGGACCGCGCTGATCTGGGCCGCCGCGGTCGGCCGCGCGGCGGCGGTGCGGCGGCTGGTCGAGCTGGGCGCCGACGTCAACCAGCAGGCCACCTTCGGCGGCCCGACCCACGGCGAGCACGTGACCGCGCTCCAGATCGCGGCGCAGGCCGGCCACGGCGACGCAGTCGAGGCGCTCCTGGCCGCCGGCGCCGACCCGACGCTGCGCGACGCGCTCTACAACGGCCCCGCCTCAGGCTGGGCGGAGAACGGCGGCCACACGGCGCTGGCCACGCTGCTGCGAGAGCGGGAGGCGGCGGGCTAAGCCGCGCGGGCGGAGGAAGCTCGCCACACGGCGCTGGCCGCGCTGCTGCGAGAGCGGGAGGCGCCGGGCTAGGCCGCGCTGGGCGGCTCGTCGTCGTCGGCCTCGGCGACGTCCTCGGCGGGAATCCGCTCGACGAGCGGCGCGTCGAGGGGGTCGGCGGGCGCAGCGTCGCGGGCTGGCGCAGCGTCCTCGCCGTCGTCGTCCGCCGCCGCGTCCTCGCCGACGTCCGGCGCCGCCTCGGCGCGTCCCTCCGCCTCCGCCTCCGCCGCCTCGGCCTCCGCGTCGGCCTCCGGCGTCAGGCCCTCGGCGGCCGGGTCGGCGGCGTCGCCCTCGATCGGCGGCTCGTCCTCGTCCTCGTCGCCGTCGTCGTCCATCCCCTGCGTCGTCGGCGCCGCTCCCGCGCGGGCTTCGCCGGCGCGGAGCAGGCGCTCGCGGAGGTCGGCCTCCTCCTCCGGCGACGGGTCCCATTCCTCGACCTCGGGCAGGTCGTCCAGCGACGCCATCCCGAACAGCTTCAGGAACAGCGAGGTCGTGCGGTACAGCACGGCGCCGAACGGCGAGCGCCCGGACTCCTCGATCAGGCCGCGCTCCAGCAGCGTCCCGGCCGCGCTGTCGGCGCTCACGCCACGGATGCGCGTGATCTCCGGGCGCGACACCGGCTGCAGGTAGGCGACGATCGCCAGCGTCTCGGCCTGCGCGGGCGACAGCGGCGGCGTCCGCGGCTTGGACAGCAGGCGCCGCGCGGCCTGCTCGGTGTCGCTCGCGGTCGCCAGCGTCCAGCCGCCGGCCAACTCGCGCAGCTCCAGCCCGCGCGCACCCGGCTTGAAGTTCTCCTGCAACTCCGCCAGCGCCTCGGCGAAGTCCTCCTCCGCGCACTCGCACGCGGCGATCAGCTCGACCTCGGTGACCGGCTCGGTCGAGAGGAAGAGCAGCGCCTCGACGGTGCGCGCCAGATCGGTCACGCCACCGCGGCGGCCGCCTCGGCCACCGCGCCGGAGCGGATCTCGATCTCCCCGAAGGGCTCGTCCTGCGACCAGGTCGCCTCGCCCTGCTTGTAGAGCTCCAGCAGCGCGAACAGCGTCACGCACACGGTCACGCGGTCGGCGCCGCGCACGGCGTCCTCGAACGTCGTCCGCCCCGCCCCGCGCAGCAGCCGGCGCAGGTGCGCGAGGCGGTCGGCGACCGACACGCGCGGGATCGTCAGGTGCCTGATGTCGACGCGCGGCGGCATCGCCAGCAGCGACCCGATGGCCCTGCCGAGGCGCGCCGGCTTGTACACCGACTCGAGGTCCTCGATGTCGGTCGCGCGCAGGTGCGCGGGCAGCGGCGCGCTGCGGAAGCGCACGCCGTCCTCACCATGCAGCTTCTCGATCAGGTGCAGTGCCGCGCCGCGGTAGCGCTTGGCCTCGAGCATGCGGGCCAGCAGCTCCTCGGCGGCGACGTCCGGCTCGACGTCCAGCAGCTCCTCGTCCTCGCGCGGCAGCATGAGCCGCGACTTCAGCTCCAGCAGCGCCGCGATCAACACCAGGAACTCGGTCGCGACCTCGAGGTCCAGCTCGCCGCGGGACTCCAGGACGTCGATGTAGGACAGCACGACGTCGGCCAGCTCCACCTCCAGCAGGTCGACCTCCTCGCGGAGGACGAGCGTCAGCAGGAGGTCGAACGGACCCGTGAAGACCTCAAGGTCGAGCTCGAGCTCGGCGACCAGCGTGCTCATAGCGGCAGAACGGTAGCGATCGGTCCCGACGGTCAACGCCCGAAAGGCCGCAAACAGCGAAGATCCGTCAGGCGCCGCGCGGGACGGGGCCGACCCCCGTCGCGGCCCGGACATCGGTCAGCACATCCCGCGTGATCGCGCGCGCCTTCTCGGCCCCGGCGGCGAAGATGTCCTCCAGCGCGTCCTCGTCCGGACGGATCTCCTCGTAGCGCTCCCGGACCGGCGCCAGCAGCACGTTGACGGCGTCCGCGGTGGCCATCTTGAGGTCGCCGTAGCCGCGCGCGTCCGCCAGCGACGCAACCGCCTCGTCGACGCTCGTCCCGCGCGTCGCCGCGAGGATGTCGAGCAGGTTCGACACACCCGGCTTGGACGGGTCCCGCGCGATCAGCGGCGGGTCGTCGGAGTCCGTCACCGCGCGCTTGAACTTCTTCTCGACGGCCTTCGCGTCGTCGAGGACGTACACGGTGCCCTCCGGCGTGCCGCCGGTCGTCGACATCTTCGACGTCGGGTCCTGGAGGTCCATGATCCGGGCGCCGACCGACGGGATCCGCAGCTCCGGCACCACGAGCACGTCGCCGAAGCGGTCGTTGAAGCGCTGGGCGACGTCGCGCATCAGCTCGACGTGCTGGCGCTGGTCGTCGCCGACCGGGACCTCGTTGGCGCGGTAGGCCAGGACGTCGGCCGCCATGAGGACCGGATAGGTGAACAGGTCCGCCGACACCAGGTCGCGCTGCCGCGCCGACTTCTCCTTGAACTGGTGCATGCGGTTGAGGTCGCCGTGCGCGGTGACGGCGCCGAGGTGCCACGCGAGCTCGGTGTGCTCGGGCACGTCGGACTGGCGGATGAAGATGCTGCGCTCCGGATCCAGGCCGGCGGCGAGCAGGATCGCGGCCGTGTCGTACACGCGCTCGCGCATCTCGGACGGGACCCACGGCACGGTCATCGCGTGGAGGTCGACCACGCAGAAGATCGCGACGTCGCCGGCGTCCGCCGCCCGCTGCTGACCCTCGACGTACTGGACGATCGCCCCGATGTAGTTGCCCAGGTGCTTGCGGCCGGTGGGCTGGATCCCACTGAAGATGCGCATCGGGCGTGGAGTCTATGAAGCGCGCGCACCGCCGCGTGCGCCGGCTCGAACCCGGAGCGTCGCCGCGCAGGCGGCTGGGTACGCCCGCACGGTGGATCCCGTCAGCCGGACCCCGACCAAGCCCATCGACTACGCCGCGCTGAGCGCCGGCTACGGCGTCCTGACCGGCGCGCTGCTGGTCGCCGCGCGGTCGCGGCCCGACGCCGAGCCGATCCGGCCCGTCGAGCTGCCGGCGCTGGGCCTGGCGACGTTCGCGCTGGCCAAGTTGGTGGCCAAGGAGAAGGTCGACAGCTGGGTGCGCGAGCCGTTCGTGGAGGAGCGGCCGGACGGCGCGCGGCGGCCGAAGGGGCGCCGGCTGCGCTACGCCGTCGGCGAGCTGCTGTCGTGCACGCGTTGCGTGGGGACGTGGAGCGCTCTGGGATTGGTGAGCATGCGCGTGCTGCGCCCGCGCGAGGCGCGCGTCGTGGTCCCGATGCTCGCGCTGGCCGCCGCCAACGACTGGCTCCAGACCGGCTTCACGCTGCTGTGCGCGGAGGCCAACGCCGCCCCCGGGCAGGGCACGTGGCGCGTCCGCGCGCCGGGTCGGCCCAAGCTTTCCCACAGCGGCGATCACCGCCGTTAGCCTGTCCGAGTGAGAACCGCGGCCTTCGTCGCCGCGGTGGTGGTCCTGCTGCAGGCCCACGCGACTCCGGCACGTGCGGGTGCACCGGACACGGTGAGCCGACAGCTGATCGCGCGCTTCTCCAGCGCAGCCGCCGCGGCAAACGCAGCGTCGGCCGCCCGCGATGCGGGGGGTGTGATCGGGCGGCGCCTCGGCTCGATCGACGCCGTCGTCGTCCGGCCGCGCAAGGGGATCGCGGTCGCCGCGCTGCGCCGCGCCCTCGAGCGCCGGCGCGACGTCCGCTACGTCGAGCCCGACGTCATCCTCGCCAAGAGCGTCACGCCCGACGACCCCGACCTCATCCGCCAGTACGCGCTCGGCGACGGCACCGGCTCGATCTCGGCCCAGCAGGCGTGGGACACGCGCACGAGCTGCGCGAAGGTCGCCACGCTCGACAGCGGCGCCGAGTACGACCACCCCGACCTCAAGTCCAACATCTGGCACAACCCGCACGAGATCGCGGGCAACGACAAGGACGACGACCACAACGGCTACGTCGACGACTACTACGGCGTGGACATCCCCAAGGGCCGGGACTCGGGGACCGACGAGGACGGCCACGGCACGCACGTCGCGGGGATCATCGGCGGCCACACCGACAACGCCACGGGGATCGCCGGGACGTGCTGGAAGACGTCGATCGTGCCCGTGCGCTTCATGAACTCGCGCGGCCGCGGCTCGACGTCGGACGCGATCGCCGGGATGCAGTACGCCGCGCGCGCCGGGGCCAAGGTCATCAACTGCTCGTTCGGCGCGTCGACCGCCTCGAAGTCCCTGCACGACGAGATCGGCGACCTCAAGAAGAAGGGCGTGCTGCTCGTCGTCGCGGCGGGCAACGACGGCGAGGACCTCTCCTCCGACCCGTCCTACCCGGCCAGCTACACCGACGGCAACATCATCAGCGTCGCGGCCACGACCGCCGACGACACGCTGGCGAGCTTCTCCAACTACGACGACAAGGGCGTGGACCTCGCCGCGCCCGGCGACGGCATCCTGTCGACCTACCCCACTGACCGCTACAAGACGCTCAGCGGGACGTCGATGGCGGCGCCGTTCGTCAGCGCCGCGGCGGCGATGCTGCGCGCCAAGGACCCGGACGCGTCCTACTCGCAGATCCGCCAGCGCCTGCTGAGCAGCGTCGACCCGCTGCCGGCGCTGAAGGGGAAGGTCGCGACCGGGGGTCGACTGGACCTCCGCCGCGCGCTGGAGGCCGGCTCGTGACGCCGATCCTCTACGGGCTCGGCCGGCTGTGCGTGCGGCGGCGCTGGATCGTCGTCGGGATCTGGGTCGTGATCGTCGTCGCGCTCGCGGCCGCGTCCCGCAGCGCCGGCCCGGACACCAACGACAACCTGACGCTGCCCGGGACCGACAGCCAGGCGGCGACCGACCTCCTCACCTCCCGCTTCCCGCAGCAGGCCAACGGCAGCAACCCGGTGGTCCTCACCGCGCCGGCCGGCAAGAAGGTCACCGACGACGCCTACAGCAAGCCGATCGCCGACACGGTCGCCGCGCTGAAGGCCGATCCCGACGTGCGCGATGCGACGAGCCCGCTGTCCTCAGAGGGCGCCTCCTTGCTGTCCAAGGACCAGAACATCGGCGTCATCGCGCTCAACGTCCGGCCGGCGCCGAGCGACCTGACGACCGACGACGCCCAGCGCATCGTCGACGAGGCCGACGCGCTGCGCGCCTCCGGGCTCGCGGTCGCGCTCGGCGGCTACGTCGGCCAGAAGGTCTCCAAGCCCGAGACGCACTCCAGCGAGGCCGTCGGCCTGTCGGTGGCGGTGCTGGTCCTGCTGTTCACGTTCGGGACGTTCGTCGCGATGGGCCTGCCGATCGTCACCGCGATCCTCGGCCTGGTCAGCGGGCTGTCGATCATCACGCTGATCAGCCACGTCGCCACGGTGCCGACCGTCGCGCCGACGCTGGCGACGATGATCGGGCTCGGCGTCGGGATCGACTACGCGCTGTTCATCGTCACGCGCCATCAGGAGCAGCGACGGGGCGGGCTCGCGACGCTGGAGTCGGTCGCGCGCGCGACAGCGACGTCGGGCGGCGCGGTCGTCTTCGCCGGGACGACGGTGATCGTCGCGCTGCTGTCGCTGGCGGTCGTCGGGATCCCGCTCGTTACGACGCTCGGCTACACGGCGGCGATCGTCGTCCTGGTCGCGATGGCGGCCGCGGTCACGCTCCTGCCCGCGCTGCTCGGGATTCTGGGTGACCGGATCGACGCGCTCCCGTTGCCGCACCGGCGCCACGATCCCGCCGACACGCACCCGCACGGCTGGGAGCGCTGGGCCGAGGGCGTGGCGCACCGCCCGGCGCTCGGCACGGTGCTGGCGCTCGTCGTCCTGGGCGCGCTGGCGATCCCGGCGCTCACGCTCTACCTCGGCCAGCAGGACAACGGCGCGCTGCCGACCGACACGCAGGCGCGTCGCGCCTACGACGGGATGACGGCGGGGTTCGGCGTCGGGTCCAACGGCCGCTGCTCGTGGCCGTCGACCTGGCGGCGAAGCCGGCGACGGGCGCCTCCGACCCGCGGCTGCAGACGCTGCGGTCCGACCTCGGGTCGACCAAGGACGTGGCGTCGGTCTCGCAGCCGTCGGTCAACGGCGACGGGACGGCCGCGGTCCTGACGGTCACGCCCGCGACCGCCCCGTCGGACCAGGCCACCGAGCAGCTCGTGCGCCGCCTGCGCGACACGACGATCCCGGCGGCGACCAAGGACCAGCACATGAGCGCGGACGTCGGCGGGACCACCGCCGGCTACGTCGACCTGGCGGACGAGATCTCCAGCCGGCTGATCCTGACGATCGCGGTCGTGGTCGGGTTGAGCTTCCTGCTGCTGGTGCTCGCCTTCCGCTCGCTGGTGATCCCGCTGACGGCCGGGATCATGAACCTCATCTCGATCGGCGCGGCGTTCGGCGTCGTCAGCGCGGTGTTCGAGAAGGGCTGGGGCATCGGCATCGTCGGGCTGTCGGAGTCGGTGGCGATCGTCTCGTACGTGCCGTTGATGATGTTCGCGATCCTGTTCGGGTTGTCGATGGACTACGAGGTCTTCCTGATGACCCACATCAAGGAGGCCTGGGAGCGGACGCACGACAACCGCCAGGCGGTGATCGACGGCGTCGCGCACACTGGCCGGGTGATCACGTCAGCCGCGCTGATCATGGTGAGCGTCTTCTTCGCGTTCATCTTGAACGGCGACCCGACGGTCAAGCAGTTCGGCGTCGGGATGGGCGTGGCGGTCGCGGTCGACGCGACGGTCGTGCGCTGCCTGCTGGTGCCGTCGGTCATGACGCTGCTGGGGAACGCGAACTGGTGGTTCCCGCGGTGGCTGGATCGGGTGCTGCCGAACTTCTCGATCGAGGGCGCTGAGTGGTTCGCGGAGCGGGACCGCGCGAGGGTCGGTGCCGTTGGGCCTGAGGCGCGGCCGGAGGCCGTGGGCGCGGGCGCGGGTGCGGGTGCCCGCGACGAGTCCGTCCCGAAGTCCCCCTGAAGCTGGAGGTCGTTTCCGATGTGGAAGCTGGGCGCTGGTCCGGTGGTCGTGGTGGTTGCCGCGTTGGTCGCCCCGGGGGCGGCGCTGGCGGGCGCGCCGGGGTGGTCGACGCCGCACACGGCGTCCGTGGTCCCGTTCGGCGTGTACGCGTCGGGGGCGGGCGCGCAGGGCGTGCAGCTGTTCGGCAGCGCGGGCGCGTCCCAGTCGCGGGTGGCGCAGATGCGGGCGATCAAGTCCGACGCGACGCAGGGCAGCGCCGTGACGGTCGACGCGGCCGGCCAGCCGGGCTTCGACGAGCCGGCGGTGGCCGTCAACGGCGCGGGCCAGCTCGTGGCGGCCTGGAACCTCGACACGCTCCAGGCCGGGCCGTTCGGGCTGGCCGCGGCGCTGGGCGCGCGCACGGCGCTGCCGCGGACGGCGGCGGTCCTGCCGACGGTCGGGAGCGCCGGCACCGTCGCCGACGCGATCGCGCCCGACGGCACCGGGATCGTGGCGTGGGTCGAGGACTTCCCGGATGCCTCGACCCCGAGCACCGTGCGGGCCGCGACGCTCCGCCGCGGGCAGGCGCCGCAGGTCGTGACGCTCGCGACGCCGGCGGCCGGCACGGTCCTGGTCAACCTGGCCGTCGGTGTCGACGCCAAGGGCCGGCCGGTCGTGACCTGGACCGGCAGCACGCCCGCGGGCACGACGCTGGACGTCGCGCGTGGCGACGGCGAGGGTGGGTTCGCCGGGGTCGTCGAGCAGCCGCTCACGCAGACGCCGGACCCGCCGGCCAAGGTGGTCGTGCAGGCGAGCGGGGCGCTGACCGTCGTGTGGACCGATGCCGCGGGCACCATGCCCGGCGCGGCGCTGACGGTGCGCACGGCAGACCTGGCCGCAGGGAGCGCGACCCTCGGCGCGGCGCGCACGCTGGCGACGCCCACGTCCGGCTGGACGCCGATGGTGGCGGGCACGCTGAACGGCCGCGTCGCGGTCTTCTACGCGGTGGGCGCCGGCGGCAAGTCCGGGGTGTCGCTGCGCATCACGCTGCGCTCGACCTCCGGCACCTGGGGCTCAGCGCACGCCGTCGGCCCCTCGAGCCCCCGCTCGGTCCGCGGCATGGGCGTCGGCGTCGACGCCACCGGCCGCACCGTCGTGCTCTGGGACGACGGCTCCGCCTCCTCCACCCCGACCCGCATCCTGGCCGCCCGCTCAGCCTCGTCGAGCGACCCACCCGGCACCTACCACCAACTCCCCCAACGCTCGGGCGACAAGACCTGCTCCAGCCCGACCCTGATCCTGTCGCCATCGGGCGACGGCTTCGGGGCATGGCAGTGCAACACGTCGAAGGCGAAGAACCAACCACGGCTGGCGCGGCTGACGGCGGCGTCGTCGTAGGCGGTGTGGTCGGTGTCGCCTGGTGTCCCGTATTGGGATGCCGGGCGACATGGATGGCGCGCCCCTCACTCAGAGATCGTGCTGCGGGTCGCGGACCGCCGCCAGCCGGCCTCTCAGCCGCGCCTGAGCCGGTGTTCCGGGACCGAGTCACGGCGCGGCGTGAGGTCGTTCGTATCGCGTGGCCCTATATGGGCCTCAACTTACGAATGACGAGATGCTCGCCGCGACAGAAGCGCCGCCCCGTCAAGCCGTCAACGGGAAACACCGAGGCGGCCAACCGCGGCCGACGACGAGACGCACCGCCACCGAGTCTGGGGCGCGTCCAGCGAACAGGGCGCGGTGCGGAGGACCGAATGCGGCGGCAATGCCACCGACAAGCCACGACCGGTGCGACAGCGATGGCGCCACCGAAGCGGCCGACCGCGGCCAGCGACGCGACGCGCCGCCACAGACAGTTGAGGCGCGTCAGCCGAAGGCCGGCCGGCGCGCCTCCGCCGCAGCGGCGGCGCTACGCCGCCGAG